>NZ_JBHRWK010000057.1:0-26971 GCF_042647925.1 Amycolatopsis speibonae
CACTCGGTCCGAATTGTTCTGTCGCAAGACCAATCGTCCCAAGTCAGAGGGCATCTGCGCGCCTACGACACGATCAACTCACCACAATCATCGGTGGATCCAGGTCTGGTGTCGCGAAAGTGGCTTTCGCGACACCAGCGTGGCGGCGAGGTGTCGGCCCGGGGGTGGTCGTTACGAAGAATCTCCCGCTCTATCCGAGGCCGACACGCCACCTTTGGCTTTCGGCCTAAGAGCCCTCAGGCGACGAAGATGCAGAAAGGATGCCCCGCCGGATCCGCGTAGACGCGCAGTGGTTCTTCGGGGTCATCGCTGCGGTCCAACCGGAGCCGCCCGCCGAGTTCGAGGACCCGGGCGTGCTGCGCCTCGAGCTCCTCGACCGAGTCCACGGTCAGGTCGAGGTGCAGCTGCTGAGGCACCGGCCCAGAGTCCGGCCAGCTCGCTTCTTCCAGCCGATCGACCTGCTGAAAGGCAAGCTGCGCCCCACCGTCCGGGTTTCTCAGCACCAGCCAGTCCTTGTCCTCGGCACCGGGCCGAGGCGGTTCGTCACCCGGACGGTAGTTCCACACCAGCAGACGCCGATAGAACTCCGCGAGTACGCGGGCGTCGACGCAGTCCAGCACCACCTGACGGAACGCCGGGCCCTTTTCCCGCTCAGCCACGCCGATCACCTCCGAAACCCGCGGCCGCCCGCCGGTCGAGCACCGCGAGAACCTGTTCGCCCCACCGGATGTTCTCCTGCTCGAACGCGATCCCGCGGGCGAGGGTCAGATACGGGCCGACTCGGGGCGCGGTCGCGAGGAACTCCGCCTCGGCGGATTCGCCGAGCAGGCGATCCCGGAGGCGTTCGAAGCGTTTGAGTTTCGTTTCGGCGGTGGCCATCCTGTCGGCGACAGCGTGCCGGATCCGCTCGTCGTCGCCTGCCTCGACGGCCTGGATCTGCACCAGCAGTTCGTCACGGATCGCGGTCGGCTTCGGTGCGCGCGTGGTGAACTCGGCGAGTTCGGTCGCGCCGGTGTCGGTCAAGGAGAAGAGCCGCTTGTTCGGGCGCCGCTCCTGTTCGACGACCCTGGCCGCCACGAGGCCCTGCGACTCCATCTTGTCCAGCTCCCGGTAGAGCTGCTGGGGTGTCGCGGTCCAGAAGTTGGCGACCGACGCGTTGAAGCCCTTCGCCAGGTCGTAGCCCGAGGACTCGCCATCCAAGAGCATCGCGAGGATCGCGTTCCGCAACGCCATGCAGCGATGATAGCCACCGGCTGGATTAGTCGCAAAGTTGATTAGTCACTTTGATGGACAGGCACGAAACGATCACCTACGCTCGGCGATGTCTACTCAACAAGTTGACTATGAGGAGAGCGTCATGCCCACGTTCCGTCAGGCAGTCGAAGCGAAGGACGCCGCCGCGATCGAGGCGATGCTCGCCGACGACGTGGTCTTCACCAGCCCGGTGGCTTTCAAGCCCTACCAGGGAAAGGCCATCACCGCGGCGATCCTGCGCGGGGTCCTGCGCGTGTTCGAGGACTTCAGCTACGTCCGCGAGATCCACGACGGCGCCCACCATGTGTACGAGTTCGAGGCGACCGTCGACGGGCTTCGGATCAACGGGTGCGACCTCCTGACCTTCGACGAAGACGGCAAGATCACCGACTTCAAGGTGATGGTCCGGCCGTTGCGGGCGGCGGAGGCACTGGCGGCGCGTATGGGCGCCCAGTTCGAAGCGATCAAAGCGGACGCGCTCGGCTGAAGCTCATTCTTGCCGGCGTCGTACCATTTCGGCGATCCAGACAGGCGCGAACGGTGACGTGCAGTTCGGCGGGGTCGGATAGTCCTTGAGCACCTGCAGGCGCTCCCCGATGCCGATCGCCCGGGCACGGTGCTCCGCGTGCTCGATCCCGATCTGCGCCAGGCAATGGTTCATCGCCCACTGCAGCCGATCCGGCGCGGTCTTCAGCTCCGCCTCGATGACGTCGAGCAGCCGGGTGAGGTCCAGGCCCTCGGGCTGCTTCGCCACGCGTTCGGTGGTCAGCGCCCAGCCGGCACTGGCGACCACGGGATCCGGGTCGGCGGACCAGGCCAGGCGGAGCTCTTCGGCGTGCGGGTTCTTCTTGACCACGTAGTTCACGAGCCAGTCGTGCACCTTCGGGGTACGCGCCTCGCGCACCATGCGGTCCAGCTCGCCCGCCTCGAACGCCTTCGGACGGCAGATCAGGAGCGCGAGCAGTTTCGCCGCGGTGTCGTCCGTGTCCCAGAGCTCGCGCGCGAGCTCCTGCTGGGTTTTCAGCCGCTTCGCGAGCGCACGCAGCTTGCCGAGGTTCACCCCGTGGTCGTCACCGTGCTTCTCGTTCACCTGGCGTGCGCGCGGATCATCGAGGGCGGCCAGTTCGGCCATCACCTCGGCCGTCGTCCCGGTCACCTCGGCCTCCCGTCCACGTGTGTGGCTTTCAGCCTACGAGGCACTCCGTGTGGAGGAGCCGTTCGGCCCCTCCACACGGGCGACGTCGACCGCTATCCGCGCCGGGCCAGGTCGTCGGCGTGCTCACGCAGGAGCGTGGCGACGCGCGGCCAGCCGACGTTGATCCGCCGGGCCCAGCCACGATGACGCTCCGCGAGCTCCCGCGAGTCGCCGTCCTGCACGGTCAGGCCGAGGGCGAAGCCTTCCCGGAGATGCCCGCCGTCGGCGACATCGAGGACGTCCCGGACCGGCTCCGGCGGCCAGCCACCGTCCGGCACGGGCGATCCGCTCGCCAGCACGGTGCCGATCGCCCGGTCGCCGAACTCGGCCCGGCCACGCTCGGCGAACTCGGCGCGGGCGCGCGAAACCCAGGCTTTGAGCGCGGCGCCGTCGAGGCCGGAGGCGGTTCCACCCGGCATGGTGCGCGTCTCGAAGATCACGAGCCACGCGTTGACCAGTTCCACACTCGGGGTGCCGTCGTCCTCGGGATGGATCCGGGTGCAGAGCTCGGCGAACGCGCCGGGATCCTCGGCGAGAATCCGCTGAAGGCTCCGGGGGTTCCGGCGGTGTTTGAGCGCCGCGTGGAACCGCAGCTCCAGCCGCGCGACCCCGACGTCCGAGCCCCCGGCCTCGACCAGATGGTCCAGCAGCGGGCCCACCCCCACGACGGCCTTGCGATCGGGCTGCTCGACACCGTCGGCGGACGCCTGGAGCAGCACCTCTTCGACCAGGGACGCGGGCAGCGGCGGCGGCTCGGCCGCGCACGCGCCCAGTGCGAGCGCCCTGACCGCGGTCCACGGCCGCCGCCGCGCGAGCTGCGTGACGAAGGACGACTCCTGTCCCTCGGGAAGCGGCCACGGGCCGACGTGCGCCCAGAAGCTTTCGAGGACCGCCTCGTCGGCGGAATCGAACAGCGCCAGCGCGTGCTCCACGGGCATCGCCAGGAGGAAGTCGACCAGCCTGTCCTGCCCCTTGAGCTGCGTCGCGACCTCCTGCCGCCATTCTTCGCCCTGCGACCGTGCCATCTCGCCCGCCCAGCCGGACGCCCAGTCCTCGCGACCCAGTTCCGCGAGCGCGTCCTCCTGGAGGTCGTCCGCGGCCACCTCCGCCGCGACGACTCCGACCAGCCTGGGCCGGGTGCTCTCGGCGGCGAGGGCGCTCAGCCCCGCGGCACCGTGCTCGCGCAGGACACCGCCGACGGCGTCGCGGCGAAGGCGATCGATCTCGGCTTCACGCTCCTCCGGATCGAGGGAATCGCCGCCGTCCAGATACGGATTCCGGCCGAACAACAGCCCGTGCCGCCCCGGATTGACCACGGGCTCGATCATCTCGGCGCAGGACTCCAGCCATTGCAGCAGTTCCTCCGGCAGCGTCCAGCCGGCGCCCGCGTAGTGACGATGCTCGGCGGTCAAGCCGGTGAGCCGGTCCCACAGGCGGAGACGTTCGTCCCCCGTGAGCCTGTCGGTGTCCAGCCTCGTGAGGGCTTCCACCACGCGGTCCCACTGTGCGGTGTTCAGCTCGGGCAGCTGCTCGAAGAATTCGCACCACCGGTGAGGCCGCTCCCCCAGCGCGGCCAGCGCCGAGGTGACCAGCCCGTCCCCGAACTCCGGCCCGCCGTCGACGGCCACCGGCGGCGCCGGGATCGTCCATTCGAGCCGGACCTGGGGCCGCCGCGGACTCGCGAGGAGGTGTCCTCCCGGACCACGCAGCAGCGCGAGAGCCAGCCGCCAACCGGCTTCCGGGGAGCGGCGGCCGATCGCCCTGACCAGCTCCGTCCGCTGCCCGCCGGGCAGGTCGAGATACGGGTGCCACGGCTGCACGAGGGTGATCAGCGATTCGAGCGGCTGATCGCCCGTCCCCCGCCCCGGCCGCGTCAGCTCGGCCATCAGCGAGACGACCATCGGCAACGCGTCGTCGGACCAGCTGACCGTTTCCAACGCCGCGGTGAGGCCGTCGGACGTGTCGTTCAGCGGCGACGGGTCGCAGGTCAGCGCGCGATCGACGGCACCGAGGAACTCCTGGGGAGCGGCCTCGGCGAGCAAGGGCAGCACATCGGCGAGCGAGCGCCAAAGCACCCCGTCCGCGTCGTCGTTGGCTCGCCCGAGCAGTTCACGGACCAGCCGCGCGGCATGCTCGGCGCCCGTGACGCCGCCGGACAACGTCGTCTCCCCCTCGGAGGCCAGCAGTGCCGCGCTCCGCGCCAGCCCGTGCCTCAGCTCCGCCGACCACGTCCGTCCGGGTTCTCTCTCGGTGAGCACCTTGACGGCCTCTTCGTGCCAGCGCCGCAGATCCTGCGCGCTCAGGCGGCAGTGGAGGAGCGCCCAGGCGTCGTGCGGATCCGCGAGCCGCACCCGGTCACCCGACCGTGCCAGGAAGGGGTCGTCGCCCGCCTCGGACCTGACGAAGAAGTCCGTGAGCTCCTCGGTCTCCCGGCCGGCGATAACGGCGATCTCGTCCAGATCGTGCCGCGATCCCGCCGACCACCGGCCGACCAGCAGGAGCGGCGCGGCGAGATCGCGCTCCAGCGGGTTCACCCACTTCGGGAGATCACCGGCGACGGCGAGCTTCCGGCGCAGGCTGCCGAGACTCCGCCGGGCGAGGTCCGCGTAGGTGTTCACGTCGGCGGGCGGGACACCGGCCGCGGCGAACGCCCCGGCCGCCTCGTCGCGGGGAATCCCGGGCAGTACCAGGAGATCGGCACCGTTCCGGTCCGGCGTGCCCCGCACCACGACGACATGGCCGGCGCCGGTGTCCCCCTCGACCATCTCGACAGCGGCACCGTCCACCACGGCGACGAAAGGAGCGTCCAGGTTCCGGCAATGCCGCCAGCCTTCCTGGCTGGACACCCGGACCGCTCGCAGACCGGGCCGGTGGGCCGCCAGCGCCGTCGCCACGAAAGCCGCCGCCTCGGTCCGGCTGCCGGCATGGATCGAGAGGACCGAAGGCGCGGCGTCCGACCACGCGCACAACCGGTCCACTTCCCGGTCCCTGCCGAGCACCGGGAGCGTCCCGGGCAGCGCGGGACGCGTCTCGTGCCGCCAGGAATCGAGCCACTCCGGCAGGTCTTCGAGACCTTTGACCACACCGATGCCCAGTTCCGGGGCGACCCGGATCAGTTCGGTGATCAGGCCCGCGATGTCCTGCTCCGTCGTGTGCCCACCGAACCGCCGGTAACGCAGGCGGGAGAATTCGGCGAGGTCGGACGGCAGTTCGCTTTCGTCCGGCATGTCGGCGTCGTCGACGAGCACGGGGATGACCTTCTTCCCCAGCCGCAAGGCCTCGGCGATCTCCTGCCGGGCTTCCTCGTCGAGGTCGTCGAGGCCTTCGGCGCCGATCGGCACCACCAGGACGGACGCGGAGCCACCGGACCGGAGGACCCGGTCCTTTCCGAACACCTGACCCAGACTCCGGTCGAGACCCCGGATCCGGTCCTGACCGTCACCGGGACGGACGGTGAAGATTCCTGCCATGGTGCGAAATCCTTTCCTGCGAGCAAAGTTGACGGGGCGTACGTGCTGCAGTTTCACTCGGCTTCGTCGCGAGCGCGGGCGAGCACCTCCTCGACGGTGAGCGGGCTGGCCGGATGGTGGGTGAGGCACAGCGGAGTGGTGATCCGCTGGAAGCCGAACGCCTCTCCCGACACGTAGAACTGGGCGCGTTCCAGCCGCGAGATGTCGTCGACGGGGCTGCCCTTGGCCCTGGCGAGCTCGTTGGCCGCGGCGATCTGGGCCGGGCTGTTGAGCCTGCCGAAGAACTGCGTCATCGCGTTGCCGACGACCTGGTTGTGCAGGCCCTTCGGTGCCTGCGTGGCGAACAGCAGCCCCAGGCCGTACTTCCGGGCCTGGGAGGCGAGCACGATGGTGCTGCGGGTGCTCGCCGTCAGCGTGCCCGACGCCGCGAGCATCTGCGCCTCGTCCATCACGAAGAGGGCGCCGAGCGGCCGGTCACCCGCCGGATTCCGCTTGGCCCAGGCGAAAAGTTCCATCTGGAGCTGGTTGACGAAGTTCTGCCGCTGCTTTTCCGAAGGCAGCCCGATGAAACTGATGACCGAGACCCGTGCTCGCTTGCCTTCCCCGGGAGCGAGCAGAAGCCCCGGGTCGACGGGCTCGCCACCACCCGCCAGGAGCGGGTCGTTGACCATGGAGGCCTTCAGCAGTTCGGCCAGCTCGGCCGCCAGTTTCCTCCCGTTGTTCAAGGTGCTCACTCCGTCGGGCAGGTCTTCGAGCAGCCCGATCAGTTCCGGCAGGCTCCGGGACCCGGTACGGGCGTGGTGCACGACGACCTGCCGCAGCACCGCGAGCCCGACGCTGGTCTTCGCCGTGCTCCCGGTCAGCTTCACCTGGGGAGCGAGCGCGGCCACCGCGACCTCGACGGCCGCGTTGAACTCGTCCTCGTCGTCGAGGACGCTCGCGAAATCGGGCAACGGCTGGAACGCGAGCGGCCTGCCGCCCGCCCGTCCCGGTGTCCACACGACGACGTCGGTCTCGGCCAGGTACCGCTTGGCGAGCTGAGCGTCGTCCGGCCCCCACGCCTCGGGCTGCTCCGGCCAGGCGTCGCCGAGCCGGGCGAGGTCGTTGTTCGGGTCCAGCACGATCGCCGAAACCCCCTGCAGCGCGCACTCCTCCACGATCCGCCGCAGCAGCACCGTCTTCCCGGAACCGGAACCCGCGAAGACCGCGGCGTGTTTCCGCAAGGCAGCCAGTTCGATCCTGACCGGTTTCCCGCTGCCCGTCACGGTCCCGAGGGTGATCTGCCCGTCGGCGGGCGGCGAGGACTCCTCACCGGATCCGGATCCTTGCCGGGGAACGGGTTCGGGAAGAATGGCCGACAGCAGTTCCGACCGGCCGGCGGGACGCCGGTCGACGAGCCACTCGTGGAATTCCCGGCTTCCCTCGGCGAACATCTTGTCGAGCGCCCAGAACGTGCGGATGTCCTCATCGGACATCTTGCGGGATCTTCCACCATCCTCTACGAACGCTTCGAGTTCCTCTTGGGTCTTGTCCCCTCTCGACCATTCCAGGTTGCGGAGCAGGACAAGATGGCGGTTCTCAGCGCCCTTCCGCACCCCTGCCGCCGATCGAGCCTTACGGAAGCGGTGAAGCGCGGCGATGGGGTGCGTTGCCGCGATGGCCCGAAACGCCCAGTGTTCCTCCAGGTCCGACGTCTCGTCCAACGTGCGGGTGAGCCAGGCATGCAGCTCGTTCCGGTCGCTCTTCGCCCCGTGGACCCATTCCATGTTGTCGTCGCCGACCTCGGTGATCCATCCCCGGAGCGCGGCGGACAGCAACCGGGGCATCACCTTGTCTTCGACCTTGGGGTTCAGCAGTGCCGACGGGTCGGCCTCCGACCGATGCTCCTCGAACCGTTTGTCCAGCTCCGCGAACCGGTCTGCGGCCATCGCCACCCGCGGCGGCCCTGCCGTCCGCACACCACGTTCGTCGAATGTGGTCAGCTCGGTGATTCGGCCCGCACGCACGCAGGAATCGACGTGCGCGACGATCCTTTTCAGGAGCTCTCGCGGTGACGTCTCCTCCCACACGCCGTCGAAGGCGACGGCCGATACCGGCCAAGTGGGGTGGGGCGGCATGAACTTCATCGCCTCGTACGCGACTCCGAGACGCTTCTCGACCAGGGCTCTGCCGACTTCCGCATTCGTGACACGGCCGAGGAACTCGGCTTCTCGAAAGCGGTCCGGGACCGTGTCCGTAGCCTTCTTCTTGAGCAGTTCCCAAGTGCCGGGCAAGCAGGCGAGCACCGTCATGGTCCGCTTGGTCACTTCCCGGAGCCCCATGAGTCCGTCCGCGATATTCGCTACGAGCAGGTCCTCCTCGGCGCTGCGACGCATATTCTCGGTACCCACCGCGGAGCGGGCCACCAGGGTGTCGAGCTGGTCCACGGCGATCACGATCGGGCCGGTGAGCGCGAGCAGCCGGGTGATGTTCTTGACCTGGGTCATCGCGGACTTGGGGTCCGACCGGATACCCCATTTGCGGCGGTCCCCGGATTTCGACTCCGGGAACACGCCGAGATAGTCGTCCCCGACGTAGTTCTTGTTCGGGTCCTCGCTCGCGTAAAGCACCAGTGCCCGTGCCGTGTCGGCGCATTCCCTGGCGACGTCCCGATCGAAGGCTCGCAGGCCGTCGACAAACGTGTCGATGTCGCCCCTCGACAAGCTACGCCCGGCCAGGATCTTCTTGGTGACGTTCGCCTCGATGCTCGCGCGGAGGCAGACGCGACGGAGGAAACTGGTGAGCTGAGGCACGCCGGAGCCGTCGAGCCGCGAAAGGCCGCGACGCATCGCCTCCACGGTGTCCTCCCAGAAGGCGTCACCCGCCGTGAGATCGTTGAGGAAGAAGTAACCGCGGGCATCGTGTGTCTGCTTACGGACGAGTCCGAGCAGGTGGGTCTTGCCCACTCCCTTCTTCCCTTGGAGGACCAGCCCTAGGGGACTCGGGCCGTCGCTGGCGACGGCCTCCCTGATCCCCGCGCTGACCTGAATCAGGACGCCCGTGTGCAAGCCGTCGACGTGGTAGGGCGAGTCACGCCACACGTGGTCGGGTGTGTCGGCCCAGTCGAAGCGCAGGGCCGCGAGCGCCGCCTGGGGATCCATCACGGCTCCTCGATCGAGAGCAGATGGTTGTCCTCACCGCCGATGCGAACAGCTGCGGCATGAGCGGCGGCGGTAAGTGTCTTGCGGTTCGACTCCGGAACAAGACGGACCTGCCCGGACCGGCTGAGTTCCTTCAAGACCGCGTCCACATCCACAGTGGACACTTCACCGAGCATCGGCCGCAGATCCACCAGCCCGACCCAATCTCGGGGAGCGTCGGAGAGTTTGCGGTAGGCGATCCGGATCCGGGTCTCGATCTCCTCGGTCGTCAGTTCGACATCGGGCATGAAGAGGTCGGCCAGCCGGAGCTTCTCCCTGCGGAGGTGTCTGCCGAGTCCGTTGAGCAGGACGTACAGGGCGCTGCCCAGACTGGTCCGGGGCGACGGCGCTTCCTCCACGCTCAGTTCTTCCTCGCACCAAGCCCAGCCGCGCTCGGTCAGCTCGTGGACGTAGGGACGGCCGCGGAGCACGGTGCTGCGTTCGCTGACGACCAGATCGAGCTTGTTGAGCTTGGTCCGATCCACACCGTCGAGCGGGAACCCCACGATCTCCCGGAGTTCCGGGTTGGGCACCTCACGCGCGATCACCATCAGCGCGAGCATCGCCGCGGTCTGCTTCTGCCCCAATTGATCCGTCATCCGTGGTCCTTCCGTACCTGGTTGTCACTGATCGAGAAATCCGCTGAATCCGTGGCGCGTCACCCGCGCTTCGGCGGTCCGCACCGCCCAGTCGATCGCCGCGCGGGTGCCGGGCGGGATCACGGCGCGGTGGTTCTGCTCGACTTCGGCCGCCCGGGCCCGTGTCGCCGACATGAGCTCCTCGGCGAGGTCCTGGACCCGCTCGCGCTCCCCCGCGCCGATCGCGACCTGGAGTTCGGCGACGATCTCGTCCACCAATCCCCACATCAGCGGGCGCAGTCGCGCGCGGGTGGCTTGCCGGAGCACGCCGGCGACGTCGAGCTCACCCGGTTCGACGAGCGCCGTCGTCCCGGTGAGCTGGTCCACCAGGTTCCGGGCGATCTCCACCGGGCCGCGGGACGGTCCGAACTCGAGATACCGCAGGTTGCCGACGTAGCCCGGCAGCGTGTTCGCGTCGGTGCCCTCGGTGAGCACCGGGACGACCCGGCGATCCTGCCCCAGGGTGCGGTGCAGGAACAGCTCGACCTCGGCCGACTGCCACCGGCTCACTTCCCTGTCGACGATCAGGCACAGATGCTTCGCGTCGTCCTCGGTCTTTTCGAGCATCGACCGTTCTCCGGACAACGACAGCACCGGCCGGATGCCGAGCTCTATCAGGTATTTCCTGAGGTCGTCGGCGAGATCCATGGTCGTTCTGGTCGTACTGACCCGGACGTCGTAGGTGAACGTGCGTTTCTCCGCGCGGATGGCGGCGACGTAGGCGTCCCGGTTCTCGGCGAGCAGGTCCGTCCGGTCGAAGTCGTGCGCGACGACCGCCGCGACCGTTTCCAGCGCGAAACTGATCTGGTCGGTGCTCGGGCTGATCTCCGTCATCACCGGAAGCTGCTCGCCGAAGGTCCAGAAGGAGACGTACGGCAGTGTCAGGTGACGCGACATCACGTCGGGTGAGACGTCGCGATCGAGCCAGCTGCGGAACAGGTCCTTCGTCTCTTCCAGACAGATGCGCCGCCACTCCTCCGAGCGCGCGTACTCCTCACGGGCGTCGAATCTGGACAGCACCGGGAGGACGGTCAGCTGCGGCCGGTCGTAGGGCATGCGGTCGCGAGCGGCGTTGGCACGCGCGGCGATCTCGACAGCGCCCTTCATGCTCTGCACGTTCGCCGTGAACAGCACCACGAGCCGATCGGGCAGGTGGGCGGTGCAGATACCCCCGATGTCGGAGATCCCCGTGCGGCTGTCGATGAGGACGTAGTCGTAGGCGGCCGTCCACTGTTCACGGCATTGTTCGAGGTAGTCGCCGAAACCCTGTTCGTACAGGCCTTCCCAGTCGAGATCCTGCACTCGCCGGACGTAGGCGTCGTCCGCCCGGCCGGCGGTGATGACGTCGAGCTTCACCTTCCCGGTCAGCCGGGTGGTGTGCGCGCCGGGGCGGAGCCTGCCCTCACGGAAGTCGTCGATCAGGTCCACGACGCCACCCGACGGAGGCGTGCTCATCATCGGCCGGAAGTAGGTGTCCAAACCGGGCGCTTCGAGATCCCAGTCCAAACACAACACGCGATATCCCCAGCGGGCCAGGAGAACGGCGATATTGGCCAAGGTGAAGCTCCGCCCGACGCCGCCCTTGTAGGAGTAGAAGGTGACCACGGTTCCCGGCATGAGTCAGAACCTCGGCAGCTTCGACGGCCTTGGCGGCTCGGGTGCCGGCGTTTCGACCGGCCACTCGGAACACCACAGCGGTGCCTGCGCGATGATCCCCACCAGGTCCTCCACCAGCCGCTCCATCTCGCGGTCGAAGTCGAGGTACTCGGGGGTGTTCTGATACTGCGGATGCGGCTTGTTCCAGTTCCGGAAACTGTGCATCTGGCGCTCGTGGGCATAGCCGGGGAAGTTTTCCGAGTCACTGAAGATCACCGGGTAGATCAACCGGACCATCTTCGCCGCACCATCCCTGGCGACGATTTCCTCTCGCTTCGCCATGGTGTGCCATTCCGCGAGGCATCGCTCGTCGCGAAAGTACTTCGGGGAACAGATCGGGATCAGGATACGAGCACGCTGCAAGGTGTCTCGGACCACCTGCAGCCACTTTCCCCCGACAGGAACGTCGTCCTCCAGAAATATCTTGACGTCATAGTCGACATTGTCGTCCAGAAGTCGCTGAAGCCGAGGATGGAAGTGATTCCGCACCCAGTCCGGAGCGTCGCCCCCACCTCGGCGATAGCTGATGAACACGTCGTACTCGTACACGAGCGCCATCGCCCCTTCGCACCCCGATCCGCTTGACAGCCCCGATAGTAGGGGCCTGTGACGCCTTCGAAAAAGGTCCAAAAACACGACAAAAACTGGACACCGCGGCGCACACGGGACTGTCATGGACATCGGCGAGTCCAGAAGAGACAGAAAGAGGACAAGCACTCGACAATGAGTGCGGCCGGGCAGGCGAGCGTCAAGAATGCGACCACCGGGGACGGCCTGTTCCCTTCACAAGACAGGAGTTTCGATGCCCGACAACGAGGCGCCGCACGTGTTCGTCACTTACGCACATGATTCACCGGAACACAAGGAGCGGGTCCGCCTCTTCGCGGATTTCCTGCACAGCCGGATCGGCCTCGAAGTACACCTTGATCAATGGGACGACGACGAACGCCGCGACTGGTCGTTGTGGGCGTTGAAGCACCTCGACACGGCGAATTTCGTGGTGGTCGTCGTTTCCCCCGAATACAAACGTCGCGCCGAGGGAACGGCGGCGTTCGATGTAGGACGTGGATCGCAGTTCGAAGCGGCACGGCTCCGCGATCGGCTGACCCGGGATCTCGGCCGCGAGATCAAACGAGTGCTCCCGGTCGTGTTCCCCCAGCAGTCCGTCGAGGACATCCCGAACTTCCTCAACCCGTTCTCCACCACGAGGTACCCGGTCGAGGCGTTCACCGAGGAGGGCGTGGAGGACTTGCTCGCCGCGATCACCGGCAGGGCGCGGCACCAGCGCCCCGAACGCGGGCAGTGGCGCGGAGGCGCGGTGAGCGCTTCCGGTCCTCGCCGGACCTCGCTGGCGACAGGCCTGGAATGGCGGGCGTGCAGCACCCACGTCCGGACCGAGGGCGCGCGGATCAACGACGTGCACTACGCGGACAGCGTCGTCCTGCGGGCGTCGGAGCGGCTCGGCTTCGTCGAAGTGGACCTCGGAATGGCCTACCGGAGGCTGACCGCGGTGGCCGGCGTCCTCGACGACGCCGCCGAGCCCTTCCAGGTCGGACACTTCCGGGTGCTCCTGGACGGGAGACCGTCCCCCGAAGTCAAGGTGGCGCTGGGGAAGCCGGCCAAGATCGACATCGGCGTCACCGGTGTGCTGACGCTCCGGCTGGAGTTCCACCGTCCGGGCACCACGGAGACCATGTGGCTACCGGAACTGGCCTGGGGAGATCCTGTCCTGGAGTGATTCAGTCCTGGAGTGACTCACGAGCTCAGAACTCATCGGTCTCCTCCTGCATCAGTTCGCGGAGCTTCACCAACCCCCGGTGCTGCTTGACCCGCACGTTCCCCGGTGTCAGCCCGAGCGCGGCCGCGGTCTCGGTGGCTGTCAGCCCGACGACGATCCGCAGGGCGAGCACCTCACGCTGCACCCTCGGAAGCTTGGCGACGAGCCTGCCGAGCCGCGCGCCGAGATCGACGCCGAGCACGTGGTTCTCCGGCTCGTTGCGGACCGATCCGGCCTCCGGCAGCTCGGCCACGGGGTCGGATCGGTCACGGGACACCATACGGAAGGCGTCGGCGACCTTGTTGGCCGCGATCGCCCGCACGAGATAGAGGAACGAACCGCCTCGATCCTCGTACTCCGGCAGCATTTTGAAGACCGCGAGGCACACTTCCTGCGCGACGTCGTCGGCCGACAGGTAGGAAAGGTCGCGGCCGCCCATCCTCGCGCGGCAATAGCGCACCAGGACCGGCTTCAGGACGGCCAGCAGCGCGTGGACGGCGTCCGGGTCACCGGTCTTCGCCGCCAGGACAAGCGGGTCGAGCACCTCTTTGGTCAGCCGCCCCGACGGGCGCGTCGCGGCCCCCAAAGTGCTGTAGCCCTTGACTTCATCGCCGATCGGGCGAGTGTGGACGGTCGACATCGGATCGACCGTGCTCCTCATCTCGCTCGCGGTGCCGGTGGCGGTTCCCATGTTCTCTCCCGGGCGTTCACGGTCCGAATGCCCGGTAATCGGGGGACGCGGCGGCGACGTTGCGGCCCGGGGTTTCTTGTCCTGGTTCTGTCCGTTGCCGAAATGCCCGGCAGAACAAGGACAGTTTTCGTTCCGGCGCGATCACCGGTAGCGAAATCGTTTCCCGGATCGATCCTTGCGCAGGCGAACCGACACGACCACTGGGAGAGCGCAGATGACGGATCCCGACCCTGGCCTGTCCGATGCCCACAACACCGATCGTTTCGATGTCTTCCTGTGTTTCACTCGAGCCGATCCTGAAGGCACGGCGCGGATGGCCGAGATCGGCACGGCACTTCGCGACGCGGGGCTTCGCGTGTTCCGTGGCGCCGTCACCGACGAGTTCGCGCCTGTCACCCGCGAACTCGCCGACGCGATCGCCGGCTCGCGCGTCGTGCTCGTGTACTACTCCCGCGTCCTTCCGGCCGGCGCTGTCTGCCGATGGGCACTGACCGCCGCGTTCGCCGCCGCCACGCGTCATGGCGATCCGGCCGACCGCGTACTCGCCATCAACCCGGAAGCCGACAGCAGGCACATCGCACCCGGGGAGCCTGCCGACGCGGCGTTCTTCACCGGCCCGGTCACCCCGCGCACCCTGCCCATCCTGGTCGAGCGAGTCCGGCGCAAAGTGGCCGACACCGTCCGGCCTCTCGGCGCCGGGAACCGGACGCGAGAACGTCAACCCCCGCCGCGGATCACCGGGCGGCACCGGGAGCTCTGGACTGTCCACAATGGTCTGCGCGCCCGGTCGGTCCTGATGGTGCGCGGACTGCCGGGTGTGGGCAAGACAGCGTTGGCGGAGCAGTACGCCCATCTCTTCCATGACAGCTTCGACGGCGGTGTCCTGCGGCTGGGCCCGTTCGGGCATCACGCGCCCGAAGAGATGCTTCCCCAGTTCCATCTCGCGTTGGCCCGCGTGGCCGGGGAACGGCTGGGTGCCGATCTGTCCGGAATGGACTTCGACCGGCTGCGCGACCACGTCGCCGGAAGGCTCACCGCGGCCGGGCACCGGGTCCTCGTCCTCATCGACGACGTTCCGGCGGGCCTCCCCTCGAACGTCCTTGACCGGCTGATGCTCCCCGCTCCCGAAGTGTCCACGGTGCTCACCGGCCGGGTGGGGCGTTCTTCATGGGACGTCGAGGCACTGGACCTCGCCGGGTTGCCGCCGGACGAAGGGCTCCGGCTGTTCGGCGAGTACCGCGCGCCGGCCGACGACGCCGAACGGGAAGCCGTGCTCCGTCTCCTCGACCGCTGCGGCGGGCATCCGATCACGCTTCGCGCCGCCGCTTCGGCCGCCCGGCACTGGCCGGGACGGCTCGGCGACCTCGCCTTCGCCACCTGCCCGGACACCGCGCCGCGGGCGATCCGTGACCTGCTGGCGGGCTTCGAGCCGGTCGCGGCCGGAATCGTCCGGCTGGGTGGCCTGCTGGCCCCGGTCCCCTTTCCGGTCGAGTTCGCCCGTGACGTGCTCGGATCCGCCGTCGAAGGCGATTTCGCCGATGCCGTCGACGAGTTGACGGAACAGGGTTTCGCCTCCTGCGTCGACGGCGGGTTGCGGCTTCAACCGCTCGTGGCCGAAGTGGCCAAGACCGGACCCGAGGCGGGCGGCCTGGCCGAAGCCGCGGCGAAGGCCTTGCTAAGGCTTCTCTCCGACGAGAGCACCGGGTACCGGGACTTCCTCCTCCAGCATGCTCGATGTCTCGCCGAACACACCGCCGCACCGCACCGGATCCGGCTGCTGCGCCCGATCGCGGCCACGCACGAAAAGTACGGTGATCCCTTGGCCGCGGGCGAGGTCCACGCCATGATCTTGGCCACCGAAGGGGCCACGAGCACGGACTTCGCGACGGCGGCGCGCGTGGAGATCGCCTGCGGGCTGTACCCGGAGGCCGAGGGGCACGCCCGGCGCGCGCTGCTGCTGGCGGGCACCGACGGCGAGCGGTACGCGGCCGGACTGATCGCCGCACAGGCCTTCGACTGTCAAGGCGACTACGACGCCGGTGATCGGGTGTTCTGGCGCGAGTACGACGGCCGGTTCCCGGGCCGACCGGAAGACCGGTTGCCCGCGGTCGTGGCGAGTGCGCAGGCGCTGCGCCTCCGCGGCCGTCCTCGGGAGTCCGTCGCCACGCTCGACGCGATCCTGCCGGAGCTCCGCGACGCGCCACCGGGCCCCGTGCGCGACGACCTCCTGCCCTCGGCGCTGCTGGAATACGCGCGCGCCCTGCTCCTCGACGACCATCCGAGGCAGGCGGGCCAAGTCGCGGCCGAGGTGGCCGCGGCCTTTCACGCGAACGGACGGGAGCGGCACCCGAGATGCACCGAAGCCGAATTGCTGCGAGCCGAGGCGACGGTCAACCTCGATCTGCGAGACCTTGGCGCGGATCCGGACCTGCGTGAGCTGGAGAGACGCTACGGCGCGGAGAGCCCGCAGGCCTTGATCGTCGCGGCCATGGCTGATCGCGCGCTCCTGGTTCTGGGACAACCGGAGCAGGCCTTGCGTGCGCTGAGCGCGACCGAGCGGACCGTGCTCCGCGTTCTCGGCGGCGAGCACCCCTTGCTCTACCGGATCAGGCACGGCATGGCCCAGGCCCACGGGCAGTTGCGCGAGTTCGACCGCCAGGCGGATCTTCTCGAAGAGATCCTCCGGCCACAGATCCGGCTCCTGGGCCTGTCCCATCCGGAAACCCTGGAGAGCAGGCTCGACCTCGGTCTCGCGCTGGCCTTCAGCGGTCGCGACCAGCGCGCCCAGGAACTGGTCGACGGCGCCGCGGACGCCATCCTCGCTGCTCCGGGCATCGCGACCGAGCTGTCGGCGAGGGCGATCGCGGCGAAACGGGCGATCCGGCTTCCCCCGCGTCCGCTTCGGTCAGGTAGGTCGTGAGTAGTGCCTGTCAGTTCGCCGAGCCGTGCGAGCCGAGGTCCGGCACCCTCCAGCGCACCCCGTAAGCGAAACCCGGTGCCAGGTTCCGGAACTGGACGTGGACCTCGCCGGTGGCGTCCGGCGTCAGGACGAACCCTCGCGCCGCCTCGTCACTCGCGTCGTCCTGGAAGACCCGCTCCAGTTGCACGACTTCCGCCGGGATCGGCGAGGCGAACCGGACGTGCAGGTCGAACAGGTCGACCGGATGCCGGGGGACGCAGACGAAGTGCGGATGCCTGATTTCCGCTCTGAACCGCAAGGCGATTTCGTGCTTACCGTGTCGCCGAAGCGGTTGGGGCAGGCGTAACGCCAGCCCGACGCGATCAGTGGACTCCATCGCTCGCCCCGCCAGCCGCCCGCCGTGGAACACGTCGACCCGGAGATCGTCGGTGCCGATGGCTTCACCTCGATAGACCGAGTCGGTCAGGGTCAAGGCGAGATCCAGTTCGGAGATGTCGTCGGCGTCCGCGACGATCCGGCGGAATTCGAAAGCCTCCGGAATCGGCTGGTCGAGCGCCAGCGCGACCCGCAGCTCCTCGGTGTGCCATCTCCTGCTGGGCCGGCTCTTTTCCGCCTCGTCGGATTCGTTCGTGGACGCCACCGCGACCTCGGCGAGCCGATCCATGCCTTCGTCGATACGGCGGCGCGCCGTCCGGTCGTCACGCTGCAGGTATTTGGCCAGCCAGCGCACCCGATCCTGGTAGAAGGGGTTCCCCGCCTCCGGGTGCAGTCCGAACGCGGCCAGCACGGCGGTCTGCAGATCATCGGGCAGCGAACGAGTCCACTCGGACAGGCAGTCGGTCAGCCTTCTCCGGATCTCCGCGTTTTCGTCGTCTTCGGTCGTACCGCAAACCGCGCGCAGCGCGGGGCCGGCCCGTTCGGCGAGCTGCGGCGCCGCGAGTCCCCTGCCCCGTCGAAGCACCTTCAATTCGCCGGCCAGGTCCACAGCGCTCACGGTCACACAGTCCTCCCCTAAATGGTCCGAACACGGTGGTCAATAGTCGTCAGCCCGGCCGCTCGTGTCCAGCCGCGCGCGGCGGTGTATCGCCGATCGTTATTTTGGGTTTTCCTTTCCCACCCAGACGGGAAACAGGAAACTCCTTGTCGCGCCCTCACCGGCGACGCATTCTTGGTGAGCCGCCGCAATTCGCGGCGAATAGCACCCCCACCAGCGGTTTTCTCGCGTTGTCGAGTGCTGCCCTGACACGCACTTCGAAGGAGTCGGAATGAAGGTCGAGTGCTCGCTTTCGCTGCTCTTACGGCTGGCTTTCTGGCTGTGGGTGGTCGCGCTCGTCATCGGACTGGCACTCGGCTGCGCACCGGGAACCGCGCCCGCGACCCCGGCCGAGTCCGTGGTCGCCACGCACGGAAAGGAGGTGGACTGACCATGCAGACCCACACCATCGGCCTGATCCTGGCCCTGCTCGGCTTCGTGTTCGGCTGAGGACACGGACGAAAGACGACCATGAAACGCGCGCGCAACCGGCGGCCGGGTCCGTGGACCCGGCCGCCGGACGGAAACCACTGCCGGGGCACCGTCCACACGGCCATACTGATCCTCCGACGAGGATGGGTGCTGATGAACGAGAGAGCCACGTTCGGAGCCGAACTGAGACGCCGCCGCAAAGCGGCCGGCCTTTCACTCACCGAACTGGCCGCTCGCACCCACTACAGCAAGGGTTATCTCAGCAAGGTCGAGACCGGGATTTCCGCGCCGAATCCGGCACTCGCCGCTTTGTGCGAAACCGAACTCGGCGCGGAAGGAGAACTGACCCCGCTGCTGCCGGGCGAACCCGTGCGGCGCCGGGGACGGCCGGACGTCCGGCCGTCCGGGCTGCCGCCGGCGACACCCTCCTTCGCGGGCCGGGCCGCCGAGTTGCGAGCGATCCGCACCGCGCTCGAAGCCGACGGCGGTGTCTGCGTCGTGTCCGGCATGGGCGGTGTCGGAAAGACGGAACTCGCGGTCCGGTGCGCGCACCGGCTGGAATCCGGCTTCGCCGACGGCTGCCTGTTCATCGACCTGCGCGGCCATGACTCCGGCGAATCCACCGAGGTACACGACAGGTTGTTACGTGTGCTCGGCGTTGCGGCGGACCGCATCCCCGCCGATCCCGCCGATCGCACGGCGCTGTACCGGTCCCGGCTTCGCGGCAGCAGTCTCCTCCTGGTGCTCGACAACGCGGTCAACGCGGCCCAGGTGCGCCCGCTGCTGCCCGCCGAGCCGAAATGCCGCGTGCTGATCACGAGCAGGTCCAGGCTGAGCGCGCTCGACGACGCCGAACACGTCTCCCTGGACATGCTTCCGCTCGCCGAGGCGGTGGACCTCTTCACCACGGTCACCGGTGTTCCCGCCGACGACACCGTCACCCGGGTGGTCCGCCGCTGTGCCCGGCTCCCCCTCGCGATCCGGATCGCCGCGGCGAGACTTCGCGCCCATCCGGCCTGGGACGTCGCGGAACTCGACCGGCGGCTGGACGACGAAGCCGCTCGGCTCGGCGAACTGGACGACGGTGAGCGCACCCTCGCGGCCGCGTTCCGGCTGTCCGTACAGCAGCTGAGTGCCGCCGAGTCGAGACTCTTCGGCCTGCTCACCGTCCATCCCGGAACCGACGTCGACATCCATTCCGCGAGTGCGTTGAGCACGCTTTCGCTTCGGGAAACCGATCGTTTGCTGGACCGGCTGCACGAAGCGCATTTGATCACCCAACCAGAACCCGATCGATACGGATTCCATGACCTGTTGCGCGCGTTCGCGACCGAATTCGTACTCACCGACGTGGAGGACGGAATGAAAGCGTTCAGCAGGCTCACCGCTTTCGCGGTTCGCAGTGCCGCTCAGGCCGACAAGGAACTCACCCCGCACCGCTTCGTCCCGGAGATCACTTTCGACCAGGGAACCCCGGAGCCGGCCCGGCTGGACGACAGCGAGATGGCGATGTCCTGGTTCCGCACCGAATGGCCCAGCCTGGTGGCCCTGTGCAGGACAGCGAGGGAACGCGGCGAGCACGACAGGTGCTGGCAGCTCGCCTTCTTCCTGCGCGACTTCTTCTTCGTGGCCAAACTCTGGGATCCCTGGCTGGAGACCCACCACTGGGCCCGCGCGTCGGCCGAGGCGATCGGGGACACCTGGGCGCTCGCCACCACCACGGCCAACCTGGGGGTCGCGCACGTCGATCGCGGCGACCTGGACGAAGCGTCGGAGTGTTACGGCGAAGCGCTCTCGCTGTTCCGGCGTATCGGTGACGGTCACGGTGAAACCACGACGCTCGCGCACAGCGGCTGGGCCGAGCACTACCGGGGCAACCACGACAGCGCGCTTCGGGACCTCAGGCTGGCTCACACGTTTTATGTCCGTGACGGCAATCGCCGCAACGCCGCGATCACCGGCCGCGGGATCGCGCTGGTGCTGACCGCGATCGGACAGCCCGCCGAAGCCGCCGCGCTCGCCATCGAAACGCTGTCCGTCTTCGACGAACTCGGACTGGACCTCGACGCCGCGATGGCGCTCAACTGCATCGGCTGGGCCTGGTACCACGCGGGGCGTCACGACCTCGCCGCCCCGGCCTATCGTGCCGCCGCGGACCGCGCCGAAGCCTGCGGCAGCCGCTACGAAACCGCGCGCGCTTACACCGGCCTCGGCAATGCCGCGGCGGCTGAAGGCTCCGCCGCGCTGGCGGGCGAACTGTGGGATCGAGCCGACGAAATCCACCCCGACCTCGACGAGGTCATGGTCGGCGAGACCGGGGCGCGGCGGGCGCGCACGTGAGACAGGCCCGTGACCAGCCGGGCACCGCTCATCCGGCGAGCCGGGTCGCGGGGCTGCTACGGTTGTCCCCGTCGCGGTTCAGACACCAGCCGCCGGGTCCCTTCTCACGGGTCCGGCATGTCCACCGGGCAGCAGCCGGTCCCCCGTACCGGCAAGGAGTCAAACTTGACGGACTACCGCGCTCCCGCTTCCGATCCGCCCCGCTCGGCACGGAGATTCGTGTCCCCGCTGAACATCTCGATCACCACGTCCGCCACCGAGACGGTCGTCACCGTATCCGGTGAAATCGATCTCGCCGTGTCGGACGGCCTGCGGCAGGCTCTGGAAGAAGAACTCAGGTTCACCCCCGCGGCGCTGATCGCGGACCTGTCCGCGGTGAGCTTCTGCGATTCGTCCGGTTTCACCGCCCTCGTGCAGATCCGCGCGAAGGCCGAAGAATCGGGTGTCCCGTTCATCATGGTCACCCAGGAGCGGGCCCTGCTGCGCCCGATGTCGCTGCTCGGCCTCGACTCCGTCTTCACCGTGCACCCGACCCTCGATTCGGCACGGGACGCGCTCGCCCGCTGACCAGCCCGGCTGTCATGATGGTCGGTTGTGACGGGTGACAAGGATCCGGGGTTCCGCATCGGCGGACGTCCACTGGCGGAACGGCTGACCGAGGTCCTGCCGTCGCTCGCGAAGACCGTCCTGTCCGAGATCGTCTCCAGAATCCCGGAATACGGCCTGCTCCCCGCCGAAGAACTCAGCGGCGACATCACGCACGTGATCGAGCAGAACCTGCGGTCGTTCATCGACACCCTCCGCACCGGGGCGACGCCGTCGCAGGAGGAACTCGACTTCCTCCGCGAATCGGCCGCCAGGCGTGCGGAAGAGGGCATCCCGATCGACATCGTGCTCACCGCGTACCACATCGGTATCCAGGTGGTCTGGGCGTCGCTGACCCCGGACGCGCGGCCGGAGGAGGTCGCCGACGTCCTGGCGGTCAACGCGCTGACCCTGCGCTACCTCGAGGTCGTCACGCCCGCGGTCGGCGCGGGTTACCTCGACGAGCGCCAGACGATGTTCGACGACGAGCGTTCGGCGCGGCATACGGTGCTTTCCGCCCTGCTCGACGGCGACCCCGCGGACGTCGCGGCCGGACAGGCGGGCCTGCGCCTGCCGCCGTGCTACATCGTCCTCGCGGCGTCGGTCGGGGCGCATCCGGATGAGGAGGCCAACGGGGTCGACCCGCTGGTCGCCGGCCGCCGGAAACTCCGGCGGCTCCGGGTCGAACTGGAGCGGCAGATCCGGGGCACGGTCCTGACCTCACTCACTTCCGAGGGCGGTATCGCCCTGCTGCCGCACGAAACCGCGGCCGACGAACTGTCCACACGCGACTGGGCACGGCTGGAGCGGGTCCTCGCCGACGTCGCCCGCACGGCGGGCGCGGAGGTCATCGCCGGGACCGCCGCGGCCGGACCGTCCGACGTGCCCGCCGCGGCGAGGCTCGCGCAGGACGTGCTCGCGGTCGCCGCCGGATCCGGGCGGCCGCCCGGGCTCTACCGGCTCGACGACGTCCTGCTCGAATACCAGCTTTCCCGTCCCGGCCCCGCCCTCGACCGGCTGGCCACCCGGCTCGCGCCCCTGGACGGCAACGAAGAACTCCTGCAGACGCTGGAGACCTTCCTCCACCGTGGCGGGCGACGACAGACCGCCGCCGACCTGCACGTCCACCCCAACACCGTCGACTACCGGCTGCGCCGGATCGCCGATCTCACCGGGCTGGACCCGACCCGGCTCGAACACATCGCGTTGCTCAACGCGGCCCTTTCGGCCCGCGCCGCCACCGGCCGCCCCTTGTGACGTGTCACCAGGACATCTACAGGACGTGCAGGCCTTCGCCGTCGTAGAGGTCGAGCATCCGGCGGGCGGAATGGCACTCGCCGGGGAAGATGAACAAGAGCGTGCCCGCGTCGTCGGCCAGCAACTGCGTCCGCTGGAGCACCCGGATGCCCGCCGCGCCGAAGAAGTCGAGTTCGGACAGGTTGACGATCAACGTGGCGCCGTGGCCGTGGAGCCGCTGGCTCAACATGTCCCACAGCCGGGGCGCGGTACCGAGGTCGACCTCGCCGTTCGCCTTGACGACGGCGGTCCCCTTGGTCGGCCTGCTCACGTGCAGTTGGAGACGTCCCCGCGGTTCTTCGAGCACCCGATGTTCGGAGGACACGGAGAAGGCGCGCTTCTTGTCAAGCGCGCGGGGCGTCGACAGGGAAGTCATATGTGGAAGTACCCCGGCACGGGGTGCCACGAAACCGGCGGGGAACATCGGTGGCTTGAAGACCCCCGAAAGCGGGTATCACCCACAAGTCGGAGGTGATGCCCCATGTCCGCCGGACGAACTCGCCCGGGACCGGTCGTGACCGGTTTCGATGGATCGCCGGAAGCCCGTCGCGCCGTGCGCTGGGCGGCCGCCGAAGCGAAAGCACGCGGCCTCGGCCTGGTCCTCGTGTACGCCGACGAGGCCGCCGAAGTGGAGCACGCACGCGAGCAGCTCGCTTCGATGACGGAGGCTTTGGAACGCTCCGACCCCGCTCTCGACGTCCGCACGGCCATCCGTGACGGCACTCCTGACCAGGTCCTGACCACGGTCGCCGACGAGGCGGACGCGGCGATGATCGTGCTGGGCGAATCCCACACCGGGTTGTTCACCAGGGCCGTCCTCGGCTCGACGGAATCCGGCGTGACCAAGACCGCCGGACGTCCGGTCGTGGTCGTCCGCGGGGAGGAGCCGCCCCCGGGCGGACCGGTGGTCCTCGGGACCGACGGCTCGGAGCAGAGCGCGCAGGCGGCCGGCTTCGCGTTCGATTTCGCGGCGCGTCACGGCCTCACCGTGCACGCGGTCCACGTCGCGCGGATGCCGATCTGGGGTCCCGCGAGCGAACCACTGCTCGGCGGGCCGGTATTGGATCCGGCGCCCGGCCTCCCCCAGGAGATCGCCGACGAACTCGTCGCCAGGCAGCTCAAGCCGTGGCAGGAGCGCTATCCGGACGTCGCCGTGGAGACGGTGCACGGAGTGGGGCCCGCCGGGCAGGCGTTGACCGTGCAGTCCAGCGACGCCGCGCTGCTGGTCCTCGGCCGGAGCGAGCACGGTGATCTCCGGCGTCTGCTGCTGGGTTCGATCAGCGACGACGCCCTGCACCACGCGCACTGCCCCGTGGCGGTGGTCCGCGCTCAGCCGGTCAGCTGACAGCGGGTATCACGAAGAAGCCAGTTCTCCGAGCATCCGTTGCGAAGCGCGCAGCTCCGCGGCCATCAGCAGACCGCCCTCGCGGGCCTCGGCGAGCGAGTGACCGACGTCGGCGACCTTGGCCCAAGCCTCCGTCGCCGTGTCACCCGCGCCTACCCTGCCCGCCAGCAGGCTTTCCTCGAGCTGTCCCTGCAAGCCCGGCAGGACATGGGCGAGGTCGTCGGCGAGCTGCTGCAGCGCCCCGATGGTCCGGCGGAGGTCGGCGGGCGAGGTCGGCTCGTCGTCCCGCATCCGGCGGTACAGGCGGCGCACGACGCTTCCGGCCTGCGCGGCCAGCAGGTACGACGGCTCTTCCGGCTTGGGTCTCATGCCCCGAAGTACCCCGTCCTCGACCTGCGAAACCAGTTTGTGCCCGAAGAAGCGGGGGTATCAGCGGTTGTGAACGACAACGTGCTCACCTTCGGGGTCGAGGAAGAGTTCTTCGTGGTGGACCGGGACGGGCACCTTTCCTCGGCGGGCGACGCCGTCGTGGACGCCGCGGACGAGGAGCAAGGCGAACTCCAGCAGGAACTCACCCGCTCCCAGGCCGAATCGGCCACCGGCATCTGCACGACACGCGACGAAGCCGAGCGCCAGCTGACGACGCTGCGGGGCGAGCTGGCACTGGCCGCCGCCCGGCGGGACTGCCGCCTGCTGCCCAGCGGCTGCCCGCCGTCGGCGGAAACGGCTTTGCCGGTCATCACGCCGAATCCGCGGTACGAGCGGATGGCCGAGCATTTCGGGGCGACCGCGAGGACGTCGCACACCTGCGGCTGTCACGTCCACATAGCCATCCCCGACCGGGAGACCGGGATCCGGGTGATCGATCACGTCCGGCCCTTCCTGCCCGTGCTGCTGACCATGACCGCCAATTCCGCGATCTGCGACGGCTACGACACCGGGTACGCGAGCTGGCGTTACCAGCAGTGGAGCCGCTGGCCTTCGGCCGGTTCGCCGCCACTGTTCACCTCGCTGGACCACTACGAAAGCGTCGTCGAGGGCTGGCTCCGTGCGGGTGCCATCCTCGATCGGGCGATGATCTATTGGGACGTAAGGCTTTCCGAGAAGCAGCCGACCGTGGAGTTCCGGTTCGCCGACGTCGCGGCAACTCCCGGCGAAGCGGTTCTGTTCGCGATGCTGATCCGCGGGCTGGTCGGCACCATCCTCGGCTCGGCGGGAAGCCCCGCGAAGCTGTCCAACGAGGTTCTGCGGGCGCAGATCTGGCGTGCGTCGCGGGAAGGGCTCTCCGGGCGCTGCCCGCATTTCCGGACCGGTGACCTCGCCCCGGCGACCGACGTGCTCGACGACGTCGTCACCTTCGCGGCCGGTGCCCTCGAAGAGACCGGCGACCTCGATTTCGTCCGCGACGGCTGCGCCCGGCTGGCCGCCGGAGGCTGCGGGGCCGACCGTCAACGGGCGCGGTTCGAGAAGCGGCGACGCGCGGAAGACGTCGTGGACCTGCTGGCCGAACGCCCTTGGATGCGGTGACCGACGCGCCGACGTCCCTGCTTCGCCGGGGCTGCCCGCGCCGGTCCACCTCACGGCCGGCGGACGTACAACCTCGCTGCACCGGCCGTTGTCCTCCGATTACCCACTCGCGAAGGAACTACACCGGCGTTCACGAGCGGGCGATGCGGTTTCCCCGGGTCACCGTCCGGGTAGCCCGCCGACATGACCAAGCAGCCGTTGAAAGCTCTCGCCCTGGTGTGCTCGCTGAAACCGTCGCCCGCGCCTTCGAGCAGCGCGCTGATCGCCCGGCAGCTGCTCGACAAGCTGGCCGAGCACGGCGCCACCGGCGAACTCGTGCGCGTGGTCGACCACGACGTCAAACCCGGTGTGGACGCCGACATGGGCGACGGCGACGCCTGGCCCGAGATCCGGCGCAAGATCCACGCCGCCGACATCCTGCTGATCTCGACGCCGACCTGGGTCGGCCACCTGTCCAGTGTGGCCCAGCGTGTCCTGGAACGGCTCGACGCCGAACTGTCCGAAACGGACGACGAGGGCAGGCCCGCGATGTTCGGCAAGATCGGCGTCACCGCCGTCGTCGGCAACGAGGACGGCGCGCACAAGATCACCGCGGACCTGTTCCAGGCCCTCAACGACACCGGTTTCACGGTGCCGGCCCAGGGCGGGACCTACTGGAACGGCGAGGCGATGAAGGGCGGCGACTACAACGACCTCGAAGAAACGCCGGAAGCGGTCGAATCGACCAACTCCACTCTCGCGGCCGACGCCGTCCACCTGGCGAATCTGCTGCGGGAGAACCAGTATCCCGCGTCATGATCGTCAAAACACTGCAGGGGCGAACATCCCCGGTGGCGTACCGCATCGGGCTACCGACGAATCCGGGTGATTGAACCGCGGGTGGCGGGTACCCGGGGGATGTCGGACTGACGTCGAGGACAGGAGTCGTCCATGACCACCACCACGAAACACGACCTCGTCTCGGTGATCACCGAGGATCACCGAGCCTTCGAACGGATCTTCAAGGAACTCGAATCCGGCAAGGGCGGTGACCGGCACCGCAAGGATCTCGTGGACCACGTGATCGCCGAACTCGTCCGGCATTCGGTGGCGGAGGAACAGCACATGTACCCCGCGGCGCGGAAGCACATCCCCGACGGCGACGACGTCGTCGGCCACGAGCTCGAGGAACACGCCGAAGCCGAGCGGGTGATGAACGACCTCATCGGCCTGGAACCGAAGGACAAACGGTTCGACGAGCTGGTCGGCAAGCTGATCGAGGACGTCCGGCACCACATCGAAGAGGAAGAAAGCGATCTGCTGCCGAAGCTGCAGGCGGCCTGTTCACCGGAAGACCTTCGGGAGCTGGGCGAGAAGGTGTTGCGGGCCAAGGAGATCGCACCGACCCGGCCGCATCCCGCCGCTCCGGACCAGCCACCGGCGAACCGGATCCTGGCGCCGGGAACGGCGTTCATCGACAAGATCCGGGACGCGCTGGAAGGCCGCGCCACCTGATCTCCCGTGAAGGCCCCCTTCCCTCTGCTGAGCCGCAATGCCAGGAACTTAAGGGCTGGCGTTGATCACGGTTTGAGGGTGGTGGGCGTGGTGGCCTGAGAGGGCAACGAGGCTCGGGCTAGGACTGGTGATTGTCGAA
>NZ_JBHRWK010000058.1:0-114448 GCF_042647925.1 Amycolatopsis speibonae
GATCCACCGGACGAAAACCCATAGCCACACCAGGATTCTCCCAGCATCACCAGCCCACACCAAAATCATCACCAGCAGGTCGCCCCAAAACGCAACAGCCTCTGCGATGCGGCGAAAGTCCCCTTCACCAGCCCGACACGTTCGCCTTACATCTCAATAGATGTCCCGAAAGTGGCTTTCGCGACATGGTCACTGGGGTCGTGAGTGGCAAGTGGGGTTAGAACACGAATCGCCGCTCACGACCCCCGAGAGGAGGGCTACCTGTCGTCGCCCGTCGGTCGCCACGTCCTCCCTGCCCGTCTTCGAACGCTATGAAAGGTCCTTTCCTTGCAAATTTGGCAAGGAAAGGACCTTTCATAGCGCGGCCCGCACCTGGCGCCAAGCGCGTGAAGGCCCCCTTCCCTCGGCTCAGCCGAGGGAAGGGGGGCCTTCACGCGCAAATACCGGCGGCGTCAGCGAGCCAGGTCGGACACCAGCTCATAGGAGCGAACCCGGTCCGCCTGGTCGTGCACCATGGTCGTGATCATCAGCTCGTCCGCGCCCGTGTCGGCCAGCAGCGTCTCGAGTCCCTTGTGGACCGTCTCGGGCGAACCGATGATGCTGCTCGAAGCCCGGTCCTCGATGAACACGCGCTCGATGTCGGTGTACGGGTAGGCCGCGGCGTCTTCCGGCGTCGGCAGGGGGATGGGCCGCCCCTTGCGCAGGCTGAGGAACGTCAGTCCGCTGGGCGCGGCCAGGTACCGGGCCCGCTCGTCGGTCTCGGCGGCCACCACGGAGACGCCGAGCATCACGTACGGCTCGGTCAGGACGTCGGACGGTTTGAACGCGTCGCGGTAGAGCGCCACGGCGGGCAGTGTGTTCTCGGCGCTGAAGTGGTGCGCGAACGAGAACGGCAGGCCCAGTTCGCCCGCCATCCGCGCGCTGAAGCCGCTCGACCCGAGCAGCCACACCGGCGGCTTGTTGCCCTCGGCGGTCACGGCGTTGACAGCGCGCTGGTCGGAGTGCTCGAAGTAGGCCAGCAGTTCCGCGAACTGCTGCGGGAAGTTCTCCGCGGTGAGCCCGCCGGGGCCGCGCAGCGCCAGCGCGGTCCGCTGGTCGGTACCCGGGGCCCGTCCGATGCCGAGGTCGATCCGGCCGGGGTGGAACGCCTCCAGGGTGCCGAACTGCTCGGCCACCACCAGCGGAGCGTGATTCGGCAGCATGACCCCGCCGGAGCCGACCCGGATCCGTTCGGTGGCCGCGGCGACCTGGCCGATCATCACGGCGGTCGCGGAACTCGCGATACCGGGCATGTTGTGGTGCTCGGCGAGCCAGTACCGGTGGTAGCCGAGTGCTTCGGTCCGGCGGGCGAGGTCGAGGGTGTTGCGCAGCGAGTCGCCGACGCCGCCCCCGGCCACGACGGGCGAGAGGTCGAGCACGGACAGCGGGATGTCAGGCAAAGAGGTCACGTACCGGTACAACGCCGCCCGCCCTCGATCCCTTCCCGTGACATCCAGCACCTGTCGATCGATCGAAATTAACCGACGTGATGTACCGGGTATCGGGCAGGCTTCCGCTGTTTTCACGGTACGGTTGCCCCCGAATGTGACCGTGGGAAAACCACTGAAAAGAAAGGATTGAGGGTGCCGCGTCCGGAGCGACCTTTGGACCCCGGGGACGATCCGTTGCTCGAGTTCGCCGCCGATCTCCGGCGATTGCGCGAGAAGGCCGGAAACCCGACGTACCGCGAGCTGGGCAGGCGTGCCCATTACTCGGCGGGCACCCTCTCCGAGGCCGCCGGTGGGAAGAAGATGCCCAGCTTGGCGGTCACGTTGGCCTACGTCCGGGCCTGCGAAGGGCCCGAGGCGGAGTGGGAGGCCCGATGGCATGACGTGACCGAGCGGACGCGCACCGGAGTCGGCGATTCACCGGTTGCCCCGCTGAATGGGGAATCGGCCCCTTATATCGGGCTCACCGCATTCGGGGCGGATGACGCGAGCCGATTCTTCGGTCGCGAACGACTTGTCGAGAAACTCGTTACCCGGCTTTCGGGGCAAAGATTTCTCGCGGTTCTGGGAGCTTCCGGTTCCGGTAAGTCGTCTTTGCTCCGGGCGGGTCTGCTCCCGGTGGCGGCCGAGAAGTCCGTGACCCTGCTGATGACCCCCGGTTCGCGGCCGCTGCAGGAATGCGCCGTCCAGTTCGGCGCCGCGCTCGGGCTCGCGCCCGGCGGGCTGCTCGCCGAGTTCACCGAGCATCCGCGCAACCTCGGTCTCGCCGCGCGCCAGCTGGTCGCCGACCGCGAGGGTGACGTCGTGCTGGTCGTCGACCAGTTCGAAGAGGTCTTCACGCTTTGCCAGGACGTCGAGGAGCGCGCGGCCTTCCTCTCCGCGCTGGTCACCGCGACGGCGGAGCCGGAGAGCCGGACCAGGGTCGTCCTCGGCATCCGCACCGACTTCTACACGCACTGCGCGCGGCATCCCGAGCTGGTCGAGGCCATGCAGGACGCGCAGATCCTCGTCGGCCCGATGAGCACGGAGGAGCTGCGGCAGGCGATCTCGCGGCCGGCGATCGACGCCGGGTACCGCGTCGAGAACGCGCTGGTCTCGCGGCTGGTCGCGGACGCGACAGGGCAGCCCGGCGTGCTGCCGCTGCTTTCGCACGCGCTGCTGGAGACCTGGCGCCGCCGCCACGGCAACACCCTCACCCTCACCGGCTACGAGTCCACCGGCGGGATCGAGCGCTCGGTCGCGCAATCCTCCGAGCACACCTTCACCGCGCTGAGCGACCATCAGCAGCGGCTGGCGAACCAGATCTTCCTGCGGATGACCGCGCTCGGCGAAGGCACCGAGGACACCAAACGCCGCATCAGGCGCGACGAGGTGGACGCCGACGATCCCGACGTCGCCGTCGTGCTGGACAGGCTGGCGTCGTCGCGGCTGGTCACCCTCGACGACAACGGCATCGAGATCGCGCACGAGGCGCTGATCCGCGGCTGGCCGCGCCTGCGTGAATGGCTCGCCGAAGACCGTGAAGGCCTGCGCGTGCACCGCCAGCTCACCGAGGCCACCGAGGCGTGGGAATCGGTCGGCCGTGACGACGGCTGGCTCTACCGCGGCGCGCGGCTGTCCATCGCCGTGGAGTGGGCAGGCGAGCACGACAGCGCGCTCTCCCAGCGCGAACGCCGCTTCCTCGACGCGAGCGTGGCCATCGAGAACCACGAGCAGGCCGTCGCACGCCGCCGCACCCGGCGGCTGCGCCAGCTGGTCGCGCTCCTGGCCGTGCTGCTGGTGCTGGCGACGGCCGCGATGGTGTACGCCGTCCGTGCCGAACAGACCGCGACAGGCCAGCGCAACAGCGCGCTCGCGCAGAAGGTCGCCGGGCAGGCCGTCGCGATGCGGGCGACGAATCCGGGACTGGCCGCGCAGCTCGCGCTGGCGGCGTACCGGGTCGATCCGGGCACGCAGACCCGGAGCAGCGTGCTCGGGATGGTCGCGTCGCCGTATTCGACCCGTGTCGCCGGGCACGCCAACCGGGTCAACTCGGCCGCCCTGCGCGGCGACGGCCGGGTGATGGTGACCGGCAGCTGGGACCAGACGGCGAAGCTGTGGGACGTCAAGGATCCCTACCGCCCGACCGAACTGGCCACGCTGTCCGGGCACACCGAGAACGTCAACTCGGTGGCGTTCAGCGCCGACGGCGGCGCGGTCGCGACGGCGGGCTGGGACAAGACGGCGCGGCTGTGGAACGTCGCCGATCCCGCGAAACCCGGTCCGGGGGTGGTGGTCGGGGAGCATCCGAGCCGGGTCAACGCGGTCGCGTTCAGCCCGAAGGCGCCGGTGCTCGCCACTTCGGACGGCGATGGCACGATCCGCCTGTTCGACGTCCGCGATCTCGCGAAACCGACGCTCGTGGCCACCCTCACCGGGCACACCGGCAACGTCAACGGTCTCGCCTACGCTCCCGATGGCCGGACACTCGCTTCGGCGGGCGCGGACAAGACCGCGCGGCTGTGGGACGTCGCCGAACCGCTCAAGGCCAGGCCGCTCGGCGTGGTGGCGGGGCACACCGCAGGGGTCCACGCCGCCGCGTTCAGCCCGGACGGGAAGACGCTCGCCACCGCGAGCATCGACCAGACGGCGCGCCTGTGGGACATCGCCGACCCGATGGCGCCCGCTCCGCTGGCGACGATGCCGGCGCACAAGACCATCGTGCGGTCTGTGGCGTTCAGCCCTGACGGGACGACGCTGGCCACGACCGGTTTCGACCGCAACGCGCGGCTGTGGGACATCACCGAGCCGAAGAAGCCGCGCGAGAAACTGCCGCTCACCGGGCATACCGCGGCCGTGGTCTGGGCGGTGTTCTCTCCCGACGGCCGCACGCTGGTGACCGCGAGCGACGACCAGACGGTGCGGCTGTGGGAGGTGCCGGGGCCCGTGATCAGCGGCGCCGCCAGGTCGGCCTGCCGGGCGGTGTTCAGCTCCGACGGGAAACTGCTGGCCACCGGGAGCCAGGACGGCGTGGTGCGCCTGAACGACGCCCGCGATCCGCGGAACCCGCGTGAACTGGGCAGGATCACCGGCTTCGGCAACGGCGTCTGCGGTCTCGCGTTCAGCCCGGACGGCCGGACGCTCGCCGCCGGGTCCTGGGACCACACGATGCGGCTGATCGACGTCACCGATCCGGGCAAGCCGGTGGACCTCGGCGTCTTCAGCCGTCCCCCGGAGGAGATCGACGCGGTCGCGTTCAGTCCGGACGGCCGGACCCTCGCGACCGCGGGCACCGGTCACACGGTGAAGCTGTGGGACGTGGCGGACCCGCGGAAACCCGTCGAACTCGCGACCCTGACCGGGCACGAGGACGACGTCCATTCGCTCGCGTTCGCCCCGGACGGCCGCACCCTCCTGACCGGGGGCTGGGACCACACCGCGCGGCTGTGGGACGTCTCGATGGCGAAGACGCCGAAGCAGCTTTCGGTGCTGAAGGGCCACACCGACACCGTGTTCTCCGTCGCGTTCAGCCCGGACGGCAAACTCGCCGCCACCGGCGGCGCCGACCGCACCGCGCGGATCTGGGACGTGTCGGATCCGGCCGCCCCCCGGGAGACCGCGCTGGCGACCGGGCACACCGACATCGTCATCTCGGTGGCGTTCAGCGGCGACGGGAAGACCTTCGCGACCGGCAGCTACGACCGGACCGTGCGACTATGGGATGTCGCCGATCCCGGCTCGGTCCGCGAGTCGGCGACCCTGGCCGAGGATGTCGACAGGGTCAACGCGGTGGCGTTCGCCCCCGACGGGCACACGCTCGCGGGCTCGGTGGCGGACGGCAGCGTGCGGTTGTGGGAGACGAGCGCCGAACGCGCCGCCGAACGCGTCTGCGCGACCGTGTACCCGCGGATCACGGCGGCGGAGTGGGAACAACACCTGCCGGGGCTCGATTACCGGCCTCCGTGCCCGTGACCACCGCCGATTTCGTTGTTCGGCGTTGTTGTTCGGTGAAACCGCCGTGACACCGAACAACGAATAGGCGCTAGAAATACCCCTGGACGTGCGATACGTCCCCAAGACGTTTCACTCACCGGGGGTCTGAAGGGCTCCTTCAGGACATTCACCAGTGCCCTGAAGGAGCCCTTCAGCTTTTTTCGCGCGAGAGATCAGGCGGCGGGGATCCAGTCCGGGTTCGAAGCCAGGACGGTCAGCTGCTGGGTCGCGCGGGTCAGCGCCACGTACAGCACCCGGCGTCCGGTGGTCGACTCCGTGATGAGGTCGTTGGGCTCCACCAGGACGACGGCGTCGTACTCGAGGCCCTTGGAGTCGAGGCTGCCGACGACCTTGAGCCGCTCGTCCGAGAACCCGTCGAGCCAGCCCTCGACCTCGGGCACCCGGTCCATGGCGGTGATCACCCCGACGGTGCCTTCGACGGACCCCATCAGTTCCTTCACCGCGGCCTGCGTCGCCGCTTCCAGCCCGGCGGCCTCGACCGGCCGCACCTCCGGCGTGATGCCGGTCTGCCGCACCGCGCGCGGGAGCTCGTCGGCCTCGGCGTGCCCGGCGACGACCTTCGCGGCCAGGTCGAAGATCTCCGCCGAGTTCCGGTAGTTGGTGCGCAGGGTGAACCGGCGCCGCGTCGTCTTGAGCCCGAAGGCCTGGTCCCGCGCCATCGCGGCCTCGGCCGGATCCGGCCAGGAACTCTGCACCGGGTCGCCGACCACGGTCCAGCTCGCGTACTTGCCGCGCCGTCCGACCATCCGCCACTGCATCGGCGAGAGATCCTGCGACTCGTCGATGACCACGTGCGAGTACTCGTCGTAGTGCTCGGGCCGGGTCGGGGCGCCGCCGCGGTCGGGGTTGACCTCGATGTGCTGGCGGGCCCGGCGGCTCTTGGGCGGCTGCCCGATCAGGACGCGCAGCTCGTCGAGGAGCGCGATGTCCGCGATGGTCCAGCCGCGGGAGCGATCGGCCAGGTCGGCGGCGAGCATGCTGATCTCGTTGCGGTTGAGCAGGCCTTTCGCCGCGCTCGCGAGCCGCTTCTCGGTGCCCAGCCACCGCAGGATCTGCGCCGGGTACAGGATCGGCCACCACACCACCAGGAACCGGTGGAACTCGATCCGCTCGCCGAGCTCGGAGATCAGCTCGGCCTTGTCGAGCTGGCGGCCGTCGTCCTTCGCGTGCTGGTCGGCCTTCGCGGCGAGCGCGTCGAGCAGCAGTTCGGCGGCGCGGATCCGCGACCGGTTCGGCGGCCCGCCCGCGGTATGGACCTTGCGGCGCACCTTGTCGAGTTCACGCGCGTTCAACCGCAGTACCTCGCCGCGGTAGACGATCTTCATGTCCTCGGGCGCCTCCGCCGGCGTGTCCCGCAGCGCGCGCAGCAGGATCTTGCGCATCCGCAGCGATCCCTTGATCGCCGCGAGCGGCGCCGGGTCCTGCCTGGTCGCTTCGAGGCCGTCGAGGACCTCGCCGAGCGCGCGCAGTTCGACGTTCGTCTCACCCATCGACGGCAGCACCCGCGAGATGTAGCTGGTGAACACCCCGGACGGACCGATCACCAGCACGCCGGCGCCGCCGAGCTGGCGGCGGTAGCGGTAGAGCAGGTACGCCGCGCGGTGCAGCGCGACCGCGGTCTTGCCGGTGCCGGGACCGCCGGTGATCTCCGTGACACCGCGCCACGGCGCCCGGATGACCTCGTCCTGTTCCTTCTGGATGGTCGCGACGATGTCCCGCATCTTCTCGCCCCGCGACCGCCCGAGCGCGGCCATCAGCGCGCCTTCGCCGACGATCTGCATGGACTCGGGGACCGCGTCGGCGATCAGCACGTCGTCGTCGACGTCGAGCACGTTCTGCCCGGAACACCGGATCACCCGGCGCCGGACGACGTCCATCGGCTCCTCGGCCGTCGCCTGGTAGAACGCCGCGGCCGCGGGCGCTCGCCAGTCGGTGACGAGGTTGTCGAACTCCGCGTCGCGGATACCGAGACGGCCGACGTAGATGTGGTCGTTGTCGAGGTGGTCGAGCCTGCCGAACACCAGCCCCTCGTACTCCGCGTCGAGAGTCTGGAGGGTCTGATTGGCGTGGTACACCATCATGTCCCGTTCGAACAGCATCGACGCCTGCTCGAAGATCGCTTCCCGCCCGGCTCCATGGCCGATCTCATAGCCCTTGGTACGCATGGCCTCTGCCTGGGCTCGCAATTCGGCGAGCCGGGTGTAGACGGTGTCCACATGGGCTTGCTCGATGGCGATCTCGGCCCGTCTGACCCGAGGTTCGGACACGCAACGCTCCTAAACGCTTCTATCGCCTCCGAGGGCGAAGGACGACTCTACGCGAGCTGGGCGGCGCCTTCACCAAGTCCCGTCCAACGTCACGGCGGAAGCCGTTGAGGCACGATGCTCCAATGACCAGGATCGTGGCTGGGACCGCGGGCGGCAGGCGGTTGAAGGTCCCTCCGAAGGGCACCAGGCCCACGTCGGAGCGCGTGCGCGAGGCGCTGTTCAACGCGCTCGAGGTCGCCGGTGAGCTGCAGGGGAGCAAGGTCCTCGACCTCTACGCCGGTTCGGGCGCGCTCGGGCTGGAGGCGTTGTCCCGCGGTGCGTCGGGCGCGCTGTTCGTCGAGTCGGACAGGCGCGCGGTCGAAGTGCTCAAGGGGAACGTCGCCGCGCTGGGGCTCGGGGGCACCGTCCGGGCAGGGGCCGTCGAGTCGGTCGTCGCCGTTCCGGCGCCCGAAACGTTCGACATCGTCCTCGCGGATCCGCCGTACGCCGTGGACTCCACCCGACTGGAGGAGGTCATGGCCGCGCTCGCGGCGGGCCGGTGGGTCGAGGACGGGGCACTGGTGGTGATCGAACGGGCCGCGCGGGACGGCGAGCCGGACTGGCCGCCGGGCTTCGAGCCGATGCGGACGAAGCGCTACGGCGACACCGCGCTCTACTGGGCCGAATATCAGGTGTGACGCCGCACGGATGAACGCGCAGGGGACTCGTCTCCTTGATAGCGTCCGCGCCATGCGGCGTGCGGTCTGTCCCGGGTCCTACGACCCGGCCACCAATGGACATCTCGACATCATCGAGCGGGCGGCGAGGCTGTTCGACGAGGTCGTCGTCGCGGTGGGGGTGAACAAGAGCAAGAAGGGCCTGTTCACCACCGAGGAGCGGATGGACATCCTCCGCGAGATCACCGCGAAGCTGCCGAACGTGCGCGTCGACTCCTGGCAGGGCCTCCTGGTCGACTACTGCCGCGAGAACGACATCATCGCGGTCGCGAAGGGCCTGCGGTCGGTCAGCGACTTCGACTACGAGCTCCAGATGGCCCAGATGAACCGTGAGCTGACCGGGCTCGAAACGCTGCTGATGGCGAACAACCCGGCGTACGGTTTCGTGTCGAGCTCGCTGGTCAAGGAGATCTCCGCGCTCGGTGGCGACATCGAGCACCTGGTACCGCCGATAGTGTTCAAACGCCTCTCGGAGAAGTACTCCGAACGAGGTTGACCCGAACGGCCGAGGCCGTTGGTCGGTCAGCGGTGAGCGGCGGTGGAGAGTTCATCTCGACGCCTTCTGGCGAACACGCGATCGGGTTACGGTCCGAAAATGACCAACAAACGATCGCGGGCCGCCGCCGCGCTGCTCGTTCTGCTTGTCACGTTCTTCGGCGGGGTCGGTGCGGCGCAGGCCGCCACGCCCGTCTCCATTCAGCAGAACCCTTGTGGGGATCTCACCGGCTTCAAGCACACATCGCTCTCGTCGCTGCCCGCCGAGGCGACGACGACGTACAACCTCATCCAGAAGGGTGGGCCGTACCCGTACCCGGACAACGACGGAACGGTCTTCTCGAACCGGGAGAACATCCTCCCGAAGTGCGCTTCGGGCTACTACCACGAGTACACCGTCCCGACCCCGGGTTCGTCGAACCGCGGCACGCGCCGCATCGTCACCGGGACCGGCGGGGAGTACTTCTACACCGGCGACCACTACAAGACCTTCTCCGTGGTCGACGTCAAGGGCACACCCTCGCCGTCCTGCGGTGACACCTCGAAGCTGACGAAGGTCGGCTACTCGACGCTGTCCTCCGCGGCGAAGTCCGTGGTGGACTCCGCGCGCGGCGGCGCGACCGGCACGGTCTACGAGAACCGCGAAGGTGTGCTGCCGTCGTGCGCCGCCGGCTACTACCAGCTGTTCCCGGTGGGCACGAGCGATCGCGTGATCTCCGGCAAGGGCGGCGAGATCATCTACACGCCGGACCGCTACGCGACCTTCAAGTCGGTGAATCTCGCCGGCTGAACCACCCATGCAACGTTTCGTGCCTCCTCATCCGTGAGATACACCGGAACACGGATGAGGAGGCACGATGCGGTCTGGGGACGATGCGAGCTTCAGGGAGTTCGCCAGAGACAAGGCGCTGCCGCTCCGGCGGACGGCGTACCTGCTCTGCGGCGACTGGCATCTCGCGGAGGATCTGGTCCAAACCGCGCTGATACGCCTTTACCGGGTCTGGCCGAAGGTCCGCCGGAAAGGCCCCGTCGACAACTACACGAGGCAGATCCTGATGCGCTGCTGGCTCGATGAGCGGCGACGACCATGGCGGCGGAAAGAGAACCGCGACGGCGTCGTCCCCGAAGAGCCCACAGCCCCGGCTGATGCCGGGATCTCGGATTCACTGCTTCGAGCCCTCGCCGAAGTTCCGCCGAAACAGCGCGCCGCCGTCGTGCTGCGCTATTGCGCCGATCTCCCGGTCGCGGAGGTCGCCGTCGCGCTGCGCTGTTCGGAAGGGACGGTCAGGAGCCAGGCCGCGCGGGGGCTCGACGTCCTCCGCGCGGCCCTGCAGAGACAGCACGACGAGGCTGTCTCCGGGAGGAGCGCGTGATGGACGAACTCGAAAACAGGCTGCGCGGGATCACACTGGCCGAGCCCCCGCTCGGCTTCGACCCGGACGAGGTCGCCGGCACGGCGGCGAAGAAGGTGCGAAGCCGACGGGCGGTCTTCGCGACGGGGGCCGCGACGCTGGCGGTGATCGCGGCGACGGCGGCGGTGTTCGTGGCGCCGGGGGAGGGCCCGGCCGTCGCCCCCGCCGGGCCGCCGCCGCGGCCACCGGTCCTGTCCGTGCCGTCGCCGAGCAGCGCGCCGCCACCGGTTTCGGAGACCGTGGACCTGACGGCGCAGAAGGCGAAGCTCACCGGGCATCTGTCGACCGCGTTGCCCGGCGTGCTCACCGGCGTGAAGGACATCCGGATCCACTCCGTCCATCAGTTGCGGACGTGGGACGTCCTCATCTTCATGATCGGCTACCGGGACGTCTCCGGCGCCGACCGTTCGCTGGTCGTCACGCTTCTCGGGACAGAGTCCGCCAAGCGAGGGTTCTCGCTCGAGGACAGCTGTGAGCCGGGCCGCAAGACCCGGGGCGACTTCGGCGCGGACATCGGCGGGGTGACCGGCGGGGAACCGGTGGACTGCGTGAAGCTGCCCCAAGCGGACGGGAGCACCGTCGTCGTCACCGGCATCGTCCCGTCACTGCCTCCCGGCGACGTCGAGCCGAGTCGCCACGCTACCGCGTACCGGGCCGACGGCACGTCGGTCGCCGTGTCCGCCGGCGGGGGCGACGGGGGCTCGCGTCCGGCCGACGACCAGTTGATCAAGCTGGTCACGGATCCGGAGCTCACTCTCCGGTAAGGAGCGGGCGGTGGCGGGCGGTACCGGGCGGGACACGCCCGGTACCGCGCGCTTTCACCGCTTACAGCGCCGGTGCGGGCAAACTGAGCTCAGGGAATGTGGGGATCGCTGTAGGTAGGGAGTGGCCGTGTACCGGGTTTTCGAGGCGCTCGACGAGCTCGTCACCATCGTGGAGGAAGCCCGCGGCGTGCCGATGACCTCCAGTTGCGTAGTCCCGCGCGGGGAGGCGCTCGAACTGCTCGACGACATCCGCGACGCCCTTCCGGGTGAAGTGGACGACGCGCAGGACGTCCTCGACAAACGTGATCAGCTGATCCAGACCGCCCGCACCGAGGCGGCGGAGACGATCACCACGGCGAACACCGAGGCCGACCGCACGGTCTCCGACGCGCAGGCCGAGGCCGAGCGCATCCTCGCCGACGCCCGCGCCCGCGCCGAGCAGATGATGGGCGACGCGCACGGCGAGGCCGAGCGCATGGTCGCCGCCGGACAGGCCGAGTTCCAGAGCCTCACCGACCGGTCCCGTGCCGAGTCGGAGCGGATGATCCAGGCCGGCCGCGACGCCTACGAGCGCGCCATCGAGGACGGGCGCGCCGAACAGGCCCGGCTCGTCGCGCAGACCGAGGTCGTCCAGGCCGCGCACGGCGAAGCGGCGCGCATCGTCGACGAGGCGCACGTCGAGGCCGACAAGCAGCGCGGTGACTGCGACGCCTACGTCGACGGCAAGCTCGCCGAGTTCTCCGAACTGCTGGCGACCACGCTGCGGACGGTCGACTCCGGGCGCAACCACCTGCGGTCCCCGGTCAACCTGCCGGGCAACAGCCGCACGTCGCTCTACGACTACCAGTCCTGACCTCGGGGCCCTCTCACGGACGCTATGAAAGGTCCTTTCCTGGCAAATTTGGCAAGGAAAGGACCTTTCATAGCGCTCGCCGAGGGCTCCGCAGGCACGCCGATCTCTCTCGCGACCCCTTATCCGGGTCGACTGGCCTACCAGGCGTAAACCAGTGGCGGGCACTGCGTACCCTGGTCACCGATGTCTGAGAACAAGTCGCCGCAGGCCAGGCCTGCGCAACTGCACGACCGGAGCCCGTGGGTGCTCGACACCCGCGAACTCGGCCGTCACGCCGGCCTGAGCAAGGCCGTCCAACGCACCGTGCCCGTCGAGACCGCGCTCGGGGTGCCCGACGTCATCACCATCGACGCCGGCTCCAACCTCGGACTCGACCTGACACTCGAGTCCGTCGTCGAGGGTGTGTACGTCAGCGGTACGGCGTCCGCCGTCGCGACGGGGCACTGCTCGCGGTGCCTCGACCCGATCACCGAGGACGTCGAGGTCGACCTGACCGAGCTGTTCGCGTACCCGGGTTCCGCGACCGAGGAGACCACCGACGAGGACGAGATCCCCCGGCTGGTGGACGACCGGATCGACCTCGAGCCGACAGTCCGCGACGCGGTGGTGCTGGCGTTGCCGCTGGCCCCGCTGTGCACCGAGGACTGCCAGGGTCTGTGCATCGAATGCGGTGTCAAGTGGGCCGATCTCGAGCCCGGGCACGGGCATGAGAAGATAGACCCTCGGTGGGCCACACTGGTGGAGCGTTTCGGCGACGAAACGACCGATGACCAGGCTGATGGCCCCGGAAAGCAAGCCTGACGAGCACCAGCTCGTTCCGGAGAAGCAAGTTCGCTCGCGACCGCGGGCAGACCGTCTGAAGGAGATCTACTCGTGGCCGTCCCGAAGCGGAAGATGTCGCGATCCAACACCCGCGCGCGCCGCAGCCAGTGGAAGGCGGCTCCGGTTCAGCTGGTGCCCTGCTCCAACCGCGCCTGCAAGCAGCCGAAGCTCCAGCACATCGCGTGCCCGGCCTGCGGCCAGCACAACGGTCGCCAGGTCGTCGAGCCCGCCTGATCGGCAGCTGACGACATGGGGGGCAAATCGGCCGGTGGACCGCCCGCTGACCCCGCACCACTGCTCGAAGCGCTCGGGATCACCATCGAACCCGGGCTGCTGACGCTGTCGCTGACCCACCGTTCTTATGCATATGAGAACGGTGGGTTGCCGCCGAACGAGCGCCTGGAATTCCTCGGGGACGCGGTGCTGGGTCTGGTCGTCACCGACCATCTCTACAACACCCATCCCGACCTGGCCGAAGGTCAGCTCGCGAAGCTCCGTGCCAGCGTGGTCAACATGCACGCACTGGCGCGGGTCGCGCGCGGCCTCGGCGAAGGCGGCCTGGGCAAGCACCTGTTGCTGGGCAAGGGCGAAGAGCTCACCGGCGGCCGGGACAAGGCGAGCATCCTCGCCGACGGGCTCGAAGCCGTCATCGGCGCCGCGTACCAGCAGCACGGCATCGAACTCGCGCGCCAGCTGGTGCACCACCTGTTCGACGGCCTGCTCGCCGAAGCGCCGCTGCGCGGTGCCGGCCTGGACTGGAAGACCAGTCTCCAGGAGCTGACCGCGTCGGCAGGGCTCGGCGTACCCGAGTACAAGGTCGAGGACACCGGTCCCGATCACCGCAAGGAGTTCAGCGCCACCGTCCTCGTCGGCGGGCGTGAACTCGGTTACGGCTCGGGGACGACCAAGAAGGAAGCCGAGCAGAAGGCCGCCGAGACGGCCTGGCGCCAGCTTTCGGCCGAGCTCGACATCGAGCAGCCGCCGAAGACGACCTGAGTCCTCTTCAGCGGGACGGTTCGTTGACGCTTCAGTCGGTGAATCAGTAACATCAACGCAGTCCGCCGCCACTGACGCGACCGTTCAGGTCGCCTGTCGAGAGGTCGGCGGATGCGTGCTTTCTGTCTTGTCACCGCGACGGCTTTGGCTTTGGCGGCCGCCCCCGCCACGGCTTCGGCCGCCCAAGTCGTCCGGGTGACTTCGCTCGGTGCGTTGCGGTCCGCGATCGACAAGGCCGTTCCCGGCGACGAGATCAGACTGGCCGACGGAAGTTACTCGGCGGGCTCCGCCATCTCGGTCAACCGGTCGGGATCGGCGAACGCGCCGATCACCATCACCGCGGAACACGTCGGCAAGGCCGAGATCAAGGGCTCCGCGGGGTTCTCGTTCTCTTCGAGCGCGTCGAACGTCGTGCTGCGCGGATTCAAGCTCCGGCACGGTGGTGCCCTGAGCGTGCCCGCGGGCAGTACACACAACCGGCTGACCCGGCTCGACGTCCAGCTCACCAGCGGCGGCAACTGGGTCACGCTCAGCGGTGACGACACCGAGTTCGACCACAACGTGCTGCAGAACCGCACGAGCCAGGGCGTTTTCCTGCAGGTGCTCGGGCCGTCGAACGACATGGCGAAGCGGGTGCGCGTGCACCACAACTACTTCTCCAACCACCGGTTCACCGGTTCGAACGGTGGCGAGTCGATCCGGTTCGGGCTGAGCAGCCGCCAGAAGTACAAGGCGGGCGGCGTCGTCGAGGACAACCTGTTCGAGAAGGCCGACGGCGATTCCGAGGCGATCTCCGTGAAGTCTTCGGACAACGTCATCCGCTACAACACGATCCGCGACAGCCGCGGTTTCATCGTGCTGCGCCACGGGGACCGCAGTGTGGTGGAGGGGAACATCCTGCTGGGGAAGTCCGGGATCCGCTTCCACGGCAACGATCACAAGATCGTCGGCAACTACGTGCACACCACGGCGAACCGCGGGATCGTCTTCGGTTCGGGCAACGAGGCCGACAGCGGGCCGGACAGCAAACTCCACGACCGGCCGGACAGGGTCGTGGTCGCGTACAACACCGTGGTCGGGACCACCGACGGCATCCACGGCGACGGCGGTGACTTCAAGCCCAAGGACTGCGTGCTGGCGAACAACATCCTGCGGGGGACGGGAACGCTCGTGAGCATGCCGGGCGGTTCGGACGTGAAGTACGAGGGGAACATCGCCTGGGGCGGGGCGGCGGGGATGCCTTCCGGCGGATACAAGGCCGTCGATCCCAAGCTGGTGCAGCAGGACGGTCTGTACCGGCTGTCCGCGGGAAGCCCGGCTGTCGACGCCGGTGTCGGGTCCTATCCCTACGCGGGGACCGACTTCGACCTGCAGACGCGGTCCGGGAAGTTCGACGTCGGGGCCGACGAGCTGCTGCCCGGTGGGACGCGGAAGGCGTTGACCAAGGCGGACGTCGGGCCCCTCGCCCCCTGAACCCCGCCCCCGAACCCCTCGTGAGTGGCGGTTCGGGCTCTAGCGGACCGGTATTGCTTACCCGCCTGCCCCAGGTCGTGTCACTCGTGACGGTGAAGGAACTGGGACGTCGAGTGTCCTGATTCCTTCACCGTCGATCGGGCATCCGCTGGGATCGTCAGTCTCGTGCGGGTCAGCGACAGGTAGGCAATACCGGTCCGGTCTGGCGAGACTCACGACCAAGGCCTGCTCGCAGACCGCGCCCCTCACCGTGGTCGTGAGTGGTAAGTGCCGTTCTAACGACACTTACCACTCACGAGGGAGTCCGCGGCCAGTGGGAGAATCGACGGCATGCCCGAACTCCCCGAGGTCGAGGTGGTCCGTGCCGGGCTCGAGGCACACGTCTCCGGCCGGACGATCACCGACGTCGAAGTCCTGCACGCCCGCGCGATCCGCCGCCACGAACTCGGCGCCGAAGACTTCGGCGGACGGCTTTCCGGCACCAAGATCACCGCCGCCCGCCGTCGCGGCAAGTACCTGTGGCTGGAGCTCTCCGACGGCCAGGCCATGCTCGCGCACCTCGGCATGAGCGGCCAGATGCTCGTCCAGCCCGGAGACACGCCTGACGAGAAGCACCTTCGCGTGCGGTTCCGCTTCGCCGACAACGGTCCGGAGTTGCGCTTCGTCGACCAGCGGACCTTCGGCGGTCTCGCGCTCGCGGAACTCACCGAAGTCGACGGGACGGCGTTGCCGAGCACCATCGCGCATATCGCCCGCGACCCGATGGACCCGCGCTTCGACCTCGACCAGGCCGTCCGCGCGCTGCGGTCGAGGCGGACCGAGCTCAAACGCGCCCTGCTCGACCAGACCCTCGTCTCCGGTATCGGCAACATCTACGCCGACGAAGCCCTTTGGCGGTCCAAGCTCCATTGGGCCCGCCCGACCGACAGGCTCACCGCGGCCCACGGTCGCACCGTGCTCACCGCCGCCACCGAGGTGATGGCCGCCGCGCTCGTCGCGGGCGGGACGTCGTTCGACGCGCTTTACGTGAATATCAACGGCGAGTCCGGATACTTCGACCGGTCGCTCGACGCCTACGGCCAGGAAGGACTGCCTTGCGGCCGGTGTGGGACGGCCATCCGGCGCGACCCCTTCATGAACCGTTCGTCGTTTTCCTGCCCGCGATGCCAGCCGCGTCCGCGTGCGAGGTGAAAACTGACGTGTATGAATGAGGGCTTGTAGTCAACTAGCATGAACGGGCACGACATGTAGGGAGTGGGATGGTGGCCGCGACCGAGCCCGGCAAGACGACGCTCGCCGAAAAGATCGACAAGCTGTTCCAGATCGTGCTGAGACCCGATCGTGAGCCGTACAGCCACGACGAGGTCGCCAAGGCCTGCCGTGAGGCGACCGGCGAGAGCTTCTCGACGACGTATCTGTGGCAGTTGCGCACCGGCCGGCGTGACAACCCCACGAAACGCCACCTCGAGGCGCTCGCCCAGTTCTTCGGCGTCTCGCCGGCGTACTTCTTCGACGACGAGCAGAGCGCGAAGATCGCCGAGGAGCTCGCGCTCCTGGGAGCCCTCCGCGACGCCGGAGTCCGCGACGTCGCGCTGCGGGCCGTAACACTTTCACCCGATGGACTCGACACCATCAGCGACATGATCGACGCGATCGCCCGCAGGGAATCCGGACGGGGCGGCCAGAAGAGGGAGGCGTGAGTGGACCGCCGCCGTAAAGAGTTGTGGCGCCGCTGCCGGCGTCTCGCCGACGGTGTCACCCTTCCCGAACCCTTCGACGCCGCGGCCTTCATCGCCGAACTGGCCGCCGAGCGTGCTCGTCCGATCGAATTGATGCAGGTCAGCGTCCCCTCCAGTGGCCCGTGCGGGCTGCTGATGAGCACCGAGCGCGCGGACTACATCCTCTACCCGACCAACACCACGGCCCTGCACCGGCGGCATATCCTCCTGCACGAGGTCGGCCACCTGCTGTGCGGCCATGTCGGGTCGGACGCGGGAGCCGACGGGATCGCGCTCGACGCCGCCGCCAGCAAGACCCTCATGCCGAACCTGTCGCCCGAACTCGTCCGCCGCGTCCTCGGCCGCACGGGGTACAGCGCCGTCGAGGAACAGGAAGCCGAGCTGCTCGCCAGCCTGCTGGCGCAGCGTGTCTCCCGGACGGCGGCGGGCGGCGCGGCGCACCTCGACGAGAGCGGGAGCGATCTCGCCGGCGGGCTGGCCAGGGTCGGCAACCTCTTCGGCAGCCGGAAGCGACGCCGGCCGTGACCGAGACCATCGCGTACTTCTGCTGCGTGGTGGCTTGCGCGGGGTTCGGGTACAAGCTGATCCAGGCCCGGCACACCCAGCCGCTGCGGCGGATGTGGTTCCTCAGTGCCTTCGGGATGTGCATCGCGGGCGGCATCATGCTGCTCACGCCTGCGATGGAGAACGCCGTCGGCGTCGAAGAGCCCGTCGGCAGTCTCCTGAACCTCGCCGCGGACGTGCTCAAGATCGGTGCGATGGCCTTCGCGGTCGCGTTCGCGCATTCGCTGAAACTGGGGGAGGGCAAGCGGATCGGCTGGCACGCGATGCTGTCCTGGGTCGTCGTGGCCGCGGAGATCGCGCTCTTCTTCCTCTCCGACAGCTACCGCGTCGGCGAGCACACCGCCGCGGGGCCGGGCAGGCTCGGCTGGTTCGTCGCGTACAACGTCCTCTTCCTCGTCTACGGCCTGATCAGCCTGCTGACCTTCTCGATCGTCTTCGCCCGCTTCGCGCACCATGCCGATCCCGGCCCGCTTCGCACCGGGCTGTGGCTGCTCGTCGGCGGCGGGGTTTCCGCGCTGGCCTGGACTTTCTGGGACGTCGACGACATCTACGTCCTCGCCACCACCGGTGCGGTCGACGCCGGTGAGGACACCCTCTCGGCGATCTTGGCGGCGCTGAGCGTCGGGCTCGCCGGGGCGGGCGCGACGCTCAGCGTGTGGGGGCCCGCGCTGGCCACCCCGTTCCGCCTGATCGGCACGTACCGGACGTACCGCCGGATCGAGCCGCTGTGGACAGCGCTGCGCGAAGCCGTCCCGGGAATCGCGCTGGACCCGGGTCCCGGTATGCCGGGCGGTGTCGAATTCGCCTTGTACCGCAGGGTCATCGAGATCCGGGACGGCCATCTCGCGCTGCGCCCCTACTTCGATCCGGACGTCCCGACGGCGGCGGAAGCCGAGGCCCGCAAGGCGAAGGTCCCCGAAGCCCGCGTCCCCGCGACGATCGAGGCCGCGGCCTTGGCGGCCGCGCTCGTCGCTTCCGAAGCGGGCCGCCGGTACGCCCCCGACGACGTTCCGGCGACCTACCTCGACGAGCCGGACATCGCCACCGAAGCGGCGTGGCTGGTGGAAGTCACCCACGCCTGGCGACGGTCCACAGTGGTCGGCCGCATCCGGGACCGGGCCCGGAAACCCGATCTCGCGTGATTGGGGCCGGAACTCGCGTGATCGAACACGTGACACGCGTGTCGCGCCTTCAATCACGCGAGTTCCGCCTTTAATCACGCGTGATCGCTGTCTGATCACGCGAGTTCGGCCGGGCGACTGAAAGATCCCGGTGACGGCCGACGCAGGACCTTCGCCACCCCCAGTACGGCGAAGATCGCGGCTGTCACGGAAATCCTTAATGCGAAGGACTTTCAGACCGTGACGCGGCGCATCGTGGCGAACCCGCCGGCACCGGCGACGCAGACCAGGATCGCGAGCGCCCCGGTCAGGCCGCCGACGGTCAGCGTGCCGAAGAACGTGCCGAGCTTCGACCACGAATCGGTCCAGGTGAGCACCAGCCCCAAACCCAGCAGCACCAGGACCTGCGCGGCGGAGAACAGGACCACGCCCAGCACCGAAGCGCGCCGGTAGATCAGGCCGTACCACATGCCGTAGAGGAACATCAGCGTCAGGAACACGAACGACGTGAGCAGCGTCAGGTACCAGGGGCCGTCGAGCAGCCAGGGCACCCGGAAGTAGTTGAGACCGAGCCCCCAGCCGCCGGTCGCCTCTTCGATCGCCTGGAACACGGTGATCCCCGCCGCGTACAGCGCGGAGAGCCCGGCGACCAGCAGGACCGTGCCCAGGTAGTACGACCGCCTCGACACACCGAGCGCCAGCCCGAACGGCAGCGACTTCGTCATGCTCATGGCACCGCAGACGAGCATGAACACGAACAACGTGAACAGGCCGCCGGAGTAGTTGTCCTCGGGTTTGTCGGGGATCAGCGAGAAGATCGCGAGGTTCACCCCGAAGGCGAAGAACGTGACACCGACCGGGAGGACCAGGTACTGGAGCCGATCCACCAGGTGATAGCGCGCGACATTGATCAAGGTGTTCATGCGGACGCCTCCTCTGCGGTCTGTCCGTTGGAGGTGTGCACCATCAACTGCTGCAAGGAAAGCGGTTCGAGTTTCAGGTGCAGGGCCTGTGCCCGTGCCTTCGCCGCCGCGTCGATGGCCTCGGCGACGGTGACCGAAGCCCTCGAACCGATCTTGCGGCGGTGCAACACCCGGCGGCCGGAGACGAAGTCGTCCACCGCGATGGCGGGTCCGGTGACCGTGACGGCCACGCCGCGCAGGTCGTCGGCGGGCGCGTCGAGGACGACGCGGCCCTTGTCGATCATCACGACGTGCTCCAGCAGATCAGCCACTTCGTCGATCAGGTGCGTGGAGAGCAGGACCGTGCGCGGATGAGCCGAATAGTCGTCGAGCAACCGGTCGTAGAACAGTTGCCGCGCGACGGCGTCGAGGCCCGCGTACGGCTCGTCGAGCAGCGTGAGTTCCGCCCGTGCCGCCAGCCCGATCGTGATCGAAAGCGCCGAGCGCATCCCTCGCGAGAGCTTCTTGACCGGGCGCTTCAGCGGCAGATCGAAGTCGCGGAGCAGCGTGTCGGCGAGTTCGGCGTCCCAGTTCGGGTAGAACCACGACGCCGCCGAGAGGGCGTGGCGGACCTTGAAGTCCGGGAACTGCTGGTCCTCGCGGACGAGCACCATGCGCCGCAGCACCCGTTCGTTCTCCATCGGGCTCTCCCCGAACACGCGGACCGAGCCCGCGCTGGCGAACTCCTGCGCGGTCACGATGCGCAGGAAGGTGCTCTTGCCCGCGCCGTTGCGGCCCAGCAGGCCGGTGATCTTGCCTTCTTCGATGTCGACCGAGACATCGCCGAGCGCGAGGTGGTCGCCGTAGCGCCGGGTCAGGCCGGTGGTCGAAATGGTCGGCGTCATGCGGCGGGTCCTCCGTTCCGGTGTCCGTTCCCGCGAATGAGCGAGATCAGGGCTTCGTCGTCGATGCCGAGCCGCCTTGCTTCGATGAGCATCGGGTCGAGGTACTGCTCGGCGAACCGCTGCCGCCGGTCGGTGAGCAGCTTCTGCCGCGCGCCACCGGCGACGAACATGCCGATCCCGCGCCGCTTCTCGAGCAGCCCGTCGTCGGCGAGCACGTTGATTCCCTTGGCCGCCGTCGCCGGATTGATCCGGTAGAAGGCGGCGAGTTCGTTGGTTGACGGCACGCGTTCCCCCTCGGCCAGGCTTCCCTCGGCGATGTCGTCGGCGATCTGTTCGGCGATCTGCACGAACAGGGGCGTTCCTTCGTCGAGCACGACACCTCCGTTCCCAGTCGTCGTGCACCCTCTCCGGGTGCGGTGGTTCATTACTGGACTAAGTAACCCATGAACCACCCGTGGACGCAAGTGGCTTCCGCCTTGCGCACTACTGTGCAATGCGTGGTACCTTCTGTTGCGTAAGACTGGGAGGGACGCGACTGTGGAGATCAGTCAGCTACTAAAAGGCGTGCTGGACCTCGCCGTTCTCGCGGTGCTCCGCGGGGAGGACGGCTACGGCTACGACGTACTCCGAAGACTCCGGGTCGCGGGGTTGCAGGAGGTGGGCGACGCTTCGGTTTACGGGACGCTCCGGCGGCTGTACAAGGCAGGCCTGCTGACGTCCTACGTGGTGCCGAGTGAAGAGGGCCCGCACCGGAAGTACTACAGCCTCAACGAACCGGGACGCCAGCGCCTCGAAGAATCGACGCAGACCTGGCGGACTTTCGCCACGACGATGAACAGCCTGTTGGGAGAGGCAGCATGAGCACGCAGAATCCGACCGCCGTGCGGGTGTATCTGGCGAGGGTCAGGAGCGCGCTCGCCGACCTGCCCGAGAGCGAAGTCGAGGAGATCCTCGAAGACGTCCGGCCCCATCTCGCCGAAATGGAGGCGGAGCTCGGGGAGAACCCGAAGGTCGACGCCTTGATCGAGCGGCTGGGCAGCCCTGAAAGCTACGCCGCCGAACTGCGGGCGTCCGGCGGTTATCCGCCGCGTCCGGCCGAAGCGGGCGACAAGACCACAGTGCTGAAGATGAAGACCGGGATCGGCGGAGCGCGGTTCGCGTTCTGGGGACTGGTGTTCTCCGTGGGCGGGTTCGCGTTGTTCGGCTTCGCGGCCGCGGTGTGGGTCCGGGTGGAACCGTTGCTGGGCCTGCTTTTCATCGCCCCCGTGCTCGCGATCAGCGTGGCCTACGTGGTCCGGCGAGGGGTCGCCCCGATCGCGGAACTGCCCGAGGTGGTCAAGCTCCGCGAGATCGTGACGTCGTTCCAGAGCAACCGGAACGGCAAGGGACTGAGCTACTTCCGCACGCTCAAGCCGGCGTGGTGGGTGCTGTGCGCGGCGGTGCTGGTCGTGTTCGGCCTGCTGCTCGTGCTTCGCGACGCCGAGGCCGTTCTGTTGCTGCCGTTGATGTTGCTGGCGGCCGTCGCGGTGGTCTGGGCGGGGTCGAAGCTGAAGACCGACCGGCGGCTGTTGTGGCTGGCCGTGCCGATCTCGGCGTTCGTCATCGGCAGCATGCTCGGCGGGGCGGGCGCGGCCGTCGATCTGATCGCGAAACGGTCCTACGGCGGCAGTTCCTACAACAGCGGTTACACGCCGAACTACAACGACACCTACGGCAATCCGCAGTTGATGTACGGCAACCAGGGCGTGGACAACATCTACGCCTTCGACGCCGAGGGCAAGCCGTTGAGCGAGATCTACCTCTACGACGAGAACGGCCGTCCGCTCAGCACGACCCGGTACGCCTGTGAGAAGAGCACGGGCGAGAAGCGGAAGGTCGGCGACGACAACCGCTATCCGCGCCCGCGCGTCGAGCGAGGTGTCCAGGATGGTCAGGGGAGCCGCGACGGCTACAACGGTTACCGCGCCTACTGCGAGGAAAGGGCCGACGTCCCGTTCAGCGCGGCGATCCCGAAGGGTGCCCCGGTACCGCCTTCCGCGACACCCCAGGCGCCGCCGTCGAACTCCACCCAGCCGACGCGCTAGGTGGTCCGGGTGGAGGAGGGCGTCGGGGGCCGCCTCCACCCGATTCGGGGAGAGCCGCGAAAGTCACTTTCGAAGACCTCGGGGATCGAGAAAGTGGCTTTCGCGGCATTTCCTTTTTGTGACCTGCCGGAGTTCTTTCAGGCCACATCGCGGCCGCTACCCTTTTCGGATGCGTCACCGCGACGAGCCGACTCTCGAGCGCGAGCGGGAACTCGCGAGGATCGAAGCGGCGCTCGATTCCGCCACGGCGGGCGAGGGCCGGGCGGGGATCGGCAAGACCCGGTGGGTCCAGGAGAGCCGGGCCTTGGCGAAAGGCCGTGGTTTCGGCAGGCTCGAGGCCGTCGGTGACGCGCTCGAAGGGGCGATGGCCTGGGGTGTCATCCGTCAGCTGGTCGGTATTCGTTTTCGCGCCACAGCGGGGAAAGCCGCTCCGGCCCGGCCGGCGCCGCGCTCCGGGCGCTCGACGCCGCGGCCGCCGATCCGAGCGAGGCCGAACTCGCCAGGACGCTGCACGCGTTGTGGTGGGTCGCGGCCGACCTCTCGTGGTCCCGGCCGCTGCTGATCACGGTCGACGACGCGCACGCCGGAGCCGTCGTGAGGCCGTTCTCGCGGATCTGGGCCCGATCGCCCGCGGCGCCCTGCACGGCGACGCGGCGAAAGCGTTGTGGGCGGCGAAAGCCCCGGCGGATCGGGTCGCCGCACATCTCGTCCGCGCGTCCAGGGACACCCTGCCGGGATCCTGCGCGAGGCCGCGGCTTCGCTGCTTTCGGCCGGTGCTCGAGGACGGTCGCCGCGCACCTTCGCCGGGCCGTCGAGGAGAGCCCGGACGACGCGGCGCTGCGGCAACTCCTGATGGCGGCGGACGGCGTGCCCGACGCCGAACTCCGCGAGGCTATCGCCGCCCGCCCCGGCGGCCCGCGCGATCCCGGCCGGATGCACCTCGAAGCGCGGCTCGCGGTGATCCGCTCGTTCCTGCCGCACCACCGCCGGACGGCGTCCGATCACCTGCGCGCGTACGCGAGCTTGAGCGGCGGCACCCCCGACGAGCGCACCCTGCTCGGACTGCTCGCGCAGATGGGGCGCTACGAGGTCCGGCCCGCGGACGAGGTCGCCGCGACAGCCTGCCGCGCACTGGCCAACGGGGCCTACTTCGAAGACGCCACCGGGAGCATCGACGTGATGGTCGGCTGGGTGGTCGCGATGTTCGCGCTGATCTCCGCCGACGGGATCGACGACGCCGGGTGGGAGATCGAGCGCGCGAGGCAGCGGGTGCGGGCGCACGGTTCGCCCGTCGAGTTCGCGATGGTCACCAACGCCGCGATGGAACGGGGCGATCTCGAAGCCGCCGCCGAAATGCTGGCGCGGTTCGACGGCGACCACGGCGACGGCCCGAGCATGATGCCGACGATGTGGCTGCACGAACCCCGCGCGCTGATCGCGCTCGCCATCGGGAATCCCGTGCTCGCCAGGACACAGGCGTTCCTTCAGCGCGACGAGATGCGCGCGGTGGGCGTCGACCCGCCGACCATCCCGTGGCGGGTGCCCGCCGTGCGCGCCGCGCTGCTGCTCGGCGAGTCGGACCACGCCCTGAAACTGGCCGAGGAGCAGGTGAACATCGCTCGGAAGTGGGGGACCACGACGGAGATCGGCGCCGCGCTGCGGCTGCTCGCGCACGCCGACGGCGACCGGCGGCTGGACCTGCTGGCCGAGTCGGTGGGGGTGCTGGAGCGGTCTCCCGCCCGGCTGCACCTCGCCCGTTCGCTGATCGACCTCGGCGAGGCGATGCGGGTCGCCCGGCGGCGCGCGGACGCGCGGATCCCGCTCAACCGCGGGATCGAACTGGCCGCCGAATGCGGTTCGGTCGTGCTGCGCATCCGCGCCGTCGAAGCACTGGAAGCGCTGGGGGACCGGCCCCGGCGGATGAGCGTCGCCGACCCGTCGTCGCTGACCGCGAGCGAACGGCGGGTCGCGGATCTGGCGGCGTCCGGTCAGGCGAACCGCGAGATCGCGCAGGATCTGTTCGTCACCCCGAAAACGGTCGAGAACCAGCTGAAGCGCATCTACACGAAGCTCGGCATCGCCGGGCGGCGCGAGCTGGCCCGCGCGGAATTCCGGATGCGGGAACGGCGCCGGAGGACGTAACCTCCCGGGCAACACGCTGACGGAGACGAGTAGCCAAGGAACCCGCGAGACCCAGAGAGCCGCCGGTAGCTGAGAAGGCGGCCTCGCGCCCTTCGGTGAAGACCCTCCCGAGTGCGGGGAGGAACGGCGTCCGCGCCTCATGCCCCGCCGTCCGGCCCCCGTCACCGGGCCTTCGAGGCCGCCGCTCGTCCAGGGCGGCGGCGAAAGTGCGGTGGTACCGCGAGTTCCCTTCTCGCCCGCACTCCCAAGGGGTCGCGCATATCCGTACAGGAGTTGTGATGATCTCGCGTGTCCTCGTCACCGCCAACCCCCAGGCACCCGGCGGCCTGGAGCTCACCGAGCCGTCGGTCGGGCTGCTTTCCGAACCCGCCGAACCGCCGCCGTTCGACCTCTACCGGCCGACGGTGCCTGCCGCGTTGCCCACGGTGCTGGACAACGCCGCCGTCGCGTTGCGGCATCCGCGACTGAAGGAGGTGTTCACGATCGCGGCGGCGAGCGTCGCGGGGTTCCGGTCGGCGCTGGACCGGCTCGGGTTCACCGAAACCCAGACGCCCAAGATCGTCTCGTCGGCCACCGAATCCGGGGCGAACGTCTTCGGCATCGACTACTTCGGGAAGCGGGCGTTCCTGGCGCAGTCCCCGCAGTTCTACAAACAAGCGCTGGTCGGGGTGTTCGAGCGGGTCTACGAGGTCGGCCCTGTCTTCCGAGCCGAACCGCACGACACCGCGCGGCATCTCGCGCAGTACACCAGCCTCGACGCCGAACTCGGCTTCATCGACGGCCACCACGACGTGATGGCTGTGCTGCGGGAAGCGATCGCGGGAATGGCCGACGCCGTCCCGGAGACCGGGGTCGTGGTGCCCGAGGAGATTCCGGAGATCCACTTCGCGGCGGCCCAGGAGCTGATCGCGCGGCTGTCCGGCGAAGACCCCCGTGGCGAGCCCGACCTCGCACCCGCGCACGAGCGGCTGCTTTCGGACTGGGCCCTGCGCGAACACGGGTCGGAATTCCTGTTCGTCACAGGATATCCGATGGTGAAGCGGCCGTTCTACACGCATCCGGACCCGGCACGGCCGGAGTACTCCAACAGTTTCGACCTGCTCTTCCGCGGGCTGGAACTGGTGACCGGGGGCCAGCGGCTGCACCGGCACGCCGACTACGCCGCCGCGCTGGCCGCTCGCGGGGAGTCGCCGGAGCCGTATCGGGACTATCTGGCCGTCTTCGCGCACGGGATGCCGCCGCACGGCGGGTTCGCGCTCGGTCTCGAACGCTGGACGGCCCGGTTGCTCGGGCTGCCCAATGTCCGCCAGACGACGCTCTTCCCGCGCGACCTGCACCGCCTGACCCCCTAGCGGATGACATGAAAGGGTCGTTCAGGACATTTTTCGTCCTGAACGACCCTTCATGACACATCGGCCCAGCGATCGAACTCAGCGGAACCGCGTCAGTGGATGAAAGCGCTCCTGGCGGCCAGGTCGGCCAGCAAGGCGCGGCCCTTCTCGGCGTTGCGCGGCTGTGCCAGGACGTCGTAGCGCCGGGCGACCAGCTGGCTCTGCGAGATGAACCCGCGCTTGTTCTTCGAAGCCGCGTACCCCAGCGCGCCGAACAGCAGGTTGAACCCGATACCGCCGACGAGGCCGACGAGGATCGGCACCAGCCCTGCCCCCGGGTTCAGCAGGCTCAGCACGAGACCGAGGAACACACCGAACATCGCGCCCGACAGTGCCGAGCTGGTGAGCACCTTGCTCCAGCCCATCCGCCCGGCGATCCGCTCGACGAGGATCGGTTCGACACCGACGATGGTGACGTCGGTGATCGGGAAGTCCGTTCCCGCGAGGTGGTCGACCGCACGCTGCGCATCGGAGTACGACTCGTAGGAGCCGATCGGCCACCCGCTGGGCAGCGTCGGAAGCTGAGCCCGCCCCTGGGGCTCGGTGAACGTGGTCTGCTGCGTGAATGCCTGTGTCATTCCTTCTCACCTCTCTTGATCCGTACAACGTTCCGGAGGTACGGATCTCCTCCCGTCCGGCGGGATTCACAGCATCTTCTCAGCCGGGCATCGCAGACAATCCGCCCAGGGATCAACTACAGTCCGCAATGGATAACAAACTAGACCATTGACCGAGTTGACCGTGTCGGGCCGACCCGGTAGGAAGAAGCCGCAAAGGTACCGCTTCGAACCTTTAGGTGAGGCTGATGGCGAACAGGCGCGGCATGCTCACGCTGGATCGGCTCCGGGAACTGGTCGAGGACGGCACCGTCGACACGGTGCTGGTGGCGATCACCGACATGCAGGGCAGGCTGCAGGGCAAACGCTGCGCCGCCGAATACTTTCTCAACGAGGTCGTCGAGCACGCCACCGAAGCGTGCAACTACCTCCTCGCCGTCGACGTCGACATGAACACCGTCGACGGCTACGCGATGTCGTCCTGGGAGACCGGCTACGGCGACTTCGTCATGCGCCCGGACTTCGACACACTGCGCCTGCTCCCGTGGCAGGAAGGGACCGCGCTCGTCCTCGCCGACCTCGAACGGGTGCAGGGCGGCGCCGTCGCCCCCTCGCCGCGTCAGATCCTGCGCGGCCAGCTCGACAGGCTGGCCGCCCTCGGTCTCGCCGCGTACGTCGGCACCGAGCTGGAGTTCATCGTCTTCGACGACACCTTCGAGTCGGCCTGGGACAAGCGGTACCAGGACCTCCGCCCGGCCAACCAGTACAACGTCGACTACTCGATGCTCGGCACCTCGCGGATCGAGCCGCTGCTGCGCCGGATCCGCAACGACATGGGCGGCGCGGGGCTGTACGTCGAGTCTGCCAAGGGCGAGTGCAACCCGGGCCAGCACGAGATCGCCTTCCGCTACGCCGACGCGCTGACCACCTGCGACAACCACAGTATCTACAAGACCGGGTCCAAGGAGATCGCCGCGCAGGAGGGCAAGAGCCTCACGTTCATGGCGAAGTACAACGAACGCGAGGGCAACTCCTGCCACATCCACATCAGCCTGCGCTCCACCGCGGGTGAAGCCGTCCTGGCGGGCGACGGCCCCGGCGGGTTCTCGCCGCTGATGGAGCACTTCCTCGCCGGTCAGCTCGCCGGGCTGCGCGAGCTGACGTATTTCTTCGCGCCGAACATCAACTCCTACAAGCGTTTCGTCCCCGGCAGCTTCGCGCCGACAGCCGTCGCGTGGGGCACCGACAACCGCACGTGCGCGCTCCGCGTCGTCGGGCACGGAGACTCGCTCCGCACCGAGAACCGGGTCCCCGGCGGCGACGTGAACCCGTACCTCGCGGTGTCCGCGCTGATCGCGGCCGGGCTGTACGGCATCGAGAACGAGCTGGAGCTGGAGGCGGAGTTCCACGGCAACGCCTATGGTTCCGACAAGCCGACCGTGCCGACGACCTTGCGGGAGTCGGCGGCCCTGCTGGACCGGAGCGAACTCGCCAGGACAGCGTTCGGGGACGAGGTCGTCGACCACTACCTGAACGCGGCGAAGGTCGAACTCGCCGCGTACGACGCCGCCGTCACCGACTGGGAGAGGATCCGTGGCTTCGAGCGCCTCTGAACCGATCATCGGGCTGACGTCCTATCTGGAGCCCGCGAAGTTCCTGGTTTGGGAGACCGAAGCCGCGCTGCTGCACCGGGTCTACGTCGACGGGATCGTCGCGGCGGGCGGCGTACCGGTCCTGCTGCCGCCGGTGAGCGGGGCGCACGATCGGCTGATGTCCGCTGTGGACGGTCTCGTGCTGGTCGGCGGCGCCGACGTCGACCCGGCGCGCTACGGCCAGGAGCAGCACCCGACGACGTACGTCCGGCCGAACCGGGACGCGTTCGAGTTCGGGCTGCTGCGGTCTGCTTTGGACAGTGGCAAGCCGGTGCTGGGCGTATGCCGCGGGCTGCAGGTGCTGAGTGTCGCGCTCGGCGGGACGCTCGCCCAGCACCTGCCGGACACTGTGGACAGCAAGGATCACCAGCCCGCGCCCGCGACCTTCGGCACCACTACGGTGACCCTTGCCGAGGGCAGCCGGGTCGCGTCGATCCTCGGCACCGAGACCAAGGTGCCGTGTTACCACCACCAGGCCATCGACAGGCTCGGCGACGGGCTGGTCGCGACAGGCTGGGCCGCCGACGGGACCATCGAGGCGGCCGAACTGCCCGGCGAGGAGTTCGTACTCGGCGTCCAATGGCATCCCGAACAGAACCCTGACGACACAAGGCTTTTCGAGGCACTCGTAACAGCTGCGAAGGAGCGAGAATGACCACGTTCGAGGTGATCAACCCCGCTACCGAAGAGGTGGTGAGGTCGGTCGAGCTGACCTCGGCCGAGGAGACCGACGCGGCGATCGCCCGCGCGCACGCGGCGTTCCCGGCCTGGCGTGCGGTGGCCCCCGGCGACCGGGCGCGGCTGCTGCGCCGGTTCGCCGACGCCGTCGACGCCGACATCGAGAACCTCGCCCAGCTTGAGGTCGTCAACGCGGGCCACACGATCGGCAACGCGCGCTGGGAGGCGGGCAACGTCCGCGATGTGCTGACGTACTACTCGGCGTCACCCGAACGGTTGAGCGGTAAGCAGATCCCGGTCCCCGGCGGGGTGAACATGACGTTCCACGAGCCGCTCGGCGTGGTCGGGGTGATCGTGCCGTGGAACTTCCCGATGCCCATCGCGGGCTGGGGGTTCGCGCCCGCGCTCGCCGCCGGGAACACCGTCGTGCTCAAACCCGCCGAACTCACCCCGTTGACCGCGATCCGCCTCGGCGAACTCGCCCGCGAGGCCGGGATCCCTTCGGACGTCTTCCAGGTGCTCCCAGGCAAGGGATCTGTGGTGGGGCAACGGTTCGTGGAGCACCCGGCGGTGCGGAAGGTGGTGTTCACCGGCTCCACCGAGGTCGGCAAGCAGATCATGGCGGGCTGCGCCGCGCAGGTGAAGCGGGTGACCCTGGAACTCGGCGGCAAGAACGCGAACATCGTCTTCGCCGACGCCGATCTGGAGAAGGCCGCGGCCACCGCGCCGTACGGCGTCTTCGACAACGCCGGGCAGGACTGCTGCGCGCGGTCACTGATCCTGGTCCAGGCGAGCGTGTACGAGAAGTTCATGGAGCTGCTGGAACCCGCGGTGAACGGCGTCGTCGTCGGGGATCCGCGGCTGGAGGTGACCGAGATGGGGCCGCTGATCTCGGCGGGACACCACGCGAAGGTTTCGTCCTATGTGGACGACTCCGCGCCGGTCGCCTTCCGGGGCAGCGCGCCCGTGGGGCCCGGGTACTGGTTCGCGCCGACCGTCGTCACCCCGCCGGACCTGCGGCATCCGCTGGCGTCGGACGAGATCTTCGGCCCCGTCGTCGCGGTGGTCCCGTTCGCCGAAGAGGCGGACGCGGTGACCATGGCCAACGACACCGAGTACGGCCTGTCCGGCTCGATCTGGACCCGCGACGTCGGCCGCGCCTTCCGCGTCGCGCGTGGCGTCGAAGCCGGGAACCTTTCGGTCAACTCGCATTCGTCCGTCCGGTACTGGACGCCGTTCGGCGGATTCAAGCAGTCCGGGCTGGGCCGTGAACTCGGGCCGGACGCTGTCGACGCCTTCACCGAGACCAAGAACGTCTTTATCAGCACGGAGGATTAAATGGTGCAGCGTTTCGAAGGCCGCGTCGCGGTCATCACCGGCGGGAGCAGCGGCATCGGCCTCGCCACCGCGCGGCGGCTGGCGAGCGAGGGCGCGAAGGTCGTCATCGGTGACATCTCCGCCGAGGCGGGCGAAGCCGCGGCCGACGAGGTCGGCGGCCTGTTCGTGCAGGCCGACGTCACCGACGCCGACCAGGTCGAGGCCCTGTTCCAGACCACTGTGGACCAGTTCGGCTCGGTCGACGTCGCGTTCAACAACGCCGGCATCTCCCCGCCCGAGGACGACTCGATCCTCACCACCGGCATCGACGCGTGGGAGAAGGTGCAGAAGGTCAACCTGACCTCGGTGTACCTGTGCTGCAAGGCGGTGCTGCCGCATATGCGGCGCCAAGGCAAGGGCTCGATCATCAACACGGCTTCGTTCGTCGCGGTGATGGGCGCGGCGACGTCGCAGATCTCCTACACCGCGTCCAAGGGCGGCGTGCTGGCGATGAGCCGGGAACTGGGCGTGCAGTTCGCGCGGGAGAACATCCGGGTCAACGCGCTGTGCCCGGGGCCGGTGAACACGCCGCTGCTGAAGGAACTGTTCGCGAAGGACCCCGAGCGGGCCGCGCGGCGGCTGGTGCACGTGCCGGTCGGGCGGTTCGCGGAGCCGGAGGAGATCGCGGGCGCGGTCGCCTTCCTGGCGAGCGACGACGCCTCGTTCATCACCGCTTCGCAGTTCCTGGTGGACGGCGGCATCTCGGGCGCCTACGTCACCCCCCTCTGACCTGCCGCATTTCGTCCTCTAAATGCGTTTTGCCTGCTCGCGAGGTCCGTGAAGGCCTCCTTCCCTACGCTCAAGGTAGGGAAGGAGGCCTTCACGGACTGCCGAGGCTTCGTCACTGATGGAGAACGCCTGAACCGGACCCGGTCGTCCGGGCACGCCGGGTGTCCGGGCGAACGGGAGAAGTGACGTGCCCGGCCAGAAGTAGACGTGCGCTGAACACGCCAGGTACGGTGTGCGCACAACTGCAGATCGGGCCGTCGAGCTGGAGCGGGAGAGCCCTCACGAACGTGGTGGGGCACCGAAGGAGCAAACTCCCCGGAATCTCTCAGGTATCCACTACCGCTTCCGCGAGGCCACTCTGGAAAGCAGGCGCGCAAGTGCGCCTCACCCAAGGTGAAAGCCACCCTCAACGGTGGTGAAACTCTCAGGTGCCATGACAGAGGGGGAGTTCCCGGCGCACCGGTCTATCCGGCGCCTGACCCAAGGAGCTCCCTTGACCAGTACGTCCTTCGACGACCGGCACATCGGCCCCTCGGAGTCCGAGCAGGCCAAGATGCTCGCCGAGGTCGGCTACGGCAGTCTCGATGCCCTGGTGCAGGCCGCGGTGCCGTCCGCGATCCGGGTCACCCGTGACCTCGAACTCCCGCCCGCCGCGTCCGAAGAGGACGCCATCGCGGAGCTCCGCGCGCTCGCCGCGCTCAACAAGCCGATGACGCAGATGATCGGCCTCGGCTTCCACGACACGGTCACCCCGGCGGTCATCCGCCGCAACGTGCTGGAGAACCCGGCCTGGTATACGGCGTACACGCCGTATCAGCCGGAGATCTCGCAGGGCCGTCTCGAAGCCCTCCTCAACTTCCAGACCATGGTCTCCGAACTGGCCGGTCTCGCCACCGCGAACGCCTCCCTGCTCGACGAGTCCACCGCGGTCGCCGAGGCCGTCATGCTGATGCGCCGCGCGTCGAAGGTGAAGTCGAACAAGGTCGTCCTCGACGCCGAGTGCCTGCCGCAGACCATCGCCGTAGTCCGCACCCGCGCCGAGGCCATGGGCGTCGAGGTCGAGGTCCGCGACCTGCTCACCGGGCTGCCGGAGGAGTTCTTCGGCGTCGTCGTCCAGTACCCGGGCGCTTCCGGCGTGCTGCGCGGCGCGGGCTTCTACTCCGCCATCTCCGAGACCGCGAAGGCCGCCGGTGCGCTGTACACCGTCGCCGCCGACCTGCTCGCCCTCACGCTGGTCACCGCGCCGGGCGAGTTCGGCGCCGACATCGCCGCCGGTTCCACCCAGCGCTTCGGTGTCCCGCTCGGCTACGGCGGCCCGCACGCCGGGTACATGGCCGTCCGCGCCGGGCTCGAGCGTTCGCTGCCGGGCCGCCTCGTCGGCGTCTCGGTCGACGCCGACGGCAACCCCGCGTACCGCCTCGCCCTGCAGACCCGCGAGCAGCACATCCGCCGAGAGAAGGCGACCTCCAACATCTGCACCGCGCAGGTCCTGCCCGCCGTGCTCGCCGCGATGTACGCGGTCTACCACGGTCCGGACGGCCTCAAGCGCATCGCCGCCCGCGTCCACGAGCTCGCCGCCGGACTGGCCGACGCGCTGCGCGCGGGCGGCGTCGAGGTCGTCCACGAGGGCTTCTTCGACACCGTCCTCGCCCGCATGCCCGGACAGGCCGAAGCGGTCGTCGCCGTCGCGCGCGAGAACGGGATCAACCTCGGCCCGGTCGACGCCGACCACGTCCGCATCGCCGTCGACGAGGTCACCACGCCCGCGATCATCGCCAAGGTGCTCAACGCTTTCGGCGTCGAAAACAAGGCCGAAGACGCGCAGGCCCTGCCCACCGGCCTGCACCGCGAGAGCGAGTACCTCACCCACGAGGTCTTCCACTCCCACCGCTCCGAGACCGCGATGCTGCGCTACCTCCGCAGCCTGTCCGACCTGGACTACGCGCTCGACCGCGGCATGATCCCGCTCGGCTCCTGCACGATGAAGCTCAACGCCACCACCGAGATGGAGCCGATCAGCTGGCGCGAGTTCGCGGGTATCCACCCGTTCGCCCCCGCTGACCAGGCCGAGGGATACCACGTGCTGGTCGAGCAGCTGTCGACCTGGCTGGCCGAGGTCACCGGCTACGACAAGGTGTCGCTGCAGCCGAACGCGGGCAGCCAGGGCGAGCTCGCCGGACTCCTGGCCATTCGTGCTTACCACCACGCGAACGGCCAGGCCGAGCGCGAGGTCTGCCTGATCCCGTCGTCCGCGCACGGCACGAACGCCGCCTCCGCGGTGATGGCCGGGATGCGCGTCGTCGTGGTCAAGTGCACCGCCGAAGGCAACGTCGACCTCGAAGACCTGCGCGCCAAGGTCGACGCGAACCGCGAAACGCTCTCCGCGATCATGGTGACGTACCCGTCCACGCACGGCGTGTACGAGCACGGCATCGACGAGCTGGCCAAGATCGTCCACGACGCGGGCGGCCAGGTCTACGTCGACGGCGCGAACCTCAACGCCCTGCTGGGGCTCGCCAAGCCGGGTGAGTTCGGCGGCGACGTCTCGCACCTGAACCTGCACAAGACCTTCTGCATCCCGCACGGTGGCGGCGGCCCCGGCGTCGGCCCGGTCGCGGTCCGCGCGCACCTCGCGCCGTACCTGCCGAACCACCCGCTGCTGGAGAAGGCCGGTCCCTCGACCGGCGTCGGCCCGATCAGCGCCGCCCCGTACGGCTCGGCGTCGATCCTGCCGATCTCGTGGGCGTACGTCCGCATGATGGGCGCCGGCGGGCTCACCGCCGCGACCCAGGTCGCCGTGCTCGCCGCGAACTACGTCGCCAAGCGCCTCAACCAGTACTACCCGGTGCTCTACACCGGCCAGGACGGCCTCGTCGCGCACGAGTGCATCCTCGACCTGCGCGGGCTCACCAAGGAGACCGGTGTCAGCGTCGACGACGTGGCGAAGCGCCTGATCGACTACGGTTTCCACGCCCCGACCATGTCGTTCCCGGTCGCGGGCACGCTGATGGTCGAGCCGACCGAATCCGAGGACCTCGGCGAGATCGACCGCTTCATCGCGGCGATGATCGCCATCCGCGCGGAGATCGACGCCGTCGCGCAGGGCAAGTGGGCCGCGGACAACAGCCCGCTGCGCAACGCCCCGCACACCGCCGAAACCCTGGTCGGCGACTGGGACCTGCCGTATGACCGCGAACTCGCGGTGTACCCCGCCGGGGTGAACCGCAAGGCCAAGTACTGGCCCCCGGTGCGTCGCATCGACGGTGCGCGCGGGGACCGTAACCTCGTCTGCTCCTGCCCGCCGCTCAACGCCTACGAGAACTGAGGCACTTGATGTCGAAAGAGACGTCCCTGCACGGAGTCCACAAAGGACTGGGTGCGCTGTTCACCGACTTCGCGGGCTGGTCGATGCCGATCCGCTACAGCAGTGAACTGGCGGAGCACAAGGCGGTCCGCGAGACCGCGGGCCTGTTCGACCTGTCCCATATGGCCGAGATCGAGGTGACCGGCCCGCAGGCAGCCGACGTCCTCGACTTCGCGCTGGTCGGCAACCTGTCCGGCGTCAAGCCGGGCAGGGCGCGCTACACGATGATCTGCGACGAGACCGGCGGCGTGCTGGACGACCTGGTCGTCTACCGTCTCGCCGACGAGAAGTTCCTGGTCGTGGCCAACGCGGGCAACGCCGCCGTGGTCGCCGCGGCGCTGGCCGAGCGGGTCGCCGGATTCGACGCCGTCGTCGACAACAGGTCCGAGGACGTCGCGCTGATCGCCGTCCAGGGCCCGAAGGCCGTCGAGATCCTCGGCGCCGTCACCGACGCCGACCTGGGCGCGCTCAAGTACTACGCGAGCGTCCCGGCCGTCGTGAAGGGTCACGACGTCCTGCTCGCCCGCACTGGCTACACCGGCGAGGACGGCTTCGAGCTGTACGTCCCGGCCGGTGAGGCGCCCGCCGTCTGGCGCATCCTCACCGAGGCCGGTGAGCCGCACGGCCTGCTCCCGGCCGGTCTGGCCTGCCGCGACACGCTGCGTCTCGAAGCGGGAATGCCGTTGTACGGCAACGAACTCAGCCTCCAGCTGAGCCCGTTCGAAGCCGGTCTCGGCCGCGTCGTCAAGTTCGAGAAGCCGAACGACTTCGTCGGCAAGGCCGCGCTCGAAGAGCTGTCCAAGAAGGACGTCCCCCGCGTCCGTGTCGGGCTCAAGGGCTCCGGCCGTCGCGCGCCGCGCCACGGCTACACCGTCCTGTCCGGCGAGACCGAGATCGGCGAGGTCACCAGCGGCGCCCTGTCGCCGACCCTGGGCTACCCGATCGCCATGGCCTATGTGGACCGGGAGCACTCCGAGCCCGGCACCGAGCTTTCCGTCGACATCCGGGGCCGTATCGAGCCCGTCGAGGTCGTCGCCCTGCCCTTCTACTCCCGCGCCTGAAAGGCCCTTTCACCATCATGAGCATCCCCCAGGACCTGAAGTACACGAAGGAACACGAGTGGCTGAACGTCGTCGACGGCGTCGCCACCGTGGGCATCACCGCCTTCGCCGCCGAATCGCTCGGTGACATCGTGTTCGTCCAGCTTCCCTCGGTCGGCGACACCGTCACCGCGGGCGAGGTGTTCGGCGAGGTCGAGTCGACCAAGTCGGTCAGCGAGCTGTACGCACCCGTGGACGGCGAGGTCGTCGAGGTGAACGAGGCCACAACGGACACCCCCGAGATCGTCAACTCGGACCCGTACGCCGAAGGATGGCTCCTGAAGGTGCGTCTGTCCGGCGACGTGCCCGCCCTGCTCGACGCCCAGGCCTACGCCGTGCTCACCCAGGAGAACTGACATGTTCAACGCTGCCCTGTCCGAAGTGGACCCCGAGGTCGCCACCGCCGTCGCGGCCGAACTCGACCGGCAGCAGTCGACCCTGGAGATGATCGCCTCGGAGAACTTCGCCCCGGTGGGCGTGCTCGAGGCGCAGGGTTCGGTGCTGACCAACAAGTACGCCGAGGGCTACCCCGGCCGCCGCTACTACGGCGGTTGTGAACACGTCGACGTCATCGAGCAGCTGGCGATCGACCGCGCGAAGGCGCTGTTCGGCGCCGAGCACGCCAACGTCCAGCCGCATTCGGGCGCGCAGGCCAACGCCGCCGCCATGGTCGCGGTGCTCAACCCCGGCGACACCATCCTCGGTCTCGACCTCGCCCACGGCGGTCACCTGACCCACGGGATGAAGATCAACTTTTCCGGCAAGCTCTACAACGTCGTCGCGTACCACGTCGACAAGGAGACCGGGATCGTCGACGTCGAGGAGATCGAGCGCCTCGCCAAGGAGCACAAGCCGAAGCTGATCATCGCCGGCTGGTCGGCGTACCCGCGTCAGCTCGACTTCGCCGAGTTCCGCCGCATCGCCGACGAGGTCGGCGCGAAGGTCATGGTCGACATGGCGCACTTCGCCGGTCTCGTCGCGGCCGGGCTGCACCCGAGCCCGGTGCCGTACGCGGACATCGTCACCACGACCACGCACAAGACCCTCGGCGGTCCGCGCGGCGGCATCATCCTGTCCCGCCAGGAACTCGCCAAGAAGATCAACTCGGCGGTGTTCCCCGGCCAGCAGGGCGGCCCGCTGGAGCACGTCATCGCCGCCAAGGCCGTCGCGCTCAAGATCGCCGCGAGCGAGGAGTTCCGCGAGCGTCAGCAGCGTGTCCTCGAAGGCGCGAAGATCCTGGCCGACCGCCTCTCCCGCACGGACTGCTCCGAAGCGGGCGTCCGCGTGCTGACCGGCGGCACCGACGTGCACCTGGTGCTCGTCGACCTGGTCAACTCCGCTTTGGACGGTCAGCAGGCCGAGGACCGGCTGCACTCGGTCGGCATTACGGTCAACCGCAACGCCGTCCCGTTCGACCCGCGTCCGCCGATGATCACCTCGGGCCTGCGCATCGGCACCCCTGCCCTGGCGACCCGCGGCTTCGGCGCCGAGGACTTCGCCGAGGTCTCCGACATCATCGCCGAGGCGCTGCGCCCGGACTTCGACGAGGCCCTGCGCCGGTCGCTGTCCGCCCGGGTCGAACTCCTCGCGAAGAAGCACCCGCTGTACGCGGACCTCAACCGATGAGCGCGGTCCCCGAGGGGCGCAAACTTCTCCGGCTCGAAGTCCGCAACGCGCAGACCCCGATCGAGAAGAAGCCGCCGTGGATCAAGACGCGCGCCCGGATGGGCCCCGAGTTCACCGAGCTCAAGGGCCTGGTCAAGCGGGAAGGCCTCCACACCGTGTGCGAGGAGGCCGGTTGTCCCAACATCTACGAATGCTGGGAAGACCGCGAGGCCACGTTCCTGATCGGTGGCGACCAGTGCACCCGTCGGTGTGACTTCTGCCAGATCGACACGGGCAAGCCCGAGGCGCTGGACACGACCGAGCCCCGCAAGGTGGCGGAGTCGGTGCAGGCGATGGGTTTGCGCTACTCGACGGTGACCGGTGTCGCGCGTGACGATCTCGAAGACGGTGGCGCGTGGCTGTACGCGGAGACCGTCCGTCAGATCCACGCGATGAACCCGGGTACTGGTGTCGAGCTGCTGATCCCGGACTTCAACGCGGATCCGGAGCAGCTGGCCGAGGTGTTCGGTTCGCGGCCGGAGGTGCTCGCGCACAACGTGGAGACGGTGCCGCGGATCTTCAAGCGGATCCGTCCTGGTTTCCGGTACGCGCGGTCGCTGGAGGTCATCACGAAGGCTCGTGAGGCCGGTCTGGTGACGAAGTCGAACCTCATCCTCGGCATGGGCGAGACCCCCGACGAGGTCGCGCCCGCGATGAAGGACCTGGTCGACGCGGGCTGCGAGATCCTGACGATCACCCAGTACCTGCGCCCCTCGCCCCGGCACCACCCGGTCGACCGCTGGGTCAAGCCCGAAGAGTTCGTCGAGCATTCGAAGGCCGCCGAAGCGATGGGTTTCGCTGGTGTGATGGCCGGGCCGCTCGTACGCTCGTCGTATCGGGCCGGTCGCCTGTTCGCTCAGACGAAGGCTCACCGCGGCGAAGCACTGTCGGAGAACTTGGCCCATCTCGCCGCCGAAGGGCCCGCGGCCCAAGAAGCCAGCTCACTGCTGGCCAGATAGGAAGGAGGGCAGATCAATGGCGATCAGCGTCTTCGACCTGTTTTCGATCGGCATCGGCCCCTCCAGCTCCCACACGGTGGGCCCGATGCGCGCCGCACTGACCTTTGTGGACGGTCTGGCGGCCGACGGTGACCTGACGGCCACGACGCGTGTCCAGAGCGAGCTTTTCGGCTCGCTCGGCGCGACCGGGTTCGGGCACGGCAGCGACAAGGCCGTGCTGCTCGGGCTGTCCGGGGAGCGTCCGGAGGAGATCGACACCGGCACGGTGGCGGGCAAGATCGCGGAGATCCGCGAATCCTGCCTGCTGAAGGTCCGCGGCGAGCACGAGATCGTGTTCACCGAGGACACCGATCTGACGATGCACCGGCGGAAGTCGTTGCCCGCGCATCCGAACGGGATGATCTTCCGCGCGTTCGACGCCGACGGGAAGGTGCTGCGCGAGCGGACCTACTACTCCGTCGGCGGCGGCTTCGTGCGCGACGAGTCCTACGAGACGGACACTGTCGTCGTCGAGGACTCGACGAAACTGGAGTTCCCGTTCCGCACCGGCGCGGATCTGCTGAAGCACTGCGAGGACACCGGGCTCTCGGTCAGCGAAGTCATGCTGCGCAACGAACTTTCGTGGCGTACGCGTGAGGAGGTCCGCGAGGGCCTGCTGGAGATCTGGCAGGTCATGGTGGAGTGCGTGCACAACGGCTGCGAGCACGAGGGTGTCCTGCCGGGCGGGCTGAAGGTGCCGCGCCGCGCGAAGGCGTTGCACGAGAAGCTGCTCGCCGAAGACGGCGTCGGCGATCCGCTGTACGCGATGGACTGGGTGAGCCTGTACGCGCTGGCCGTCAACGAGGAGAACGCCGCGGGCGGCCGCGTCGTCACCGCGCCGACCAACGGCGCGGCGGGGATCATCCCGGCGGTGCTGCACTACTACCAGCGGTTCATCCGGGGCTCGTCGGACGACGGCATCGTGACCTTCATGCTCACCGCGGGCGCGATCGGCTCGATCCTGAAGCAGACGGGCTCGATCTCGGGCGCCGAGGTCGGCTGCCAGGGCGAGGTCGGCTCGGCCAGCGCGATGGCCGCCGCCGGGCTCACCGAGGTCCTCGGCGGGTCACCCGCGCAGGTGGAGAACGCCGCCGAGATCGGCGTCGAGCACCACCTGGGGCTGACCTGCGACCCGGTCGGCGGGCTGGTGCAGATCCCGTGCATCGAACGCAACGCCGTCGGCGCGTCGAAGGCGATCCACGCCGCGCGGATGGCGATGCGCGGCGACGGTTCGCACGTCGTGACGCTGGACAAGGCGATCAAGACGATGCGTGAGACCGGCGCCGACATGAGCGTGAAGTACAAGGAGACCGCGCGCGGCGGCCTGGCCGTCAACGTCATCGAGTGCTGACATCCTCGCAATTCGGCACCTGTTTGCGATGTATGCATGCGCAAGTACCGCAACCAGGTGCCGAATTGCGGGCGGCCTAAACTCGGGTGGTGGAGTCGAAAGCGGGTGACGCGCTGTTCCGCCCGGTGCGCGCGGGCAACGCCTTCGAGGAGACCGTCGAAAGGCTGCTCCAGGCGATCCGGCTGGGCGTGGTGGGCGCGGGCGAGCGGCTGCCTTCCGAACGCGAGCTCGCCGAGCGGCTCGGGGTCAGCCGGGTGACGCTGCGTGAGGCGATCCGCGCGCTGGCCGACGCGGGTTACGTCGAGTCGCGGCGAGGCCGCTACGGCGGCACGTTCGTCAACGACATCCTGCCCGATCCGCCCGCCGCCGACGGCCGGAACGTCGACAACGCCGTCCTGGAGGACGCGCTCGGCCTGCGGCACGTCCTGGAGACCGGCGCCGCCGAGATGGCGGCGTCGCGGTCCCTCAGCCCGGCCGACAGGCAGCATCTGACCAGCACGCTCGCCGAGGCCGCCGCGGCGAGCGTCGGTGACTACCGGCGCAAGGATTCGCGGCTGCATCTGGCGATCGCCGAGGTCACCGCGTCCGGCTCGCTGACCACGGCGATGGCCGACGCGCGGATGCGGGTCAACCAGCTGCTCGACATGATCCCGTTGCTCGAACCGAACCTGGAGCACTCCAACGCCCAGCACGAGGCCATCGTCGACGCGATCCTCGCGGGCGACTCCGAGGCGGCCCGCCAGGTGATGGCGGAGCACGTCGAAGGCACCGCTTCGCTGCTTCGCGCTTTCCTCGCCTAGCTCCCGGAGGCAAGAACACGATTCGGTGATTTTTCCACAACCTTTTCACTCGTCCGGGCGTCTTACCTGGCGTGGAGAACCCGGATGACGAGACCGCACCCGAGTCGGAAACCACGGCAGCCCCTGAGCCGAAAGGGAAGAAACGCAGGTGGCGCCGGATCGCCGCCTGGTCGCTCGGCCTCCTGATCGGCATCCCGGTGGTCGCGTTCGGGCTCGCCTACGTCTTGCTCGACGTCCGCAGCCCGCAAGAGGTGCTCGCCGACCTCGACAAGACCGTCATCCTGCAGAACGCGGACGGTTCCGAACTGCTCAAGGTGATCCCGCCCGGCGGCGACCGGCAGTTCGTGCCCTACGACGCCATCCCTTCGAAGCTGCGCGACGCGATCATCGCGACCGAGGACCCGACCTTCTGGGAGAACGAGGGCTTCGACCCCACCGGAGTCGGCCGCGCGCTGGTGACCGGTGTCGGCGGCGGCTCGGGGATCACCCAGCAGTACATCAAGAAGTCCACCGGCGACGACGACGCCACCCTGCTGCGCAAGTTCTCCGAACTGGTGCTGGCCACGAAGATCACCCAGCAGCAGACCAAGAAGGAGATCTTCGAGAGCTACATCAACATCATCTCGTTCGGCCGCGGCACCTACGGTCCGGCGTCGGCGATGAACGCCTACTTCGGCCGCAAGCTCGACGACTCGATGACCTGGAGCGAGGCGGCCTTCCTCGCCGGCATGATCCAGTCGCCCTCGGTGCACGACCCGTACGCCTCCTCCCACGAGCACGCCAGGAAGCGCTGGTCCTACGTGATGAACAAACTGGTCACGCGGGGCTACGTCAGTCAGGCCGAAGCGGTCACCCAGACCTATCCGGAGGACGCGATCCAGGCGCCGTCGGAGACCCGCGCCGGTCGGGTCACCTACGAGAAGTACCACCTCAAGCAGCAGGTCCTCGCCGAACTGGAACAGGTCGGCTACCCGCTGGACCGTCTCCGCGGCGGCGCGATGAAGGTCGAGACGACCATCGATCCGCGTGCCCAGGCCGAAGCCGAGAAGGTGGTCAAGGAGCGGCTGCAGGGGCAGCCGGAGCACTTCCGGGCCTCGCTGGTCGCCGTCGAACCCGGGACCGGCGCCATCCGCGCCTACAACGGCGGCGGCTGGAGCGTGCACGACTACGCCGGCACCCCGTACGGCACCGGCTCGGTCTTCACCCCGTTCACCCTCGCGGCGGGCCTCGAACGCGGCGTCAACGTGGACGAACCGCTGAAGTCGCCCGGCCAGGTCGACTTCCTCGGCGAGAAGTTCACGTTCCAGGGCCAGTGCGGCGAGCAGGGCAAGTGCACGTTGCGCGAAGCGATCGGGCGGGACGCCCAGGGCCCGTTCGTCGACCTGGCCAAGAAGCTCGGCGCGGAAGGGGTCCGCGAGGGCGCCCGTGCGGCAGGGATCCCCGAGACCGTCGACGGTGCGGTGACCCTGCGCGAGAAGGACGGGTTCCTGATCGGCCCTGGCATCGCGGTCGGCCGGTATCCCTTGCGGCCCAGCGACATGGCCGGCGCCTACGCGACCTTCGCCGCCGAAGGAATGCGCGCCACCCCGCATCTGGTGTCGAAGATCCGGGACGAGAAGGGCGAAGTCGTATGGGAACGGCCCGCGGACAAGACGCCCGCGTTCAAGGGCGACGAGGCGCTGAGCCGCCGGATCGCCGGCACGATCAGCCAGGTGCTGACCACCGGGCTGAAGGATCGCCCGGCGGCGCTGAAGACCGGTGCCTTCCAGTACAACGAAACCGACGACAACGCCGGCGGCTGGGCCGTCGGGTACACGCCGCAGCTTTCGACGGCGGTCTGGGTCGGCTCGGACGAGCCGCGCCGGATGCGGGACGCCGCGGGGCAGAAGCTGACCGGCAAGACGATCCCCGCCGACATGTGGCAGCGCTTCATGAACGCCTTCCACCAAGGAGTGCCGTCGCGGTGGCCCGCACCCGACGGGACCACGGCACCGGCCCGCCCGCGCCGATGAAGGGTGCTCTGGTCTTCGCGCCTTGCGGTGTGGGCCGGGTGGTCGTTCAGGTTGGGGCCTGCTGGGTTCTGGCTGCGGTTGTTCGCAGGGCCGGTCCGTGAAGGGCCCCTTGCCTACCCTGAAGGTAGTGAAGGAGGCCTTCACGTACCGCAGGCGACCACCCCGACCCACCACCCTAGGAAGTCACCAGGACCACGGTAAGCCCGTCGTATCCCTTCATGCCGACGGTCTGCAGGGCGGTCGCGTCGACCCGCGGTTCGGCGGCGATCAGTTCGTGCATCCGCCGGAGTCCCACGATCTCGTCGGCGGTGCTCGACGCGTCGGCCACCCTCCCGGCGCGGACGACGTTGTCGATCACGATCACCCCGCCCGGCCGGGCCAGCCGCAGCGCCTCCTGGAAGTAGGCGGGGTTGTTGACCCTGTCCGCGTCGATGAACGTCAGGTCGATCGGGCCTTCGACGCCGGGCAGCAGGTCCAGCGCCTCCCCGATACGGATGTCGACGAGGTCGCCGACGCCGGCGCCGTCGATGCTCTTTCGCGCGACAGCGGCGAATTTCGGGTAGTACTCGAGCGTCACGAGACGGCCTTCGGGCGGCAGGGCGCGGGCGAGCCAGATGGTGCTGTAGCCGCCGAGCGTGCCGATCTCCAGGATCGAGCGGGCGCCGATCATCCTCGCCAGCAGGTGAAGCAGCTTGCCCTGGTTCGGGGCGACGGCGATGGCGGGCATCCCCGCCTCGGTCGAGGCGGCGAGAGCCGCTTCGAGGGTCGGGTCGGACGGGATGAGCGCGTCGAAGATGTACTCGTCTACTTCGGACCAGATTTCTTGAGTCATGGAACCTCCCCAGGTCAACGTAGCGCCGTGGGCCGGACACGCGTGCGTCCGTCGGGGCGGTCGTCCGGACGAACCTCAGGCGGCGCGGCGCCCGGCCTTCGGGATGACCAGCGGGGTCCCGGTTTCGGGGCACGGCATGACCCGGCATGGCAGTTCGAAGATCTTCTCGACGTTGTCGGCGGTCACGACGTCTTCGGGCGTGCCTGTCGCCAGGACCTCTCCATTCCGCATCGCGATCATGTGCGTCGCGTAGCGGGCGGCGTGGTTGAGGTCGTGCAGCACCGCGACCAGCGTCCGGCCCTGCTCCTGGTGCAGCTGCGCGCACAGGTCCAGAATATCCATCTGGTGTGCGATGTCCAGATAGGTCGTCGGCTCGTCGAGCAGCAGGAGGTCGGTCTCCTGCGCGAGTGCCATCGCCATCCACACGCGCTGCCGCTGGCCGCCCGACAGTTCGTCGACCAGCCGCTCGGCGAGGTCGTCGATGCCGGTGGCGCGCATGGACTCCGTGACCACGGTGGCGTCCTCTCGGGACCACTGGCGCAGCAGGCGCTGGTGCGGGTACCGGCCGCGCGCGACGAGGTCGGCGACGGTGATGCCGTCGGGCGCGATCGAGCTCTGCGGCAGCAGGCCGAGCCTGCGGGCGACCTCCTTGGCGGGGAAGGAGCTGATCACCTGACCGTCGAGGAACACCGAGCCCTGGCGGGGTTTGAGCATCCGCGCGAGCGCGCGCAGCAGGGTCGTCTTGCCACAGGCGTTCGGGCCGACGATGACGGTGAACGACCGGTCGGGGATGACCACCCCGAGGTCTTCGGCCACGGTCCGGCCGTCGTAGGCGAGCGTCAGGGCGTCCGCGTGCAGGCGTGACGTCGTGCGCTGCTCGGCGAGGGTTTCCACGGTCTCCACGCAGGTTAGGCTAACCTAGTAGTCCGCCGTTGTGGTGTTCCGTAGGTCGCAGTCGGCTCACATCGCCCTTGGATGGCATCATCCGCAGTGCGCTCTCGCGGTGCAATTCCGCGTGTGTTCTCGGTGCGATCGAAGGGGAGGCATGGAGGACTACCGGATAGTCGCGGACGAGATCTCCGCCGATGTCGAGGCGGGCAGGCTTCGTCCTGGCGACAGACTGCCTCCGCAGCGGCGGTTCGCCCGTGAACGAGGGATCGCCAACTCGACCGCCGCCAGGGTCTACGGCGAGCTCGTCCGGCGAGGTGTCGTGGTCGGCGAGGTCGGCCGGGGCACGTTCGTCCGCGCCGGGAGGCCGCCGCTGGAGACCGCGCTCGCCGAGCCGGGCGGAGCGACGGTCGATCTCGAACTCAACTTCGCCGTCCTCCCGGAGCAATCGGCGCTGGTCGGGAAGGCATTGGAGCCGCTCCTGCGGGACGACGTCCTGACAGCGGCGTTGCGGCCGGGGAGCGTCACAGGCTCGAAGCAGGCGAGGGACGCTGTCGCCGGACTGTTCGCGAAGGACGGCTGGGCGCCGGAAATCCTCTTCGCCGGAAGCGGTCGCGAAGCCATCGCGGCCGCCATCGCCGCCTTCGTGCCGATGGGGGAGCGGCTCGCCGTCGAGGCCATCACCTACCCGGTGGTCAAGGCGCTCGCCGGGCGGCTCGGCGTCCAGTTGGTGCCCGTCGAAACCGACGACAGGGGTCTCATTCCCGAGGCGCTCGAAGCCACGTCCGTCCGCGCCCTCTACGTCCAGCCGACGCTGCACAACCCGCTCGGGTCCACAATGGACGAAGCCCGGCGCGTCGAGCTGGCGGAAACCGTGCGCCGGATGGACATCCCGGTGATCGAAGACGGGATCTACACTTTCCTCCGGCCCGAGATCGCTCCTTTCGCGACGTACGCGCCGGAGCGCACGGTGTTCACCGACAGCATGTCCAAACGGCTCGCCCCGGGGCTGACCACCGGATTCCTCGCCGTCCCGGCGGAATGGACGGAGCGGCTGGCCGCGGCGGTGCGCTCGGGTGGCTGGGTAGCGCCCCGGTTCGCCGTCGAAGCCGCCACCCGCTGGATCACCGGCGGCACACTGGAAACCGTCGAACGGGCGAAACGGCTCGACGCAGCCGAGCGCCAGCGGATAACGGCGGCACGCCTCGCGGGGTTCACGCTGCGCGCCGATCCGGCGGCGTACCACTGCTGGTGGGAACTCCCTGAGCACTGGCGCGCCGAAACCTTCGTCGCCGCGGCGGCGCGGCGCGGGATCGCGGTCACCCCGGCGGCCGCGTTCGCCGTCGTCCCCGGGCACGCCCCGAACGCGGTGCGGCTCGCGGTCTCTTCGCCGCCTCTCGAGACACTCGGTGCGGCCCTGGACGTCCTGGCCGGTCTCGCTTCCGGGCGCCCCGAAGACGCCGGCGTCGACTGACTCCTCAGGGGCGGGGCATCCACTTGCCGATGAAGCTGCCACAGGTGACGGTCTGCCCGGTGAGCCGCGACCGCAGCGCGTTCTCCAGCCCGAGGTAGTCGAAGATCGGCGCGTCGCCCGCGACCTCGGCGGGCACCGGCCCGCCCTTGGCCAGGGTCGGCATGCTCACCGTCTGGAACAGCACGAGGTAGTCGCCGTCGCGGTTGAGGTCGTCGGCCGTCGCGAGCATGCGCTGCGGGGCGTCGGCGACGATTTCCAGCGGCAGCGGCCATTCCAGCGGGAAGGGGTTGCGCAGGCCGAAGGCGGGATAAGCGAACGGGTTGTCGGGCAGGACCGCCGTCCGCCCCGCGGGGAATCGCGTGACGCAGTCGTGGATCTGGGAGACGTAGGTGAAAGTGCCCGGGTTCGTCCGGATCCCGCGCATCGACGGCGTCACCGTGCCGAGGTCACCGGTCAGCTTCTCGTGCGCCATGTCCAAGTACGCGGCCTTGTCGTGGTGCGCGACCACGGCCCAGCCCGACACCAGCACCGCGACCAGGCCCATCGCCGTGGCGGCCAGCAGACCGACCGGGCGGGGCGGCTCGGGCAGCGGCGGCAGCGCGTCCGACAGCTCCAGGATCGCCGTCAGCGCCAGCGTCCCGGTGAACAGTGTCGGGGTGTCGTTCCCCCAGGACAGGCTGGTCATGAACCCGGTCGCGAAGACCAGCGCGCCCATTCGCGGGAACCGCCGCTTCGCCGCCCAGTTCACCAGCAGCGCGACACCGAGGATCCACCAGAGGACGTCCGCCCAGCGCGACGCGCCGGTGAAGTGCCCGTCGACGACGGTGCCGACCACCACCGCCACGCCCGCCAGGAGCAATAGCCGCGCGACGATCGCGCCGGTGAATCCGGCGCGGTCGCGGAAGCGCCCGAGCAGCGCGACAAGCGCTCCCGCGATCGCGAAGAAGGTCAAGCCCCGCACCGGTGGCCGCAACAGGGTCTCGGGATTTTCCAGCCACAGACCGAGAAGTCGTTGGCCGTACGCGGGAAGGCCGCCGGTGAGCTGCTCGGCCATCGCGCCGAGCCCGCCGTCGAAGGTGACGAGTCCGATGTAGAGGAGCAGGAAAGCGCCCAGCGCCAGCAGATCCCAGGCCAGGCGTCCCCACCAGCGGCCGGCGCGGAACGCGCCCTCCCGCAGCGAAGGGTGCAGCAGCAACCAGCACAGCGCGATCACCGGGACCGGCGCGAAACTCTGCTTGACGAACACCGCGGCGCCCAGCAGCGCCAGGCCGAGCCGTCGCGGCCACGCCTTGCCTTCGCGCAGCCCGGAATCCAGCGCCCAGAAGCCGCAGGCGGTCAGGAAGATCCCGTCGATCGTGTGCCACGCCATCAGCGGGAAGGCGTTGAGGTTCAGCAGCGACGCGGCCGCCGTCAGCCCGGTGAGCCCCGGGCCCCAGTCGCGGACCCGGCGACGGGTGACCAGGACGGCGAACGCGATGGTCGCCAGGATGATCTCCAGCATGCTGAGCACGCTGGAGACGAAGAACAGCGGCCCCGGCAGGACGAAGTCGACGATGTGCAGGTACGCCGAACCCAGTGGCCGCGCGGAGATGATGTCGGAGTGCGGGACCTCACCGTGCAGCACCCGCCACGCCTGGGCGAGGATGAAGCCCTGATCCGACGGGTGGAAACCGAAGCGCCCCACCCGGAATTCGGTGGCGAAGGCGAGCGCGAGCACCCAGGCCGCGTGCAGCGAAAGCCGCAGCACTGTCCGGGACGGACGTACCACTGCCACGTCCGGTCCGGTCGAAACCGGGGGACTGGCGACGTCCACACTGCCCCTTCCCGCTCGTCACTGCCTCGGCCCGTGCCCGCCGACCCCCCGGCGTATCGGAAACCGATGGTAGCGGCCGGGGGCGTCCCCCGATCGAGCCCGGCGGCAGGGATGTCAGGGACGACGGCGCCAGACCAGCCTGGTGACCGCGCCCGCCACCGACGCGAGCGGAGCCTTCCGGGGCAGGCCACGGGATTCCGGAGCGGACTCCGGCATCGCGCGGTAGACGAGATGGGCGAAGAACCGCGCTGTCTTCGGTGCGACGAGCGTCACCAACTCGGCGGCCGTGCCTTCGGGCAGGTTCAGGATCTCCGGTCGTTTCTCCAGGGCTTTCACCACGAGAGCGGCGGCGCGCTCGGGGGAACTCGACGGCATGCCGCGGTAGGAGCCGGTGGGCGTGATCATGTCGGTGCGCACCAGCGGCATGCGGACCGAGGTGAAGGTGACGCCGTCGGAAAGCGTTTCCCGGCCGGCGGTCAGCCCGAACTCCTCCAGCGCCGCCTTCGATGCCAGGTACGCGGAAAACCGCGGTGTGTCGGTCTGCAGTCCTTGGGTGGTCACGTTGACGATGTGGCCGAACCCGCGCGCGGTCATCGACGGCAGCAGGCCCAGCGTCAGCCGCACGGGACCGAAGTAGTTGATCGCCATCGTGCGCTCGAAGTCGTGGAACCGTTCGGTGGACAGCGAAAGCGAGCGCCGGATCGAGCGGCCGGCGTTGTTGACCAGCATGTCGACGGCGCCGTGCGCGGCGAGCACGTCCTTGACCAGAGCATCGACGGCGTCGCCGTCGGTGAGGTCGCACGGATACGCCGACGCCTTCCCGCCCGCCGCGACGATCTGCTCACGAACCTCTTCGAGGTCGTCGGCGCGCCTGGCCACGAGGATCACTTCGCCGCCCTTCGCGGCGACGGCGAGCGCGGACGCGCGCCCGATGCCCGACGAGGCGCCGGTGATCAGCACCTTGCGGCCGTCGAGCGGTTCCGGCCCCGGACGGCGGCGGCCGCGATCGGGGTCCAGGTGCGCGAGCCAGTACCGGTAGAGCGGACCGGCGTACTCCTTCAACGGCGGCAAGGTGATCCCGCTGCCGTCGAGGGCGGCCGTGGTCGCGCTCGTGTCGAAGTCGACCTCCAGGCTCAGATGGGGCAGGACTTCGAGCGGGATGCCGAGTTCCGTCAGCACCGCCTCGCGGGCCGAACGCCCGCCCGGGACCCGGTCGAATCCGGCGGCCGCGGATTTCGCCAGCCGGGTGCCGGCGCGCTTCAGCGCTCCGGACGGTCGTGCGGGAAGGACGGCGGAGATCTTCGGCGCGTTCGCGGCCCGCGCGAAGGCGTTGTAGACCTCGTGCAGCGGCTGGGGGCGCGGCGACGCGAGGTGGTACGTGCTGCCACTGGGCGCGTCGATGTGCATGAGGTGTTCCATCGCCTCGACGACGTAGTCGACCGGGACGATGTTCGTGGCGCCGAGATCCGGCGCGGCCAGCGGGAGACGGCGTGGCAGCGCGGAGAGCCGCGAGATCGCGGGGAGGAAGTAGTACGGGCCGTCGATCTTGTCCATCTCGCCGGTGCGCGAATCGCCGGCGACGGCGGACGGCCGGTACACGCGGAACGGCGTTTTCCCGTGCCGTCGCACGAGTTTCTCCGCCTCGAACTTCGTCGCGTGATACGGCGACGCGAAGCCCTGGCCGAGGTCGAAGTCGGCCTCGGTGAACCGTCCGGCGTACTGCCCGGCCACCGCGATCGAGGAGACGTGGTGCAAGAGCCCGGCGTTCGCGGCGGCGGCGAATTCCAGGACGTTGCGGGTGCCGTCGACGTTGGCCGCGCGGTTGGCCGCTTCGTCGGCGGTGAGGTCGTAGATCGCGCCGAGGTGCACGACGTGGTCGAGGTGCCCCAGACGGGCGGGGTCGATGCCCAGCGAGGGTTCGGTCAGATCGCCGGTGACGGGAACGAGCTTCTCGTGGCTCGGGAGCTTCCCGCGCGAGGTCTCCCTCACGAGAACATGGACGGCTACGGTCTCAGGTCGCCGCAGTAGGTGTGCGACCAGGCGTTTTCCCAGAAAACCCGTCGCGCCCGTCACAAAGTAGGTGGTCATGGCCGGCTCCTTCCGAACGGGGCCGACTCTACCTACTCAGAAGTAGGAACGGTAGTTGTCATTCACTGTGATCCGGATGTTCGGCCACCGCGACCACGGCGTCGCGGAGCGCGGCGCGCAGGCGCCCCACGTCCAGCGGCCCGAGTACGGCGGCCTCGCCGGGCGGAGCCACGAGCACGATCTTGTCGCTGCTCACGAACACCGTCACGTCCCGGCGCCTGCCCGCGAGATCCCGGCAGCCGACCGACCATTCGTCCCGCGGTGCCAACGTCCTCATCCTCCCGTATCCCATGATCTCCCTTTCTCGTTCGTGGCTGGGACGAGGTGGTTTCGGGGCCGTGACGCGGGTTACCCCACATTCCTACTGATGGGTTAACCGATCCTGCTTATCGTGATCGACTTCCGGTTTCGCTAGGCCGGACGTGGGGGAACCGGAGTAGCGTCCGAGGGAAAGCCTGCTTGGGAGGTCTTGGTGTCCGAACCCAGGAAGATCGTCATCGTCGGGGCCGGCCTGGCCGGAGCGACGGCCGCCGGGACGCTGCGAGAACGTGGCTACGCGGGCGAGATCCTGCTGCTCGGTACCGATACGCATCGCCCGTACGAATTACCGCCGTTGTCCAAAGGGCTCCTGATGGGCAATACCGATGAACCCGATTGGGTACACGACGCGGGCTTCTACGAAGAGAAGGACATCGCTTTCTTGAGCGGTGTCACCGCGACCAAGATCGAACTCGGATCGCGGCTCGTGCACGACGACGCGGGCGGTGAGCATCGCTTCGACCGGCTCGTGCTCGCGACCGGCTCCGAGCCGCGCTCGTTGCCAGTGCCCGGCGGCGACCTCCCCGGACTGCGGACCCTGCGCACCCTCGACGACGCGCTGGCGCTGCGTTCGGCGTTCAAGGACGCCGAACAGGTGGTGATCGTCGGCGCGGGCTGGATCGGCACCGAAGCCGCGGCAGCCGCGCGGGAACACGGCGCCGAGGTGACGGTGGTCGACCAGGTCGGCTCGCCGCTGCTCGCGGTACTGGGCGAGCAGGTGTCCGACGTCTTCAAGGACCTCCACACCGCGCACGGGGTGAACTGGCGGCTGGGTGAAGGTGTCGCGGGGTTCACCGGCGGATCCGACGGGGTGACCGGCGTTCGTCTCCAGAGCGGTGACGAGCTTCCCGCGGACGTCGTGCTGGTCGCCGTGGGCGCCGCCCCGCGGATCGATCTCGCGCACGCCGCCGGGCTGGAACTGTCCGACGACGGCGGTGTCTGCGCCGACGCCGGTCTGCGGACGGCCGCGCCCGACGTCTACGCGATCGGCGACATCGCCGCGCATTTCCATCCCCGCTACGGGAAACGCGTCCGCGTCGAGCACTGGTCGAACGCGAAGTGGCAGGGCGAGCACGTCGCGGGGAACCTGCTCGGGGAGAACGAGCCGTACCTGAAGAGTCCGTATTTCTTCTCGGACCAGTACGACCTCGGCTGCGAATACCGTGGCCTCGCCGATCCCGAAACCGATCAGCTGGTGGTGCGCGGGGACCTCGCGGCGCGGGATTTCACGGCGTTCTGGACGCGGGACGGGCAGGTGACGGCCGCGATGAACGTCAACCAGTGGGATGACGGGGACGCGTTGAAGGCCCTTGTCGACGGTCGCGCGACCGTGACCGCGGAGCAGTTGGAGACGGCTGATCTCAAGTCGCTGGGGTGACTCAAGATGCAATGAAGGGGCCTTTCATAGCAAATTTTGCTATGAAAGGCCCCTTCATTGCGCTTGTGGAGCCCTCAAGCCGCCTGAGCGATCAAAGCCGCCGAAGGCCGCGTCAGGGTCCCGAAGGCCAGCAGCGCGAGCACGCCGAAGGCCGCCATCACGATCCCCATCGGGACCGCCGTACCCGGACCGCCCAGCCCGACCAGCGGCGTCGCCAGCCCGCCGACGACGAACTGCAGCACGCCCAGCAGCGCCGACGCCGAACCGGCGGACCGCGCCTGTTCGGCGAGCGCCAGCGAACTCGCGTTCGGCGCCACCATGCCGATGCTCGACACCAGGATGAACAGCGGGATCAGCAGCCCGATCAGGCCGAGGTCCAGCACGGTCGCGGCGAGCACGCCGAACCCGGCCACCCCGGCGATGACGAGGCCGACGGTCAGGAGCGTCCGCTCCGGGAAACGTCCGACGATGCGTCCGTTCAGCTGGCCGACGAGCACGATGCCGATGCCGTTGAGCCCGAACACCAGGCTGTACGCCTGCGGGCTGAGCCCGTAGACACCCTGCAGCGCGAAGGACGAGCCGGAGATGTACGCGAACAGACTGCCGAACATGAGCCCGGAGGCCAGCGCGTAGCCGAGGAAAGGGCGATCGCGGAGCAGGCTCGCGTACTTCCGCATCACGGAACCGAAGCGCGCCGGCGTGCGGCGTTCCTCGGGCAGGGGTTCCGGCAGCAGGAAGAAGACGACGGCGAGCAGGATCGCGCCGAACACGGTCAGGCAGACGAACACGCCGCGCCACGAGGTCCAGTTCAGGATCTGGCCGCCGATGATCGGCGCCAGGATCGGGGCGAGCCCGTTGACCAGCATCAGCAGCGAGAAGAACTTCGTCATCGCCGTGCCGGAGTAGAAGTCGCGCACGGTCGCCCTGGCGATCACGATGCCGGCCGCGGCGCCGAAGGCCTGGACCCCGCGGGCGGCGATGAGCAGTTCGGCGGTCGGGGCGACGGCGCACAGGATCGAGCCGACCATGTAGAGGGCGAGCCCGGCGACGAGCGGTTTGCGGCGGCCGATCGCGTCGGACAGCGGTCCGAGGATCAGCTGGCCGAGGGCGAGCCCGATGATGAACGCGCTGAGCGTGAGCTGGACGGTGGCGTCCGCCGCGTGCAGTTCGCCCGCCATCTGCGGCAGCGCGGGCAGGTACATGTCGATGGACAGGGGCCCGAAGGCGGACAGGCCGCCGAGGATCAGGACGAACCGGGCGCGTCCGGTCATGGGCGGTCGTTGCGCGACGGTTTCTTCCACTCGCTCGGGCGCGATGGTCATGCTCTTTCCTTCCCCAGACACGGTTCCGCGAGGAACAACTTGCTTAGAGTAGGTAACTATTCCCGCTGTGAGTCTCGCCACCCGGACTTCGCAAGACTGATCCGATCAATTTTCGACACAAATCCCGGCGACCCCTAGATCTTGCCGGAGGTCGTCGGGTATACATCGGATGTCTGTTCGTTGCTGTTGGAGCCGTTGATTGTTGACGGTTCGGCCGGAAGGGAAAATCCGTGCAGCTGTTGCGACTCGGGGAGCCGGGAAGTGAGCGTCCGTTCGTACGTGCCGGGGACGGCACGGTGCGCGACCTCTCGGGGCTGACCGCCGACATCGATGGCAGCTTCTTCGCGAGCGACGGGGTCGCCAGGGTCGCGGCCGCGCTGGCCGCCGGTGAGCTGCCCGAAGCCGGTCCCGAATTCGCCGGGGCCAGGGTCGGCTCGCCGATCGCGCGGCCCGGCAAGGTCGTCTGCGTCGGCCTCAACTACCGGCAGCACGCCGAGGAGTCCGGCGCCGAAGTCCCGACCGAGCCGGTCGTCTTCATGAAGGCCGCCGATGTCGTCGTCGGCCCGGAAGACGACGTGCTCGTGCCGCGTGACTCGACCAAGACCGACTGGGAGGTCGAGCTCGGCGTCGTCATCGGCAAGACCGCGCGCTACCTCGAAAGCGCCGAAGAAGCCCTTGAGTACGTCGCCGGGTACACCGTCTCGAACGACGTGTCCGAGCGCGAGTTCCAGCTCGAACGCGGCGGCACCTGGGACAAGGGCAAGTCGTGCGAGAACTTCAACCCGCTCGGCCCATGGCTGGTCACCGCCGACGAGGTGCCCGATCCGCAGGACCTCGGCCTGCGGCTGTGGGTCAACGGCGAGAAGAAACAGGACTCGTCGACCAAGGACATGATTTTCACGGTCGCCGAGATCGTGCATTATCTGAGTCGGTTCATGGTGCTTCGCCCTGGCGATCTCATCAACACCGGTACCCCGCAGGGCGTCGCGCTCGGTCAGCCCGATCCCAAGCCGTATCTGCGGGAAGGTGACGTCATCGAGCTCGAGATCGACGGCCTCGGCCGCCAGCGCCAGACCGTCAGGCAGGCGTGATGGCGAAGATCGTGGGCATCGAGGTGCTCGACGTCCGCTTCCCCACGTCGCGGGAGCTGGACGGTTCGGACGCCATGAACCCGGACCCGGACTACTCGGCCGCGTACGTCGTGCTGCACACCGACGGCGGCCCGGACGGCTACGGCCTCGCCTTCACCATCGGCCGCGGCAACGACGTCCAGGCCGCGGCGATCCGCGCGCTGGAACCGCACGTCGTCGGCCTGGGCGTGCCGACCGACGCGGCCGCGCTCGGCGCACTGTCGAGGGCACTGGTCGGCGACTCGCAACTGCGGTGGCTCGGCCCGGAAAAGGGCGTCTCGCATATGGCGATCGGCGCGGTGGTCAACGCCGCGTGGGACCTCGCCGCGCGCATCGCCGGGCTCCCTGTCTGGCGCTTCGCCGCCGAGATGTCGCCCGAGGACCTCGTCTCCCTCGTCGACTTCCGCTACCTGTCCGACGCGCTGACCGAGCAGGAGGCGCTCGACATCCTCCGCGCCGCCGAGCCCGGCCGCGCCGAGCGGATCGCCGAGATCGAGCGCGACGGATACCGCGCGTACAGCACTTCCCCCGGCTGGCTCGGCTACTCGGACGCGAAACTCGCCCGGCTCGCCGAACAGGCCGTCGCGGACGGCTTCGAGATGATCAAGCTCAAGGTCGGCGGTGATCTCGAAGACGACGTCCGCCGGATGAAGATCGCCCGCGAGACCGTCGGCGCGGACATCCGGGTCGCCGTGGACGCGAACCAGCGCTGGGACGTCTCGTCGGCGATCGCCTGGATGACCGAGTTGGCGCCGTACGACCCGTACTGGATCGAGGAACCCACCTCGCCGGACGACGTGCTCGGGCACGCCGCGATCGCCAAGGCGCTCGCCCCGATCCGCGTGGCCACCGGTGAGCACGTCCAGAACCGCGTGGTGTTCAAGCAACTGCTGCAGGCGGGCGCGATCTCGGTGCTGCAGCTGGACGCCGCCCGGGTCGGCGGGTTCAACGAGAACCTGGCGATCCTGTTGCTGGCGGCCAAATTCGACGTCCCGGTGTGCCCGCACGCCGGCGGGGTCGGGCTGTGCGAACTCGTGCGGCACCTGTCGATGTTCGACTTCGCGGCCGTGTCCGGCTCGGACGTCGACAGGTCCATCGAGTGGGTCGACCACCTCCACGAGCACTTCACCGACCCGGCGGTCGTGACCGACGGCCGCTACCTGGCGCCCTCCGCGCCGGGCTTCTCGGCACGGATGCACGACGCGACCCTGCGCCGGTTCACCTTCCCCGACGGTCCAGAATGGACGGAGATCGACAGTGAGTGAGTTCGAAGGCCTCGTCGCCGCCGTCACCGGCGGTGCCTCCGGCATCGGCAGGGCGACCGCGGATCTGCTCGCCTCGCGCGGGGCGACGGTCGCGGTGCTCGACCTGAAACCGGACGACCTCGCCGAAGGGCTCACCGGGTTCCGCTGCGACGTCGGTTCCGACGACGAGGTCCGTTCGGCGATCGACGCGGTCGCCGAGCGTTTCGGCAGGCTCGACGTCCTGGTCAACAACGCGGGCATCGGTGCCCAGGGCGACGTCGCCTCCAACAGCGACGACGAATGGCATCGGGTGCTCGACATCAACGTCGTCGGCATGGTGCGGCTCGCGCGGGCCGCGTTGCCGCATCTGAAGAACTCGCCGTCGGCCGCGATCGTCAACACCTGTTCGATCGCCGCGTGGGCGGGCCTGCCCAACCGTGCGCTGTACTCGGCCAGCAAGGGCGCGGTGCTCTCGCTGACCCTGGCGATGGCGACCGATCACCTCGCCGACCGGATCCGGGTCAACTGCGTCTGCCCCGGCACCGCGGACACCCCGTGGGTCGGCAGGCTCCTCGACTCCGCCGGCGACCCGGAGGCCGAGCGAGCCGCGCTGGCCGCCCGCCAGCCGATGGGCAGGCTGGTGACCGCGGACGAGGTCGCGAACGCCATCGTGTATCTCGCCAGTCCGCTTTCGGCTTCGACCACCGGCACGGCGCTCGCCGTCGACGGCGGTATGTACGGGCTGCGCCCGCGCGGCCCGGTCCAGCAGTAGCTCCCTACCCGGTTCCGGCTGTCATCAAGGAGGATGCGGTGCGTACGAGGGTGATCAAGGTGGCCGCCGCGGCCACCGCGCTCGGGCTGGCCCTGTCGGCCTGTGGGTCCACGAAGGACAACGTTCCGAAACCGGGTGCCGGTGGAGCGCAGGGCGGCAAGGTCGGCGCGACGATCCCGTTGCTGACCTCGCCGTTCTGGCAGGCCTACAACAACTACGTACCGCTGAAGGCGAAGGAACAGGGCGTCGACGCGCTGCCGACGGTCAACGCGGACAGCGACTCGGCGAAGCAGATCACCGACGTCAACACCCTGCTCAACCAGGGCGTCAAGGGTCTTGTCGTGACGCCGCTGGACTCCGCGGCCGTCGTGGCGGGTCTCAAGGCCGCGGAGAACAAGGGTGTCCCGGTCGTGGCTGTCGACGTCGCGCCCGAGAGCGGCAAGGTCGCGATGGTGGTGCGCGCGGACAACAAGGCGTACGGCACCAAGGCCTGCGAGGCGATCGGCGCGAAGGTCACGTCGGGCAAGGTCGTGCAGGTCATGGGCGATCTCGCCTCGGTCAACGGCCGCGACCGGTCCGAAGCGTTCCGGGAATGCATGAAGGCGAAGTTCCCGGGCGTGCAGGTGCTGGAGGTCGCCGCCGAATGGAAGGCGGACAAGGCTTCGTCCGGTTTGGACAGTCTGCTGACCGCCAACCCGGACATCAAGGCCGTGTACATGCAGGCGGGCGGCGTCTACCTGGCGCCCACGCAGCAGGCGCTCAAACGCAAGAACCTCTACTTCCCGGTCGGCGACCCGAAGCACGTCGTGCTGGTCAGCAACGACGGGATCCCGCAGGAACTGGCCGCGATCCGCGCGGGCGAACTCGACGCGACCGTCTCCCAGCCCGCCGACGACTACGCCAAGTACGGCATGTACTGGGTCAAGAAGGCGATGGCGGGGGAGACCTTCAAGGCCGGGCCGACCGACCACGGCAGCACGATCGTCGAGGTCCGGCCGGGCATCCTCGAAGACCAGCTTCCGGCGCCTGTCGTCACCAGGGACAACGTGGACGACAAGGCCTTGTGGGGGAACAACCTGTGAGCGCGCTGCCCGCCGGGTCCGCCGCCGTGCCGGTGGTCAGCGCACAGGGCGTCGGTAAACGCTACGGCCCGACCGTAGCGCTGTCCGACGTCAGCATCACCGTCAACCCCGGCGAGTCGCACGCGCTCGTCGGGCGCAACGGCGCGGGGAAGTCGACGCTGGTCTCGATCCTCACCGGACTGTCCAAAACGGATACCGGATCGGTCGAGTTCGGCGGCGTCCCCGCCCCTCCCCTGTCCAAACAGGACGACTGGAAACGCGCCGTCGCCTGTGTCTACCAGCACGCGATGGTCGTCCCGCAGCTGACCGTCGCGGAGAACCTGTTCCTCAACCGCCAGTCCGGCAAGGGGTTCGCGATCGGCTGGCAGCGGTTGCGCCGCCAGGCCAGGGAACTGCTCGACTCCTGGGACGTGGGTGTCGACGTCGACACCCCGGCGGGCGAGCTTTCGGTCGAGGACAGGCAGTTCGTCGAGATCGCCAGGGCACTCTCCTACGGCGCCCGGTTCATCGTGCTCGACGAGCCGACGGCGCAACTGGACAGCCAGGCGATCGAGCGGCTTTTCGACCGGATGCGCCAGCTGCAGGCGAACGGGGTGACGTTCCTGTTCATCTCGCATCACCTCCACGAGGTGTACGAGGTGTGCCAGGCGGTCACCGTGCTGCGCGACGCCAAGCACATCCTGACCGCGCCGGTCTCGGAAGTGGGCCGCGCCGAGCTGATCGACGCGATGACCGGTGAGGAGGGCGGGCTTTCCGTCCGCGACGCCTCGACGCGTGAGGCGCTCGCGCCGGACGCCGACGAGGTGCTGACCGTCGACGGGCTTTCCGGTGACGGCTTCGAGGACGTGACGTTCCGGATCCACCGCGGCGAGGTGATCGGGCTCGCGGGCAGCAACGCCAGCGGCAAGCACCAGGTCGCCGAAACCGTGTACGGACTGCGTTCGCCGATCGCCGGCACGATCCGGATGGACGGGAAGCCGCTGAAGCGCGGTGACATCCCGGCCGCGATCCGCGCCGGGATCGGCTGTGTGCCGAGAGATCGACATCACGAAGGACTCGTGCTCGAACACTCGATCGCGGACAACGCCACACTGTCCATTTTGGATCGCATGGGCAAGGGCGGCCTCGCGTCGCCGGGTGCGCGCTACGGGCGGGCCGCCAAGGCGCTGACGGACTACGACATCGTCGCGGCCGACGCCGACCAGCCGGTGTCCGACCTTTCCGGGGGTAACCAGCAGAAGGTCGTCCTTGCCCGCGCGCTGGCAGGGGAGCCGCGGCTGGTCGTGCTGATCAATCCGACGGCGGGCGTGGACGTGAAATCGAAGGAGGCGCTGCTCGCGGTCGTCGACCGGGTGCGGGCCGAGGGCAAGGCGGTCCTGATCGTCAGCGACGAGCTGGACGATCTTCGGCTGAGCGACCGGGTACTGGTGCTGCGCGCCGGCGCCGTGGTCGCCGAACACCGGGCAGGCTGGTCCGACGGCGACCTCGTGGCCGACATCGAAGGAGTCGAGCGGTGACCGAGTTGATGACCGATCCGAAGACTTCGTCGTTCGCGGCCCCGCCGCGCCGCCGGAAGTTCCGCTGGCTGCGCGAACTCGCCCTGGTGCCGGCGCTCGTGGTGGTGCTGATCATCGGAGGACTGATCAGTGACACGTTCCTGACCTTCGGCAGCATCGTCGGCATCCTGTCCGCCTCGGCGGCGCTGTCGATGGTGGTGCTGGGCGAATCGCTCGTGCTCCTGACCGGGAAATTCGACCTGTCGCTGGAATCGACCATGGGCATGGCGCCCGCGCTCGGCGCGATGCTCGTCATCCCGGTGGCGTCCTCGGGCTTCGGCACCGAGATCCCCGGCTTCGCGGGCGTCCTGGCCGTGCTGGTGGCCGGTGCCGCGATCGGGTTCGTGAACGGGTTCCTGATCATCAAGCTGAAGCTGAACGCCTTCATCGTCACGCTGGCGATGCTGACGGTGCTGCGCGGCACGCAGATCGGGTCCACGCAGGGGAAGACGCTCTTCGACCAGTTGGACGTGTTCACCGCGCTGGCGACGACGACCTTCGTCGGGCTCCCGATGTCGGTGTGGCTGGCCGCGGCGCTGTTCACCGCTTTCGGCCTGGGGCTGCGGTATCACCGGATCGGCCGCTCGCTGTACGCCATCGGCGGGAACTCCGAAGCCGCGCGGGCCGCCGGTATCCGCGTCGACCGGATCTCGTGGGGCGTCTTCGTCGTGGCCGGGGTGCTGGCCGCGCTCGGCGGGCTCGCGTACACGGGTTACGTCGGCGCGCTGGGCGCGGATCAGGGCGACGGGCTGATCCTGCAGGTGTTCGCCGCTGCGGTGATCGGCGGTGTCTCCCTGGACGGTGGAAAGGGCACGCTGGTCGGGGCACTCACCGGAGTCCTGCTCCTGCAGACGGTCACCAACCTGCTGCAGGTCGCGCAGGTGCCGCCCGAGTGGCTCAAGGCGATCTACGGCGTGATCATCCTGGTCGCGCTGATCATTTCCCGCTACGCGAGCGGGAAAGCCCAAACTTAGTCCGAAAGTCCGTGAAGGCCTCCTTCACTACCTTGAGGGTAGGGAAGGAGGCCTTCACGGAGCATCCATGGAGGAGTGCGGTGTCAGGAAAGTTCCGCGGCGGCGGTGGGATCGTCCGCCGTGCCGAGGGCGTTGCGGAGCCACTGCTCCACCCCCGCCACGTGCACGGTGGCCCAGGAACGCGCGAGTTCGGGTTCGCGGGCGGCGATGGCCTCGTAGATCGCCGTGTGCTGCTCGCGGGTCTTCGCGACCGCGCCCTCCTGGGTGAGCCCGCGCCAGATGCGGGCGCGCGCGGTGGGGCCGGACAGGCTGTCCAGCAGCGAGCACAGCACCGGATTGCCGGAACCGTCCGCGATCTTGCGGTGGAACTGCAGGTCGTTCGCGACCAGCGCCTCCACCGTCGGCGAGTCGGCGAGTTCGTCGAGCAGGCGGCCTAGTTCCGCGATGTCCTCGTCGCCCATGTGCATCGCGGCCATCGCCGTCGCCGCCGGTTCGAGGATCCGGCGGACGGCGAGGAAGTCCAGCACGGTGTCGTCGCGGTGGAAGTCCACCACGAACGTCATCGCGTCGAGGAGGAGATTCGGTTCGAGGCTGGTGACGTACGTTCCGTCGCCCTGGCGGACGTCGAGCACGCGGATCAGGCACAACGCCTTCACCGCTTCGCGCAGCGAGCTGCGGGACAGGCCGAGCCGCTGGGCCAGTTCGGCCTCTTTCGGCAGCCTGTCGCCAGGAGCAAGCTCGCCGGAGATGATCATGTCCTTGATCTTGTCGATCGCGACATCGGTGACCGGCATGTTCCACCGCCCTCCCCGAAGACCTCGGATGTTTGAGTGTCAGTTGACAGAGTGCCATGTTTCGAGTTGAGGAGGCGCGGTGACCCACGGTGTCGCACTACAAAGAGTGGCACTCCACACCCGGCTGAAGCCGGGCAAGGAGGCCGAATACGAGTCGGTCCACGCCGTCATCCCGCCTGACCTGGACGAAGCCCTGCGCGGTGCGGGCGTGCGTTCGTGGCGGATCTGGCGTGACGGTCTCGATCTGTTCCACGTGGTGGAGGTGGAGGACTACGCGAAGATGCGCGAGGTCCTGCGCGAGCATCCGGCCAACATTCCGTGGCAGGCGCGGATGTCGGAACTGCTCGACGTCGAAGACGACTACTCGGGCGGCGATTCGGGTCTCGGCCTGGTTTGGGAGCTTCCGTGAAGATCTCCCTGTCCCCACTGGGGCTCGGCTGCGCGCAGCTGGGCAACCTGTACCACGCCATCGCCGACGAGACGGCCGAAGGGACCGTCCGGCAGGCGTGGGACGAAGGCATCCGGTACTTCGACACCGCCCCGCACTACGGTCTCGGGCTGTCGGAAAGACGGCTGGGCGCGGCGCTTTCGGCGTATCCCCGCGCGGACTTCGTGGTGTCGACGAAGGTCGGCCGGGTGCTGGAACCCGATCCCGGCGGCGCGTCGCGCACCGACTCCCAGGGGTTCGTCGTTCCCGCCGCCTACAAACGCCGCTGGGACTTCAGCCGCGACGGGATCCTCCGGTCGCTTGAGGACAGCCTGGACCGCCTCGGGCTCGACCGGGTGGACGTCGTCTACGTGCACGACCCGGACGAACACTTCGAGGACACCGTCGACGGCGCGTTCCCCGCGCTGCTCGAACTGCGGGACCAGGGTGTCGTCGACGCCATCGGGGCCGGGATGAACCAGGCGCCGATGCTCTCGGAATTCGTCCGCCGCTTCGATCTCGACGTGATCCTGCTGGCGGGCCGGTACACCCTGCTCGATCAGCCCGCCCTCGACGATCTTCTCCCGCTGTGCACGGAACGCGGGGTGGACGTGGTGGTGGGCGGCGCGTTCAACGCCGGGATCCTCGCCACCGCGTCGCCGGGCACGATGTACGACTACGCCGAGGCTCCGGCCGAACTGGTCGAGCGGGCCCAGCGGATCGCCGAGGTCTGCGAGCGGCACGGTGTCGAACTCCCGCAGGCCGCTCTAGGCCTGCCCGCCGCGCATCCGGCCGTGGTGTCCGTCGTCGTCGGCGCGCACGATCCCGGCCAGGTCCGGCTCAACGCCGAACGGTTCCGGCGGCCGGTGCCGCGCGAGTTGTGGACGGACCTGATCCGTGCGGGACTGTTGCGTGAGGACACCGTGCTGCGACAGGAGGACCGGCCGTGATCGACGCGCACCACCATCTTTGGGACCCGTCGCGGCGGGACTACCCGTGGATGTCGGGCACGGCGCTGGAACCGATCCGCCGTCCGTACACAGTGGACGATCTCCGCACGGTGACCAAAACGGCCGGGGTGAAGGGGACCGTGCTGGTGCAGACGGTCTCGTCGGAGGAGGAGACGCGCGAGTTCCTCGCCGCCGCTCAGGCCGAAGCGCTGATCGTGGGCGTGGTCGGCTGGACCGACCTCACCGCCCCCGACGTCGCCGAGCGCGTGGCCGCGTTTTCCGGTCCGCTGGTGGGAATCCGGCATCAGGTGGAGAACGAGCCGGACCCGTCGTGGCTGACGCGGCCCGACGTCCTGCGCGGTCTCGCCGCTCTCGGCGAGGCAGGACTGGCGTACGACCTGCTGGTGAAGCCGCCCCAGCTTCCCGCGGCACTCGCCGCGGCGAAAGCGTTGCCGGATCAGGTTTTCGTGCTCGACCACGCCGCGAAGCCGCCGATCTCCTCGGGAGACTGGCAGCCGTGGGCGGACGGTGTCGCGGCCTTGGGCGAGCTGGGCAACGTGTACTGCAAGCTCTCGGGGCTGGTGACCGAAGCGGACTGGGCGCGGTGGAAGGTCGGGCAGCTGGCGCGCTGGGCGGAGCACGTCCTGGAGTCCTTCGGTGCTTCGCGGCTGATGTTCGGCTCGGACTGGCCGGTCTGCGAACTCGCGGCCGCGTACGAGGTCGTCGTGGACACGGCGTTCTCGCTGACGGGCTCGTTGAGCGACGCCGAGCGGCTGGAGTTCTTCGACGGCACCGCGAGGCGCGCTTACCGCCTCTCGTGATCAGAGACGGGTCTCGCGTGCTCGAGACATGACAAAGAACCGGCACGAAGCCGGTTCGAGGAAGAAAGTGGGCGGCGCGGGGTCCGGGCGCCTGAGAGCCGCCGATCAACGACCTGCGGCAGGGGGAAACAAGATCAGAACTCGTCCTGCTTGACCATCGTCCGCAAGCGGGCCAGTGCGCGGTGCTGCGTCACACGCACGTTGCCGGCGGAGATGCCCAGCGCCTCGGCGGTCTCGGCGGCGGAAAGGCCGACGGCGATGCGGAGGGCGAGGATCTCCTGCTGTACTCGCGGCAGGGTGGAGAGCAGACGGTTGAGCCGGGCACCGAGGTCCAGGTGCAGGGCGTGCGTTTCGGGTTCGTTGTCGCCGATGGGCCGTTCCGGCAGTTCCGGTACCGGTTCCGACCGGTCACGGGAGACCGAGCGGTAGGCGTCGGCGACCTTGTTGGCGGCGATCGCGTGCACGAGATACAGGAACGAGCCGCCGCGATCCTGATAGCCCGGCAGTGCCTTGAGCACCGCCATGCACACTTCCTGCGCGACGTCGTCCGCCGACAGGTAGGACAGATCGCGGCCACCCATTCTGGCGCGGCAGTACCGGACCACGACGGGGCCGATCATCCGCAGCAGTGACTGGATCGCGGCGGGATTCCCGTCGCCCGCGTCCTTGACGAGAGGATCGAGGTCCTCTTTCGTCAGCCGTCCGCCCGGTCGAGGCAGGTTCTCCGGAGTCGTGTATCCGGGGACCGCATCGGGGGTGACGGTTCTGGACGCGCTTGAAGTTGCTTGCATGGTCGTCCTCCCCGGCCGACCCTGCGACTGTCGCTGTCGAGGGGCCAACACTCCGTAACGATTGAGGGCGGCAGGTGCTCCGTAAGATCAGATCCACCTACCGCCGTTGCGACGCAGCGTAATCGTAGGCGCCGATCGGACGGCAGTAAAGATTTCAACTAGAGATAGCCCATTAGACGGAGTCGGCTTAATACAACCGAGACTCTGCGTCGCGAAAAGGGCCGTGGCGATCGCAGCATGTGCGCGGCACCTAGCGTACCGCGACCAAGGCGACCGCGGTCGCTACGACGAGTGCTGCCGTTGTGACAGCAAGGATCGGGTTAAGGGGTTTCGGGGTTTCGGGCCCGCGCAGTGCTCGTTCACGGAACGAACCGATGGCGACCAAGGTGATCACCATGGCGCCCGCGAACGCGACCGGGACGACCGCCGTCCCCCAGCCTCGCCGGGCGGCGGCGTGCAGGAGCAGAAGTGTGCAGGCGGTAGCCGCGAGCGTCGTCCGGCGCCAGGCCAGCCCGGTCCGTTCCGCTTGCGCTCCGTGATCGGCCGAACTCACGAGAAGACGACCAAGGCCGCGGCCGTCAGGGTGATCGCGAGGATCCCGGCGGTCAGCAGGATCGGCATCCCGCTCTTCGGCAGCGGCCGCCCCGCGCGCATCGCCGTCTGCACCTGCCGCCAGCGCGGGTACGCGCTCGCCGCGAGCACGGCGGCAAGTACGACGCACAGGCCGGCGAGAACGGTGCTCAGCGCGGTCGGGCCGGGGACCAGCTGATGGACGGCGACGCCGCCGGCGAGCAGGCCCAGCGCCGTCCGGAGCCAGGCGAGGAAGGTCCGTTCGTTGGCGAGGGTGAATCGGTAATCGGGTTCCGAACCGTCGTCGTGCGGTCCGTTGATCTCTGCCACGCCACGAACATTAAGCCTTGCGGCGCGCGAAGACCCACCAGCGAAGAACCGCGAAGCGCGCGATGCCGCCCACGACGCTGGCCGCGAGCAGGGCGCCGGTCTGTTCCAGCGCGGTCGGCTCGGTGATCACCGCGTCGAGGGACGCGAGCACGATCGAGCCGTACACCGCGTAGAAGGCGAACGTCACCAGATCCTGGAAGTGCCGCTTGCCCGCATGACTCTTCCGGGTGGCGAAGGTGACCCGGCGGTGGAACTCGGTGTTCCCGACGGTCGTGACCGCGAGCGCGACCAGATTGGCGGGCTGGGGGCCGAGGGTCGGCTGCAGGACGAGGAACAGCACCGCCTGCAGGCCGGTGGCGGCGACACCGGCGACGAGGTACCACGCGGCATGGTGGCCGAGTTCGTGGTGCCGTTCCGGCGCGCGCCGGATGATCCGGTGCCCTGGCGCCCACCTGGTGGTGGTCATACCGACGACGCTACCCCGTTTCACAAACTTGTGAAGCTAATGAACTGGATGGGAAAGTGTGATCCCGGCGACAGCGTCGCCGTTTGGCCTGCGAAGACGCCGGGTACGCCACGGGAACCGGGTCGAGTACAGCACGCCCCGGACAACGCCCGACGAGGAGGGAGCGGCCGATGAGCGACCGTGAGACGGCAGAGCCGGAAACGTTGAGTCCCAGCGAGGCGCTCGACGAGGACGAACTCCGCGTCGACCCGCTCGAAGAAGGTGTCGAACCACCGGAGCACTGGAGCGGGGCCGACCGGTTCGGGACCACGCCCGCGGAGATCCGCGAGGGGGAGTCGCACGCCATGAGGCTGGCCGAAGAGGAGCCGGACGTCGGCGAAAAATGATCTTCACTCAGACGGCAGGCCATGGCGGGACCCCCTAGCGTGGTCGGTCAAGTGCAAGACCGCGACGAAGGAAGGGCAGAGATGCTGACAGTCACCGAAGCCGCCGCCGAGGCGATCACCGCACTGACCGGGCAGGAAAACGGGCAAGACGGAGGCGGACTGCGGTTCGCGATGCATTCCCAGCAGGGGGACAGTCCCCAGCTCGCGGTTTCCGTCACGCCCGAGCCGGAAAGCGGCGACAAGGTACTCGGCGCAGACGGCGGCCCGAAGGTGTTCTTGGAGCCCGAAGCGGCCGCGTTGCTCGACGACAAGGTGCTCGACGTCCAGCAGGACGAGACCGGTGAAGTCGCCTTCGCCGTACTCCCGCAGGCTCAGCCCCAGCCTGGCAGCTGAGCCCGGCGGGTTCAGGCTTTAAGTCCGGGCCCAGGCACGGACCAGCTCGCCGGCCCGCTCGCGCAAGAGCTTCGCCGCGTGCTCACGCGCGTGGTCGAGCGAAGGCGCGTGGTCGATCAGGGCGGCGCTGCCCACGACCCCGAGGCCGGCGAGCTGGCTCTCGTCCAGCTGGATCCGCCCGGCCAGCACCATCAGGGGCACCGAGTGTTCCTGTGCGCGGGCCGCGATACCCGCCGGAGCCTTGCCGTCGAGACTCTGCTCGTCCAGTGAGCCCTCACCGGTGATGACGAGGTCGGCGCGTTCGATGGCGCTCGCGACCCCGGTGAGCCCGGCGATGAGCTGGAAGCCGGATTCGACTCGCGCGCCGAGTCCCGCGATCGCGCCGGCGGCGACCCCGCCGCCCGCCCCGGCTCCGGGAAGGTCGGAGACGTCGGGGGTCCCGGCGTTCCGCAACGCCTGTGCCCAGCGGGACAAGGACTCGTCCAGCTGCTCGACCTCGCGCGGGCCCGCTCCCTTCTGCGGGCCGAAGATCGCGGCCGCGCCACGGGATCCGAGCAGCGGGTTCGTCACGTCGGTGGCGACGGCGACCTCGACGGAGCCGAGCCTTTCGCGCACCGGGCCGAGTTCGGCCGAAGCGACCCGGCCCAGCGTGCCGCCGCCGAGTCCGACGGGTGCGCCGAACGCGTCGAACACCCCGGCGCCCAGCGCCGCCAGCATCCCGGCGCCGCCGTCGGTGCTCGCGGTCCCGCCGACGGTCAGCACCAGCCGCCGCGCGCCGTTGTCGAGCGCGTGCGCGAGGAGTTCGCCGACGCCCCAGGTGTGCGCGGCGAGCGCCACCTCCGGGCTCGGCTCGACGAACTCGATCCCGCACGCGCGGGCCGACTCGATGTAGGCCGTTCCGTCCAGCATCACGTAGCGCGCGTCGACGGTGTCTTCGAGCGGCCCGCGGACCGGAAGTTCCACGAGGTGCCCGCCCGCCGCGACGAGGACGTCGAGCGTTCCTTCGCCGCCGTCGGCGACCGGGCAGGAGGAGACTTCGGCGTCGGGCAGCGCGTCGCGGACGCCGTGGGCGATCGCTTCCGCGGCCTCGACCGCGGTCAGGCTTCCCTTGAACTTGTCGGGCGCGATGACCACACGAGTCATGGACGAACCTCCGTCAGCGGGTTTCCGCCGGTGATCACCGACGCGACGTTCTCGGCCGCGAGCACGGCCATGGCAGTACGGGTCTCGACCGTCGCCGAGCCGAGATGCGGCGTCAAGACGACGTTTTCGCGATCGAGCAGGCGCGGCTCGACCTCGGGTTCGGCCTCGAACACGTCGAGGCCCGCTCCGGCGATCTCCCCGGCTTCGAGCGCGTCCGCCAGCGCCGCCTCGTGGACGACGGGACCGCGCGTGGTGTTGATCAGATACGCGCCGGGTTTCATCGACCTCAGCGCGTCCGCGTCGATGAGATGCCGGGTCTCCGGCGTCAGGGGGCAGTGCAGCGAAAGGACGTCGGAGCTTTCCAGTAGTTCTTCGAAGGGCACATATTTCGCGCCCAGGGTCTTCTCGACGTCTTCGGCGGCCCGTGACCGTCCTGAGTAGACGATCCGCATGCCGAAACCGAGCGCCCGCCGCGCGACCGCCTGGCCGATCTGGCCGAGTCCGACGATCCCGAGCGTCTTGTCCTGCAGCGAGGCCCCGAGCAGGAAGCCCAGGTGGAACGACCACGGGGTGCCCGAGCGGAGCAGCCGTTCGCCCTCGCCGAGCCGTCGCGTGACCGCGAGGATCAGCCCGAAGGCCAGATCCGCTGTCGCGTCGGTGAGCACGCCGGGGGTGTTGGTGACGGTGATCCCGCGGCCGGTCAGCGCCGCGACGTCGACGTTGTCGTAGCCGACGGCCACGTTCGCCACGACCTTCAGGTCCGGGCCCGCCGCGTCGGCGACCGCGCCGTCGATCCGGTCGTGCAGCATGCCGACGATCGCGGACGCGCCCTGGACGAACTCGCGCAGCTCGTCCGGCGTCAGCGGCCTGTCGGCGCGCGACAGTTTCACCTCCCCGGCTTCGGCGAGCACTTTCAGCGCTTCGTCGGGGATCCACCGGGTCACCGCGATCGTCGAGGTCACTCCCTCAGCCTAGTGTGCGGCGGTTGGTATCCCAAACATGAGAGATCCCCGCTGTGAGGGAGTCGCTTCCCCTGCGCGGGGGAGTCGTCACGGCCGGGCGCCGCGGGATGGTCGGAGTGCGGAAAGGTTCCGCGACAGGGGAATTCCAGGGGGTGGGAAATGAACCGATCACGAGAACTCGCTCGTAGCGGCCGGTCCGGCGTCGGGAGCGGAGGAAGGCAAGGGGAGGCCGACCGAACCGAGCCTGGTCGTCGGCGGCCCGTCGCCGTGGTCACCGGCATCGTCGAGGACACGAACGTCCCGGATCTCAAGGACCGCAGGGTCGGGATGTCGGTGTACGACAACGCAAGCGTGACAGGGTCGGCTATAGCTGGGGGCCTGATCCGGACCACGAGTTCGTCGTGCCGCCCTGTATGAGCAGCGCGACCTTCGAACGGGTCGAGACCGGGGATTTCAAGGCTGTCGAATGGTTCCCGCCCGGCAGCGGGATCAGCTGAGCCCCTGCGTTCGGATGTCCGTGAAGGCCTCCTTCCCTACCTTGAGGGTAGGCAAGGAGGCCTTCACGACCGTGTGATCGGCGCCTTCTCGTCGTGGGTGCCACAACCGGAGTCCTTGTGCTATGTTCGTCTGAAGAACATGTGTGCGCGATACGAACAGTGCGAACAATCCGGGAGTGGGGATGGCGGAGCTTCTGTCGTTGAAGGAGGCCGTGGCGCGGCTGGTGCGTGACGGGGACGTCGTCGCGCTCGAGGGCTTCACGCACCTCATTCCCGTGGCCGCGGGCCAGGAGATCATCCGTCAGCGCCGCACCGGCCTGACGCTGGTCCGCATGACCCCGGACATCGTCTACGACCAGCTCATCGGCGCGGGCTGCGCGAGCAAGCTGATCTTCTCCTGGGGCGGCAATCCCGGTGTCGGCTCGCTGCACCGCTTCCGCGACGCTGTCCAGCATTCGTGGCCGGTACCCCTGGAAATAGAGGAACACAGTCACGCGGGCATGGCGAATCGGTACGTCGCCGGTGCCTCGGGGCTGCCGTTCGCCGTCCTGCGTGGCTACACCGGCACCGATCTGCCCGCGCAGACGGACACGATCAAACCCATCACCTGCCCGTTCACCGGTGAGCTGCTCGCCGCCGTCCCCGCCCTCAACCCGGACGTGACGATCGTGCACGCCCAGCGCGCCGACAGGTCCGGGAACGTCCAGATCTGGGGGATCACGGGCGTGCAGAAGGAAGCGGTGCTGGCGGCGAAGCGTTCGCTGGTCACCGTCGAGGAGGTCGTGGACGAACTGGAGCCCCGGCCGGGCGCGATCGTGCTGCCCTCGTGGGCGGTCACCGCCGTCGCCGAGGTCCCCGGCGGTGCGAGGCCGTCGTACGCGGCGGGGTACTACGAACGGGACAACGACGCCTACCAGGCATGGGACGCGATCGGCCGGGACAGGGAGAGCTTCACCCGCTGGCTCGACGAGCTGACGGGAGTGAGGGCATGACCGGGTACACCTCCGACGAGATGATGAGCGTCGCCGCCGCCCGCGCGCTCGGCGACGGGATGTCCTGTTTCGTGGGCATCGGCCTGCCCAGCACGGCCGCCAACCTGGCCCGCCGCGGGCACGCGCCGAACCTCACGCTGATCTACGAATCCGGCTGCCTCGGCGCCAAACCGACCAGGCTCCCGCTGTCGATCGGCGACGGCGAACTCGCCGACACCGCGGACGCCGTGGTCAGCGTCCCGGAGGTCTTCAACTACTGGCTCCAGCCGGGCCGGATCGACGTCGGTTTCCTCGGCGCCGCCCAGTTGGACAAGTTCGGCAACATCAACACCACCGTCATCGGACTGGATTACGCCAACCCCAAGGTGCGCCTGCCCGGAGCGGGCGGCGCGCCGGAGATCGCCGCGTCCTGCCGCGAGGTGTTCGTGGTGCTGCGGCAGAGCACCCGCACGTTCGTCGAGAAAGTCGACTTCGTGACATCGTTCGGTCATGGCACCGGAAAGGGCGACCGCGAGCGGCTCGGCCTCCCCGGCGCCGGGCCGACGCTGGTGGTCACCGACCTCGGCCTGATGCGCCCCGACCCCGAGACCGCCGAGCTCACGCTCACCGAACTGCACCCCGGGGTCGACGTCGATCAGGTCGTCGAGGCGACCGGGTGGAAACTGAAGGTGGCAGGCGACCTGGGAACCACCCCGGCGCCGACCGAGGCAGAACTCCGCATCCTCCGAGACCTCAAAAGGGCGAGCGCATGACCGACGTCTTCCTGTTCGACGCCATCCGGACCCCGTTCGGCAAGTACGGCGGCGCCCTGTCCGGGGTCCGCCCGGACGACCTCGCCGCGACCGTGCTGCGGGCACTGGCCGAGCGCAACGACCTCGACCCGGCCACCGTGGACGAGGTCGTGCTCGGCGACGCCAACGGCGCGGGCGAGGACAACCGCAACGTCGCGCGGATGGCGGCGCTGCTGGCGGGCTGGCCGACGACCGTGCCCGGTGCCACGGTCAACCGGCTGTGCGGGTCCGGTCTCGACGCGGTCATGCAGGCGAGCCGGTCGGTCCAGGTCGGCGACGCCTCGCTCGCCGTCGCGGGCGGGGTCGAGTCGATGAGCCGCTCGCCGCTGGTCATGCAGAAGCCGGAGAAGGCCTTCCCCGCCGGCAACCAGACGCTGTACTCCACCGCGCTCGGCTGGCGCATGGTCAATCCGGAGATGCCCGAGCAGTGGACGGTCTCGCTCGGCGAGTCCACCGAACTGCTCGCCGAGCGCTACGGCATCGGCCGCGACGAGCAGGACGCGTTCGCCGTGCGCAGCCACGTCAACGCCGCCCGCGCCTGGGACGAGGGGTTCTACGACGACCACGTCGTCCCCGTCGAAGGCGTCGAACTCACTCGTGACGAAGGCATCCGCCCGGGCTCCAGCACGGAGAAGCTCGCGAAGCTCAAGCCCGTCTTCCGTCCACAAGGGACGGTCACGGCCGCGAACGCGTCGCCGCTGAACGACGGCGCTTCCGCGCTGCTGCTCGGTGACGAGGCCGCGGGGAAGCGGCTCGGCAAGGCGCCGCTGGCCCGGATCGCCGGCCGCGGCGCGGCGGGTGTCGACCCCGACGTCTTCGGCATCGGCCCGGTCCGCGCGGCCGAGATCGCCCTGGAACGGGCCGGGATCGGCTGGGAAGACCTGGCTGCGGTGGAACTGAACGAGGCGTTCGCCGCGCAGTCGCTGGCCTGCCTGCGTGACTGGTCGAAGCTCGACCCGGAGATCGTCAACGTGAACGGCGGCGCGATCGCGATCGGGCATCCGCTGGGCGCCTCCGGCGGCCGGATCCTCGGCACGCTGGCCCATCACCTGCGCCGCACCGGCGGCCGGTGGGGACTGGCCGCGATCTGCATCGGCGTCGGCCAGGGGCTGGCCGTCGTCCTCGAAGCCCAGTGACCCACTGACCCGCGCTGGAGGGAACACCATGTCCGCACCCGCAGAATCGATGCTCCCGCGCTACCGGCGCGATCCGGAAGGGACGCATCCGCCGCTCGACCACGCCGGCTACCGGTCGACGGCGCTGCGGCACCCCCAGGAGCCGCTGATCGTGCTCCCGCACCTGCTGACCGAGGTCACCGGTCCCGCGCTCGGGCCGGGGCGGATCGGCGAGTTCGACAACGACCTCACCCAGGGGCATCCGGGAGAGCCGCAAGGGCAGCGGATCATCGTCACCGGACGGCTGCTCGACGGTGACGGGCGGCCGATCCGGGATTCGCTCGTGGAGGTCTGGCAGGCGAACGCGGGCGGCCGCTACCGGCACACCTTGGACCGCTGGCCGTCGCCGATCGACCCCAACTTCGACGGCGCGGGCCGGACGCTGACGGACGGCGAAGGGCGCTACACCTTCACCACCATCAAACCGGGCGCGTACCCGTGGAAGAACCACGACAACGCCTGGCGGCCGGCGCACATCCACTTCTCCGTCTTCGGCAGCGCGTTCACCCAGCGGCTGGTCACCCAGATGTACTTCCCGGAAGACCCGCTGTTCTCGCAGGACCCGATCTTCAACTCCATCCCGGACGAGAAGGCACGGCAGCGGATGATCGCGCGGTTCGACCTGGACCGCACCGAAGCCGAGTGGGCGCTGGCCTTCCAGTTCGACATCGTCGTGCGCGGCCGCGAGGCGTCGGTCTTCGAAGACGAGGAGGACGAGCACTGATGCCGGAGACGACGCCTTCCCAGACCGTCGGCCCGTACCTGTCCATCGGCCTGCCCTGGCCGGACGGACCGGACGTCGTCCCCGCGGACGAACCGGCCGCGATCCGCATCCACGGCCGGGTGTTCGACGGCGCGGGCGAACCGGTCCCGGACGCGATGATCGAGACCTGGCAGGCCGACGCCGACGGCCGGTTCGACCACCCCGACGACCCGCGCGGAGCGGTCGCGAGCGGGTTCCGGGGCTTCGGGCGCTGTCCGACCGATCCTGGTGGCAACTACCGGATCCGGACGATCATGCCCGGCTCGCTCCCCGGTCCGGCGGGCAGCACACAGGCGCCGCACATCGACGTCTCGGTGCTGGCCCGCGGCCTCCTGCACCGCGTCGTCACCCGGATCTACTTCGAGGACAACGACAATTCCCGGGACCCGGTGCTGGCTTCGGTCCCGGAGGCCCGCCGGGGCACCTTGATCGCCACCAAGACGGACGAGGGCTACCGGTTCGACGTCCGGCTGCAGGGCGAGGGGGAGACGGTGTTCTTCGATGTCTGAGCTGGTGCACAGCGTCGTGGAAGGGCCCGCGGACGGCCCTGTCGTGGTGTTCAGCGGATCGCTCGGCAGTGATCACCGCATGTGGGACCCGCAGGTGAAACCCTTGGTGGAAAAGGGTTTCCGGGTGATCCGCTACGACTCCCGCGGGCACGGCGCGTCCCCGGTGCCGCCCGGGCCGTACACGCTCGAAGACCTCGGCGGTGATCTGGTCGCGCTGCTCGACGAGCACGGTGCCGAACGTGCGCACGTCGTCGGGCTCTCGCTCGGCGGGATGACCGGGATGTGGCTCGGCGTGCACGCGCCGGACCGGATCGAAAGCCTCGTGCTCTGCTGCACGTCCGCGAAACTCGGGCCGCCGAGCATGTGGGCGGACAGGGCGAAGACGGTCAGGAAGAACGGAACCGCCTCGGTCGCCGAGGCCGGGGTCGGCCGCTGGCTCACTCCTGGCCACGTCGCCGCGCATCCCGGGCAAGCCGCCTTCCTGCGCGAGATGATCGCCGCCGTCCCCGCCGAGGGATACGCGGCGTCCTGCCAGGCCGTCGAACGGATGGACCTCGTCGGTGACCTGCCCAAGATCGCGGCGCGGACCCTGGTCATCGCCGGGGCCGAGGATCCGGCGACCCCGGTCGAGCACGCCGAGGTGATCGCCGGCGGCATCCCGGACGCGCGGCTCGCGGTCGTCGAAGGCGCCGCGCACCTGGGGAGTTTCGAACAGCCGGAGCGGTTCACCGCGCTCATTCTCGAACATCTGGAGGCGGCTCGATGAGCGATGACCTTTACGAGACCGGCATGAGGGTGCGCCGCGAAGTCCTCGGGGACGCGCACGTCGATCGGGCGGTGGCCCGTACCACCGAGTTCAGCCGACCGTTCCAGGACTACATCACCCGGGGCGCCTGGGGCTCGGTCTGGTCGCGCGACGGGCTCGACCGCAAGACCCGCAGCTGCGTCACGCTGGCCACACTCACCGCGCTGCACGCCCACGACGAACTCGCGATGCACGTCCGGGCGGCGGTCCACAATGGACTCACCGCGGAGGAGATCTCCGAGGTGCTGTTGCACACCGCCGTCTATACGGGCGCCCCGGCAGCCAACGCGGCGTTCGCCGTGGCACAGCGGGTACTGGCCGAACTCGGTGAGCCTGCCGCAAGGGAAGAAGGCGCCGGTTAGGGTTCTCGTATGGACGAAGGCGAGGTGACCGAGCGCGGAGCGCACCATGTCCAGTCGCTGGAACGCGGACTGGCCGTGATCAAGGCGTTCAACGCGGAGGCGGCGGAACTCACGCTGAGCGACGTCGCCCGCTCCACCGGGCTGACCAGGGCGGCCGCCCGCCGGTTCCTGCTCACCCTCGTCGACCTGGGGTACGTGCGCACGGACGGCAAGTACTTCTCGCTCACCGCGCGGGTCCTCGAACTCGGCTACTCCTACCTTTCGAGCCTGTCGCTGCCGGAGGTCGCCCAGCCGCATCTCGAACGGCTGTCCGCCAAGGTGCACGAGTCGAGTTCGGTCTCCGTGCTCGAAGGCCTGGACATCGTCTACGTCGCGCGCGTGGCCGTTTCGCGGATCATGACCGTCAGCATCAACGTCGGCACCCGCTTCCCGGCCCACGCGACGTCGATGGGGCACGTTCTGCTGGCCGGCCTCGAAGGCGAAGACCTGCACGGCTACTTCGACGCGGCCAAGCTCGAGAAACTGACCGCGCACACGCTGACCAGGCAGAAGGACCTGATCGCCGAGCTGGAGCGGGTCTACCGGCAGGGATACGCGGTGGTCGACCAAGAACTCGAAGAGGGTCTCCGTTCGATCGCCGCGCCGATCCGGGACAGGCGGGGCAGGGTCGTGGCCGCGGTCAACCTCTCCACCCACGCGAGCCGTACGACACCCGAGTCCGTCGAGCACGAACTGCTGCCGTCGCTGCTCGAAGCGGCACGCGCCATCGAGACCGATCTGGCTTCGGCGCCGCCGACCAAGGCGGGACAGACGAAGGCAGGGCATGGCTGAGACCGCCGGATTGCTGCTCGCGGCCGGGGCCGGGCGCCGGTTCGGCGGGCCGAAGGCGCTGGCGGTCCTCGACGGTGAGCCGTTCGTCGTCCGGGCGCTGCGGGTGCTCGCCGACGCGGGCTGCACACCGGTCCGGGTGGTGCTGGGTGCTTCGGCCGACGAAGTCCGCGCGCTCCTGCCCGCCGCCGAGGCCGCCGTCGTGGCCGAAGACTGGGAGTCCGGCATGGGCGCGTCGCTGCGCGCGGGTCTGAGGGCCTTGGAAGCGACAGGCGCCGAAGCCGCTGTCGTGCATCTCGTGGACCTGCCCGGCGTCGGCGCCGAAGTGGTGCGCAGGGTCGCGACTGGGGCAGACGGGAACACCGTCGCGCGAGCCGCTTACGACGGTGTCCCCGGTCATCCCGTCGTGCTCGGCCGCCGCTGGTGGCCGGAGATCGCGGCGGGCGCGTCCGGGGACAAGGGCGCGCGGGACTGGCTCAAGGACCGCCCCGATCTGCGGCTCGTCGAATGCGGCGACCTCGGCACCGGACACGACGTGGACCGCCGCGAGGATCTTCCAGACTGATCTCCGGCCCCCCGAGGCCTACGATCGGGACGTGACCGTCGAATCGCCGGAGAAACTGGCCGAAGCCCTCGAATCGGTCGGCTACCTCGCCGACGACGGCATCGCCACGGCCGGATTCCTCGCCTTGCGGCTCGGCCGCCCGCTGTTCTGCGAAGGCGAACCGGGTACCGGCAAGACCTCGCTCGCCTTGGGCCTGGCCGAAGCGCTGGGCCTGCCGCTCATCCGCCTCCAGTGTCACGAGGGGATCGACGCGGCGCAGGCACTGTACGAATGGGACTTCCCCCGGCAGCTACTGCATCTGCGGGCGCTGGAAGCCGCCGGTGACGGCGGCCTCGACGTCGGGGCCGCCGAACAATCCCTCTACACCGAACGTTTCCTGCTCTCCCGGCCGCTGCTGAAGGCGTTGCAGACCGCGCCGTGCGTACTGCTGGTCGACGAGATCGACCGGGCCGACGACGAGTTCGAAGCCTTCCTGCTGCAACTCCTCGACGAGAACGCGGTGACGATCCCCGAGTTCGGCGAGGTGCGCGCCGAGCATCCGCCGCTCGTGGTGCTCACCTCCAACCGGACGCGGGAGGTGCACGACGCGCTGAAGCGCCGCTGCCTCTATCACTGGCTCGAACACCCGGACCTCGGCCGCGAGATCGAGATCCTGCGCCGCAAGATCCCGGACCTGGGCGAAGGGCTCGCGTCACAGGTCGCGACGGCCGTGCACCGGCTCCGCGAGATGGAGCTGCTGAAGCCGCCAGGGGTGGCGGAATCCCTGGACTGGGCTCAGGCGCTCCTCGCGCTGGGAATGTCCGAATTGGACGCCGCGGCCGGCGCGCGGACCCTCGGCTCGGTGCTCAAGTACAGCGAAGACCTCGACAGGGTCCGCGCCAAATTGGACAAACTGCTCGCCTGAACGTCAGCGGCGTCGCAGCGACGCGTCGAGCAGCGCGGGCGGGGTGTCGTTCTTCTCCTCCGGCGCGAGATCGGTGCCCGGGGCGACGATCTCGTCGATCGCGTCGAGGACGTCCGCCGAGAGCACCGTGTCCGCGGCGGCGAGCTGCGACTCCAGATGCGCCAGCGTGCGCGGCCCGATGATCGCGCTCGTCACGCCCGGATGCGCGACGACGAAGCCCAGCGCGAGCTGGATCAGGCTCAATCCCGCCTGGTCGGCGACCTTGACCAGCCGCTCGACGGCTTCGAGCCGGGCCTGGTTGACGGGCCTGGTCAGGTCGAAACGCTGCGGCAGGACGGCCGAACGATTCGTCTTGATCTCCCGGCCTTCCCGGACCGCGCCGGACAGCCAGCCCGAAGCGAGCGGGCTCCACGCGAGCACGCCCATCCCGTACTCCTCGGTCACGGGCAGCACCTGCGTTTCGATGCCGCGTTGAAGGATCGAATAGCCGGGCTGCTCGGTGACGTACCGGCTCAGGTGGTGTTCGCGGGCGGCCCACTGGGCCTGCACGATCCGGTACGCGGGGAAGGTCGACGAACCGAAGTAGCGGATCTTTCCCGCGCGCTGCAGATCGGTCAGGGCGGAAAGCGTTTCCTCGTCGCCGGTCTTCGGGTCCCAGCGGTGGACCTGGTAGAGATCGACGTGGTCGACGCCGAGCCGGCGCAGGCTGTTGTCCAGTTCGGTGACCAGCCATCGGCGTGAAGCGCCCTGGTGGTTGCGCTCGTCGCCCATCGGCAAGACGGCCTTCGTGGCCAGCACGAGGTCTTCGCGGCGGCCGGCGATGGCCTTGCCGACCATCTTCTCCGACTCGCCGTCGCTGTACCTGTCGGCGGTGTCGATGACGTTGATCCCGCCCTCGAGCGCGGCGTCGACGATGGCGGTGGCCTCGTCCTGGGTGGTGCGCCCGATCGCGCCGAAGTTCATCGCGCCGAGCGCGAGGGTGCTGACCTGCACACCGGTCCTGCCCAAGGTGCGGTACTGCATGACGGTGTCCTCCATGGCAAGATGAGCAAGCGGAACGTTGCTCCGCTAACGATACGGAGCAATGTTCCGCTTGGCAACCGCGCAGGTGGAGGAGTGGCGTGATGAGTGAAGAGGGCACCAAAGGCAAACGCGCGGACGCCCGGCGCAACGAGAAGACCCTGCTCGACGCGGCCGCCGCCGTCTTCGTCACCTCGGGCGTCGAAGCGCCGGTCCGCGACATCGCGGCCAAGGCGGGCGTCGGGATGGGCACGATCTACCGGCACTTCCCGACCAGGGCCGACCTCATCATCGCCGTCTACCGGCACCAGGTCGACGCGTGCGCCGCGGCCGGGCCGGAACTGCTGGCGTCGAACGATTCCCCGTACGAGGCGTTGCGGCGCTGGATCGACCTCTTCGTCGATTTCCTGGTCACCAAACACGGTCTGGCGGCGGTCCTGCGGTCCGACAACGCCGGGTTCGAGACGCTGCACACCTACTTCCTCGACACGCTCCTGCCCGTCTGCGCCCGATTGCTCGACGCCGCGGCCGAGGCCGACGAGATCCGCTCGGACCTGCAGGCGATCGAAGTCATGCGCGGCGTCGGGAACCTCTGCATCGGCGCCGGCAACGATCCCCGCTACGACGCGCGCAAGATGGTCGGAGTCCTCATCGCGGGCCTGAAACCCTAGCCGTTCAGCATCTTCAGGAAGCCGTTCTCCCACAACGCGGGGTCCGCGTCGTAGCCGATGTACTGCGAAGTTCCCTTCGGCGTCACGTAAGTACGTCCTGCCGCGGCGCCGTCCTGTCGCACGTCGACCTTCGCCTGCCGCAGCTTGACCGGGCTCACGGCGTCGAACACCTCGGACGACGCGAGCGCGTCCCACCAGAACGCCGACCCGTCCTGGACATACGGCGCCAGATCGGGCTGAGTGACGATCGCGTGCACCAGTTTCGCTTCCGCGGTCCGCCCTTCCTTGCCCAGACGCTCCACATAGGACGGTGTGATGGGGACGTCGTTCGTGGCGTCGAGTCCGACGATGTCCACCCGGCGGATCCCGGCGAAGACCCTGTCCGCCGAAGCGGGGTCGAGCCACATGTTGACCTCTTGGGTGCCGTCGAACTTCGCCGCGTCGGGGCCGAACACGTTGCCCGGGACGTCGAACGCGCCGCCCATCACCGCGAGCCGTGAGATCCGTTGCGCCACACCGGGAACGTCCATCGCCTTCGCGACATTCGTGAGCGGTCCGGTCGCGATCACGACGATGGGCTTGGCGGACGTGAGCACCGTCGCGGCCAGCAGTGTCGAGGCCCGGACCCGTGACGGACGATCCGGCACGCCCGCGTCGCCGAGTGCGCCGTTGAGGATGCTTTCGGTCCAGGCGCGGCTGTCGGCGGGCATCGGGTTCACCCCGGTGTCGGAACCGTCGGCGACCGGAACGCCGGAGAGGCCGCATTTCCCGAGGGCGGTCCGCACGTGGGTCAGCCCGCGCCCGGGGATTCCGGCGCCGTTGTCGGTGACGGTGACCGCGCGCAGGTCGATGCGGTGCTGTTTGTGCGCCTGGCAGAGGTACGCGAGCGTCGCGATGTCCGCGAAATCGGAGTCGCCATCGAACACGACAGGGACCGGCGAAGAGGCGGAGGTCGCCGAGGCGGCGGGGGCGGCCGCCGCGCCGACGACGCAGGCGAGCAGGACGGCGAGCACGGCACGGGACGAGAACATGGCGTCACCGTAGCGAGAATTCCCGGCAGGACCTAGGTCCTCTTCGGAGCCGAACACCTGGCGACGGCTCGGCGGGCACGCTACAACTCGACTATGGAACGGACACAGTGTTGTGTGGTGGGGGGCGGCCCGGCGGGGATGGTGCTGGGGCTCCTGCTGGCGCGGGCCGGGGTCGAAGTCACCGTTCTCGAAAAGCACGAGGACTTCTTCCGCGATTTCCGTGGCGACACGGTGCATCCCCCGACCCTGATGCTGCTCGACGACCTCGGGCTCGGCGAACGGTTCGCGGAACTGCCGTCGCGAAGGCTGGAGAAGATGCGGATGGTGATCGGCGGCACGACGATCGTCGCCGCCGACTTCAGCCGGATTCCCGGGCCGCACAAGTACATCGCGATGGTCCCGCAGTGGGACTTCCTGAACCTGCTCGCCGAAGCGGCAGCCGAAGAACCGACGTTCACCCTGCGGATGGGAGCGGAGGTGACCGGCCTGCGCGAGGGCGGCGGCGTGCGCTATCGCGATTCCGACGGTGCCGAGCGGGAGCTGGCGGCGTCGCTCGTGGTCGGCTGCGACGGCCGGGATTCGCTGATCCGGGCGGAAGCGGGCCTCGTTTCGACGGACTACGACGTGCCGATGGACGTCTGGTGGGTCCGGGTGCCCAAACGTGAAGACACCGGCAAGGAAGCCCAGGTGTTCGGCTGTTTCGCGAACGGGCTCGCCGGTGTGACCATGGACCGAGGCGACTACTTCCAGACCTCGTACCTGATCCGGAAGGGGCAGGACGCCGAGCGCCGGGCCGAGGGGATCGAGAAGTTCCGGGAGCGGATCGGCGGCCTGTTCGGCTGGACCGACGAGCAGCTGAACGAGATCGGCGGCTGGGACGACGTCAAGCTGCTGAAGGTCCGGATGTCCAAGCTCCCGCACTGGTACTCCGGCAGGGTGCTCTGCATCGGCGACGCCGCGCACGCGATGTCGCCGGTCGGCGGGATGGGCGTCAACATCGCGGTGCAGGACGCCGTGGCGGCCGCGCGGATCCTCGCCGCCCCGCTGCTGCGCGGCACGCTGACCGCGCGGGATCTCGCCCGCGTGCAGCGACGGCGGTCCGTGGCGGTCTCGCTCGCCCGGAAACAGCAACTGGGGGAGCACAAGATGCTTATCGAGCCCGCCCTGGACGGCACGCTGACCGCGCGGACCATCCCGCTTCCGCTCCGGATTTCCGACCGCTTTCCGCAGCTCACCGCCGTCGCGGCATTCCTGGGCGGCGTCGGCCCGCTGCGCGAGAAGACCCCGGTCTTCGCCCGGCGAGGCACATAATGAAGGAGTGAGCGATCCATTGGCCGGGTTCGTCGGCTTCGCGGAGGCATTGCGCGAAGCCGGTTTGCCGTGCGACGCGCACCGGGTCCAGGCGTACCTCGCGGCCGTGGGCGAGGTCGATCTGGCCGATCCCGAGCAGCTGTACTGGGCCGGGCGGCTGACGCTGTGCGGAGACCCCGACGACCTCCCGCGCTACGACGCCGCGTTCGACGCCTGGTTCACCGAAAAGAAGGCCGGACCACGACGGCGAGGGCGGGAGACACCCCCGAAGCGCGCGAAGATCGCCTCGCTCGCGCAAGCGCCGAGCCAGGGCGAGTCCGGCGCGGAGCCCGATCAGCTCCGGGTGGCGGCAAGTGAGGACGAGATCCTGCGACATCGCGACCTCGCCGAACTGAGCGTCGCCGAACGCGCTCACCTGCGGGAACTGCTCGCGAAGCTGCGCCCGGCCCTCCCGCTGCGGTCGTCGCCGCGTCGGCGCGCGGCCCGGCGGGGCACCCTCGATCCGTCGCGCACGCTCCGGGCGATGCTGGCGGGCGGCGGCGAGCCCGTGCGCCTGGCGTACCGGCGCAAAGGCACCAAGCCCCGCCGCCTCGTCCTCCTGATCGACGTCTCCGGCTCGATGGGGCCGTACGCCGACGCCCTGCTGCGGTTCGCGCACGTCGTCGCCCGGCACGCTCCCGGCCGTGTCGAGGTGTTCACCCTGGGCACCCGGCTCACGAGGGTGTCCCGCCAGCTCCGGCTACGCGATCCCGAGCACGCGATGCTCGCCGCGGCCGCCGCGGTCCCCGATTTCGCGGGCGGGACGCGGCTCGGTGAGACCCTGCGGGCCTTCCTCGACCGCTGGGGACAACGCGGCGTGGCCAGGCGATCCGTGGTCACCGTGTTCTCCGACGGCTGGGAACGGGGCGACCCCGGCCTGCTCGGCGAGCAGCTCGCCAGGCTGCGGCGGCTCGCGCACGTCGTATTCTGGGTGAATCCGCACGCGGGGCGGGCGGGTTACGCTCCCGTGCAGTCCGGCATCGTGGCCGCGCTCCCGTACCTCGATCGGCTGCTCGCCGGGCACAGCATGGCCACATTGGAACGACTGCTGGTGGAGATCGCCGATGCGTGACGTACTGGACGAACTGCACCGCCGCTGGGCGGCAGGTGAGACCGTGGGGGTCGGCACGGTGGTGGCGACGTTCTCGTCGGCGCCGCGCAGCCCCGGCGCGGCGATGCTCGTCGCCCCGGACGGCACGGTCACCGGCAGCGTCTCCGGCGGCTGCGTCGAAGGCGCCGTCTACGAACTCGCGCAGCAGGTGGTCGCTGAGCGCGCGCCCGTGCTGCAGCGCTACGGCGTCAGCGACGACGACGCGTTCGCCGTCGGGCTGACCTGCGGCGGGATCATCGACATCTACGTCCAGCACGTCGACCGCGACTCGATGCCGGAGCTCGGCGACGTCGTCGAATCGGTCCACAGTGGACAGCCGGTCGCCGTGGTCACGGTGATCGAGCACGAACGGGAAGGCCTGGTCGGCGAGCATCTGATCGTCTGGCCGGATCGGGTCGCCGGTTCGCTCGGATCGTCCCGGATGGACGACGCCGTCGTCGACGACGCGCGCGGCATGCTCGTCGGCGGCCGCACCGGCACCCTGCACTACGGGCCGGACGGGCAGCGCCGCGGCGAGGGCATGACGGTCTTCGTCAACTCCTTCGAGCCGCCCGCGCGCCTGCTGGTCTTCGGCGCGATCGACTTCGCGGCCGCGATGGCGAAGATGGGCGCGTACCTCGGCTACCAGGTGACGGTCTGCGACGCGCGACCCGTGTTCGCGACGAAGAGCCGCTTCCCCGACGCGCACGAGGTCGTCGTCGACTGGCCGCATCGCTATCTCAGGGCCGAAGCCGACGCGGGCCGAATCGACGGCCGGACCGCGATCGCCGTGCTCACCCACGACCCGAAGTTCGACGTGCCGCTGCTGGAGGTCGCGTTGCGGCTCGACGTCGGCTACGTCGGCGCGATGGGCTCGCGCAAGACCCACGACGACCGGTTCTCGCGGTTGCGCGAGGCCGGGGTCGGCGAGGCGGAATTGGAACGGCTTTCCTCGCCGATCGGCCTCGACCTCGGCGCGCGGACGCCGGAGGAGACAGCGGTGTCGATCGCGGCGGAGATCATCGCGCTGCGGTGGAGCGGTTCGGGGTCGCGGCTCGCGGAACTCACCGGCCGGATCCACGGCTGACACCGGGCACCGGGACGGCCTGGCTGGACTTGACCACCTCGAAGGCGGGCAGGGTCTCGAACCGTTTGACGTGCTCGTCGAACAGTTCCCTGGACAGGTACCGGCTCGTCTTGAGATCCGCGGTGAGCAGGACGACGACGTAGTCCCACTGCCCGACGATGCTGTAGCAGTGCTGGACGCGGGGTTCGGCCAGCATGCGCTCGCGGAACGCCGTGTGGTGCTTCAGGTCGTCGTCGGTCAGCGCGACCAGGATGACCGACGTCATCGCGGCGCTCAGCGCCTCCGGATCGAGCACGGCGACCTGCGCGCGGATCACGCCCTCGGCGCGCAGCCGGGTCAGCCGCCGCTGGACCGCGCTGGGGGAGAGGCCGACGGCGTCCCCCAGGTCGTGCAGCGGGCGGGCCGCGTCAGCCTGGACGAGGCCGAGCAGCAGGTGGTCGATCTCGTCCAGAGGCACGCAAGATTTTTGCACGCGGGCGGGAAAATTTACAATCGCCGTGATCGTCTTCCGCTCTAGCTTGGGCTTCATGACCGACCTGCAGCTGGACCATGTCGCCGAAGCGGCGAAGGTGATCGACCCTCTCTTTCTGAACTCCCCGCAGTACAGCGACGAACAGCTGAACGAACGGCTCGGGCGGCCGGTCCTGGTGAAGGTCGAGACGCTGAATCCGTTGCGCAGCTTCAAAGGCCGTGGGGCGGACTACTTCGCCGCCGGACTGGAGCCGGGCACCACCATGGTGTGCGGGACCAGCGGCAACTTCGGGCAGGCTCTCGCGTTCGCCGCCCGGAAGCGCGGTTTGCGGGCCGAAGTGTTCGTCCCCGCCGACATCTCGCCGGTCAAACTGCGGCGGATGAAGGCGCTGGGGGCGCGGGTGCGCCGGGTCGACGGCGAGGCGAAGGACGCCGCGGCCGCCTTCGCCGCCGAAGCCCCGGACCGCGTCTTCGTGGTCGACGGCCGGGAGCCCGCGATCTCCGAAGGCGCGGGCACGATCGGCCTGGAACTGGCGCGCGAGAGCGGGATCGACACGGTCGTGCTCCCGGTCGGCGACGGCGCGCTGATCGCCGGTGTCGCGCTCTGGCTCAAGGCGCAGGCGCCGGACGTCCGGATCGTCGGCGTCGGGGCCGAGTCCGCGCCGGCGATGGCGAAGAGCTGGCGGGCGGGCGAGCCGATCACCGTCGATCGAGCCAACTCGTTCGCCGCCGGTATCACGATCCGGTCCCCGGAGCCGGAATCCGTGCGGCGGCTGCGGTCGCTGGTCGACGACTTCGTGCTGGTCGGCGACGACGATCTGCGCGCGGCCATGCGGCTGGGCGCGGAAACCCTCGGCGTCCTCCCGGAACCCGCGGGAGCCGCCGGGCTGGCCGCGCTGACCGTGCACGATCTCCCGGGGGATCGGGTCGCCACCGTGATCACGGGCGCGAACGCCGTTTGGTCTCGTGAGTGGTAAGTGCCGCTAGAACGACACTCGCCACTCACGACCCCCTGTACCGAATGCCGCGGCGGGCCAAGCGTGGAAGATTCCGGACAACTCAACGTCCGAAATCTTCCACGCTCGATTCCGGCGCCCGCTGTACCGATACCCGGCGCAGGCCGGGTGCGGGCAGGCCGTCTTCGGGCACGTCGCAAGGCCGCCTGCCGCCAGGATCCGCGAAAGCGGCGTCTCCCAGAGGCCGAACGCCGAGTGGCCTCGTGAGTGGTGAGTGCCGTTAGCACGACACTTGCCACTCACGACCCGCTGTACCGAATGGACACTCGCCTCTTTTCCGCATCTGCGCCCCTTCCCTCTTCCCTTCAACGCATCTGCGGACCCGCGCCTGAGTCACCCCCTGGTGGGGGTTGTCCCTGCCGAGCAGAAGTAGCACGCTCGGCTGTGAGTCCGATCACGGTCGCTCCGGGGTCGGTCCGTGACAATCGAATGACCGGCCGCTCCCGAACGACCCCGGACCAGCGCGGGGTTTCTCTTGCTTTTGGAGGCCTGATGCGCATCACCGTCACCGTCGACGGCACCAGCTACACAGACGACGTCGAACCCCGGACCCTGCTCGTGCACCACCTGCGCGAACGGGTCGGGAAGGTAGGCACCGTGGTCGGTTGCGACACCAGCAACTGCGGGGCCTGCACCGTCCACCTCGACGGGCACAGCGTGAAATCCTGTTCGGTCCTCGCGGTCCAGGCCGACGGCTGCGAGGTCACCACGATCGAGGGACTGGCCCGCGACGGCGAACTGCATCCGGTGCAGAAGGCCTTCCACGAGAATCACGCGCTCCAGTGCGGTTTCTGCACTCCCGGCATGATCATGCAGTCGATCGACCTGCTCGCCGACAATCCCGATCCGGACGAGAAGGCCGTCCGGGAAGGACTCGAAGGCAACCTGTGCCGCTGCACGGGGTACCAGAACATCGTCCGCGCGGTCCGCGACGCCGCCCACCAGATGCGGCCCGGCGCCGGCCCGGAAGCCGAGCGGCTCGCCTCGGACACCGCCTCCCGTGTCGGCGCGGGTGGTGAGTGATGACCTCCACGATCGAACCGGAGGTCGGCAAGGCCCGCCGCCGCAAGGAGGACGAGCGCCTCATCACCGGCAGGACCCGCTGGACCGACAACCTCACGCTCCCCGGGATGCTGCATCTCGCGGTCCTCCGCAGCCCGTTCGCGCACGCCAAGATCGTCTCGATCGACGTCACCGAGGCCAAGTCCGCGCCGGGTGTCGTCGCGGTGTTCACCGGGAAGGACCTCGACCCGGAAAGCGCCATCGGCATGCCGTGCGCGTGGCCGATCACCCCGGACATGAAGTCGCCGAGGCGGCCCATCCTCGCTTCGGAGACGGTGAACTTCGCCGGTGAGGGGGTCGCGGTGGTCGTCGCCCGGACGTCGGCCGAAGCGCATGACGCGCTCGAAGCGATCGACGTCGACTACGACGAACTGCCGGTCGTCCTCGGTCTCGAAAACGCGCTCGCCGAGGGCGCGCCGCTGGTGCACGAGGAGCTCGGCACCAACCAGAACGCGGTCTGGGTCTTCGATTCCGCCGATGCGGGAACGGGTTCCAGCGTCGAAGACGCGATCTCGAACGCAGAGAAGTCGGGGATCGTGCTCAAACGGCGGTTCCGCCAGCAGCGGCTGGTACCGGCTTTCATGGAACCGCGCGCGTGCGTCGTCGACCCGACAGGCAGCCAGCTGGTCATGTGGTCGGCCACCCAGGTCCCGCACATCCTCAAGACGATGACCGCGGCCACGCTCGGCCTCCCCGAGCACAAGGTGCGGGTGATCGCGCCGGACGTCGGCGGCGGATTCGGCGGAAAGATCGCCGTCCTGCCCGAAGAGATGATGTCGACGCTGATCGCGCGGCGGCTCGGCAAACCGGTCAAGTGGACGGAGTCCCGGTCGGAGACGATGGTCGCCGCGCACCACGGCCGCGACCAGATCCAGGACCTCACCATCACCGCGAACCGCGACGGCACGGTGACCGGCCTCAAGGTCGAACTGCTCGCCGACATGGGCGCGTATCTCGGCCTCGTCGGCCCCGGCGTGCCGATCCTGGGCGCGTTCATGTTCAACGCGATCTACAAGTTCCCGGCGTACCACTTCGCCTGCACCAACGTGTTCACCACCACCACGCTCACCGACGCCTATCGCGGCGCCGGGCGGCCGGAGGCCACGTTCGGGATCGAGCGGATCATGGACGAGCTCGCCGTCGAACTCGGCATGGACCCGATGGAGCTGCGCGAGAAGAACTGGATCAAGCACGAGGAGTTCCCGTTCACCACGGTGGCCGGGCTGACCTACGACACGGGCAACTACGAGGCCGCCACCGGCAAGGCCAAGGAACTCTTCGACTACGACGGCCTCCGCCGTGAGCAGAAGGAGCGCCGGGATTCGGGCGACCCGGTCCAGCTCGGCATCGGCATCTCGACGTTCACCGAGATGTGCGGTCTCGCGCCGTCGCGGGTGCTCGGCTCGCTGGACTACGCGGCGGGCGGCTGGGAGCACGCGGAGATCCGGGTGCTGCCCACCGGCAAGATCGAGGTGATCACCGGCGCCTCCGCGCACGGCCAGGGCCACGAGACGGCGTGGAGCCAGATCGTCGCCGACAAACTCGGCGTCCCGTTCGAGGACATCGAGGTCATCCACGGCGACACCCAGTCCTCGCACAAGGGCATGGACACCTACGGCTCCCGGTCCCTGGTGGTCGGCGGCGTCGCGGTGGTCAACGCGGCGGACAAGGTGCTCGCCAAGGCCAAGCCGATCGCGGCGCATCTGATGGAGTGCGCCGAGGACGACCTCGAATTCTCGGCGGGCAAGTTCTCGGTCAAGGGCACGGATTCCGCGACGTCCATCCAGGACATCGCGTGGGCCGTGTTCTCGGCGCACAACCTGCCGGACGGCGTCGAACCCTCGCTGGATTCGTCGGACACGTTCGATCCGGAGAACTTCTCCTTCCCGCACGGCACGCATCTGTGCGCGGCCGAGGTCGACACCGAGACCGGGCGCGTGCGGTTGCGCTCCTACGTCTGTGTCGACGACGTCGGCGTGGTCGTCAACCCGCTGATCGTCGAAGGCCAGGTGCACGGCGGGCTCGCGCAGGGCATCGCGCAGGCACTGTTCGAGGAGGCCGTCCACGACGAAGGCGGGACGCTGACCACCGGCACGTTCGCCGACTACCTCCTGCCGTCGGCGGCGGATCTGCCCAGCTTCACCACCGACCGCACCGAGACACCGTCGACGACGAACCCGTTGGGCGCCAAGGGAGTCGGCGAGGCGGGCACGATCGCGTCGACCCCGGCGGTGGTCAACGCCGTCATCGACGCCGTCCGGCACTTCGGGGTGAACGACATCGAAATGCCGTTGACCCCGATGCGGGTCTGGCACGCCATCCGGTACGGGTCGGCCGCCGCGGGCGGGCTGGGTTCCGAGGCCGGTGGCGGTCTCGGTTCGATCGACGCCACCGGAGGTGCCCAGTGATCCCGGCCCCGTTCGACTACGTCGCTCCATCCACAGTGGACGAAGCGGTGGTCGCCCTCGCCGAAGCGGGCGAGGATGCCAAGGTGCTGGCGGGTGGGCAGAGCCTGCTGCCGGTGCTGCGGATGCGGCTCGCCACGCCGACAACGCTGGTCGACCTCGGGAAGGTCGGCGAGCTGCGCGGTGTCCGCGAAGACGGCGACGTGCTGGTCATCGGCTCGATGACCACGCATTACGACGTCCAGCGGGACGCGCTGGTCGCCGAGCACGCCGCGCTGCTCAAGGCCGCCACCGACACGGTGGCCGATCCGCAGATCCGCCATCGCGGCACGTTCGGCGGCGCCATCGCGCACGCCGATCCCGCCGGTGACCTGCTGGCTCCCGTCCTCGCGCTCGGCTGCGAACTCGTCGTCGCCGGTCCGGGCGGGCGGCGGACGGTCGCCGCGGCGGACTTCTTCCAGGACATGTTCACCACCGCGCTCGCCGCGGACGAACTCCTGGTCGAGGTCCGCGTGCCGAAGCACACCGGCTGGCGCGCCCACTACGAGAAGTTCAACCGGGTCGCGCAGGCGTGGTCGATGGTCGCGGTCGCGGCCTGCGTCCGCACCGAGGCGGGCACCATCGAGGAGGCGCGGGTCGCGCTCACCAACATGGGCTCGACACCGGTGCGGGCGGCGGCGGTCGAGGCGGCTTTGGTCGGCTGCGCGGCCACCGCCGACGCGATCCGCGGCGCGGCCGAACACGCGGCCGAGGGCACGAACCCGACGGCCGACGGCAACTCCGATGTCGAATACCGGCAGCACCTCGCGCGGGTGCTGACCGGCCGGGCGGTCCTCGCCGCCGCAGGGTCCTAGAAAGCAGGGTCCCAGAGAGAAGGGAGGTCGGCCCGTGCGGCTCGACCACGCGTTCACCGTTCCCGCCCCGGTCGACGAGGTCTGGAAGGCCGTCGTCGACCCGGAGCGGGTGGCGCCGTGCATGCCGGGTGCCACCGTCACCGAAGTCGACGGGGACGCCTTCAAAGGCACGGTGAAGGTCAAGCTCGGGCCGATCTCCCTGCTCTACAAGGGATCCGGCCATTTCGTCGAGAAGGACGCCGAAGCCAGGAAGGTGGTGATCAAGGCTTCCGGCAAGGACGCGCGCGGAGCGGGTACGGCGTCGGCGACGGTGACGCTCACCCTGTCCGAGAAGGGCGGTGTCACCCACGGCGCCGTCGCCACGGAACTGGCCGTCACCGGTAAGCCGGCGCAGTTCGGGCGCGGGATGATCTCCGAGGTCGGCGGCAAGATCCTCGACTCGTTCGCGGACTGCCTGTCCGGCAAGCTCGCCACCACGCCCGAACCCGAGAAGCCCGAAACCCCGGAACGTCCGCCGTTGAAAGCGGTCAAGCCCGCGGCGGAGGGCGAGGCCATCGACCTGATGGAGTACGCGGGCGATTCCGTGGTCAAACGGGTGGGGCCGGTGCTGGTGGCGCTCGCCGGGGTCCTCCTGATCGTCGCGATCGTGCGGGCACTGAAACGCTGACTGTGACCCAGCCCGCGAAATAGCCGGGGCCCGTCACCGTTGAACCCGGTATGAAGGCGGATCACGAAGTCGACGTGGCGGTGATCGGGGCAGGCCAGGCCGGTCTGTCGGCGGCGTATCACCTGCGCCGCGCGGGATTCGCCAACGAGGCGGGTTTCGTCGTGCTCGACCACGGCAAACGACCCGGCGGCGCGTGGCAGTACCGCTGGCCTTCGCTGCTCGTGGAGAAGGTCCACGGCATCTACGACCTCCCCGGGATGGCCTTCGGCACCCCGGATCCGAAACTGCCCGCCGCCGACGTCGTCTCCGAGTACTTCGGCCGCTTCGAGCGCACCTACGACCTTCCGGTCCATCGCCCCGTCGACGTCCTGTCGGTGAGCGCCGAGGGCGATCGGCTGGTCGTGGCGAGCGCGGCGGAGACCTGGGCCGCCCGCGCGGTGATCAGCGCGACAGGCACCTGGGACAGGCCGTTCTGGCCGTACTACCCGGGCCAGGAGACCTTCCGCGGCCGCCAGGTGCACACCGCCGGCTACACCGGCGTCGGGGACTTCCGCGGCAAGCGTGTGGTCGTGGTCGGTGGCGGCGCGTCGGCCGTGCAGCTGCTGCTGGAGATCGCGCCCTTCGCGCACTCGACGCGCTGGGTGACCCGGCGTCCACCGGTCTGGCGCGACGAGCCGTTCAGCGAGGACTGGGGCCGCGAGGCCGTCGCGAAGGTCGACAGGCGGGTCCGCGAGGGCCTGCCGCCGGAAAGCGTCGTCAGCGTGACCGATCTGGCGGTTACGCCCGAGGTGAGGGCGGGGCTGGAAGCGGGAATCCTCGACCGCCATCCGATGTTCGAGCGGATCACCCCGGACGGCGTGGTGTGGGCGGACGGCACCTTCGAACCCGCCGACATCATCCTGTGGGCCACCGGTTTCCGGGCCGCCATCGACCATCTCGCCCCGCTGCGCCTGCGCGCGCCAGGCGGCGGGATCCGGATGGACGGCACCCGCGTCGTCGCCGAACCACGGCTGCACCTGATCGGCTACGGCCCGTCCGCCAGCACCGTCGGCGCGAACCGGGCGGGCCGGACGGCCGTCACCGAGATCCGGCGCCTGCTCGGACGCTGAGGTCGTCGAGGATCCCGGCCAGCTCGGCGGGCCGCCGGAAGAACCCGGCGTGACTGCTTTCGAGCTCACGGACGTCGAACGGGTTGTCCGGGGTGAGCGCGTCGCCCTCGGCGATGTAGAGCTCCTGGGCGGCGAGCGGCATGGAGCGGTCCTTGGTCAGTTTGACGAAGGTGCGCGGGATCCGGCCCCAGGAGTCCTTGTCGGCGCGCAGGTCCCATTCGGGCCCGGTCAGCCAGAACAGCTCGTCCGGCTGACTGGTGACGACGACCTGGAGGAACTGCTCCTCGGTGAGTTCACCGGAGATGGCGTCCCGCAGTGCGGCCCGCTGCGCGCGGCCGGCACCACGCCAGTTGATCCGGATGAAGCCCTGGCGCGTCGGGTCGCCGACCAAGAGCGGCGCCGTCGCGGGGAAAAGCGCGGACGACGACCACGCGGGCAGCGCCGGGTACTCGCCGGGGTGGCGCTCCACCGGGCACTGGGCGGCGATGTAGACGAGCCGGTCGATCAGTTCGGGGATCGCGTTGGCGGCGGCGGTGACCGGGAGCCCGCCGAAGCTGTGCGCGACCAGGACGACCGGGCCGTGATGACGTACCCGCTGGACGGCGTCGACGACCTGCCCGATCAAGGCGTCCGCGGTCACGCCGCTCATGGCCGACGGCTCGGCCGCGAAGGTTTCGAGGTCCTGTTCGTAGTAGGCCCGCGTGAATCCCGCGCCCCGGCCGGGGAGATCGAGCGCGAGCGTCCGATGCCCGCGTGACGCCATCTCCCGCTGGGTGGCCGACCAGGCGTGGGCGGAACTTCCCGAACCGTGCACGAAGACGAAAGTGGGAATCATGTCTTCGAGTGTGGCGGATCCGGGCACGCCAGGAGAGAACCTCGGCACCAAAGGGCGGAAAAGAATGATCGGCGGGGCGCGCGGTTCGTTTTCCCTTTCGTTTACCGGTGACTGGGAATCGCGTTTTCACCAGGGAATCCGGCTCTCTCGTTTGTCAGGAAAATTCCGGTCGGGGAACTTTCGGGCTGTTCTCGTTCCGGCCCGTATCTCGGGATCCCCCGGGTCGCTCCTGTGCTTCGTGGTTCACGAGCAGCGCGTCGACACGGCGCGCGGCCGCGGAATTCGTATCGGGGGATGGCTTTGCCAGGGGAAAAGATTATGACGTCTGTCGACAACGGCACATCGGTTCATCACGTCCGGTCCGGCACCTGCCTGCCGGAGCTGCTCGGGCACTGGGCGGGAACGCGGCCGGAAGCGGTCGCCGTCGTCGACGGCGACCGCGAATTGACCTTTCGCGGACTCGAAGAAGCGAGTGCGGAGCTGGCCGCGCACCTCGCCGGTCTGGGGATCGTGGCGAACGATCCCGTCGGCCTTTACGTCGAGCCTTCCGTGGATCTGATGGTCGGCGCGTGGGGCATTCTCGCGTCCGGTGCCGCTTATCTGCCGTTGTCGCCGGAGTACCCGGAAGACCGGCTGCGGTACATGCTCGAAGACAGCGGTACCGGCGTCGTCGTCACCCAGCCGCACCTCGCCGGACGGCTCGCCGGGCTGGTACCCGCCGGAACGCGGATCGTGTCGGTGGCCGACGTCCGCGGCGCGAACGGCGAGGCCCCGCGCGGGCCCCGGCCGGACTCGCTCGCCTACGTCATCTACACCTCCGGCAGCACCGGAAAGCCGAAGGGCGTGATGATCGAGCACCACAGTGTCGTGTCCCAGATGCGCTGGCTGCAGGCCTGCGGTCACCTGGACGCGAGCGTCACGGTGCTGCAGAAGACGCCGATGAGTTTCGACGCCGCGCAATGGGAGATCCTGGCGCCCGCCGCGGGCGCCCGCGTGGTGATGAGCGCGCCGGGAAGTTTCCGTGACCCCGAAGCCCTGATCCACACGGTGCTCGCGCACGACGTCACCACCCTGCAGTGCGTTCCGACGCTGCTGCAGGCCTTGCTCGACACGGAACGCTTCGCGACCTGCACGACGGTGCGGAAGCTGTTCTCCGGCGGAGAGGCGCTTTCCCGCCAGCTGGCCAGGGAACTCGCCCGTGAGCTGCCGTCGGCGCGGCTGGTCAACCTCTACGGGCCGACCGAATGCACGATCAACGCGACCGCCCACGTCGTCGACCCGGACACGATCGGCGAGGGCGCCGGGACGGTCTCGATCGGCGTGCCCGTCGACAACACCCAGTGCTTCGTGCTCGACGCCGCGCTCGCCCCGGTCGACATCGGGGAGACGGGCGAGCTGTACATCGGCGGTGTCCAGCTGGCCCGCGGCTACCTGAACCGGCCCGAGCAGACGAGCGAGAAGTTCGTGCCGAACCCGTTCATACCGACCGAACGGCTGTACCGCACCGGGGATCTCGCCTACTGGAACCCCGACGGCACCCTCCAGTTCGTCGGCCGCGCCGACAACCAGGTCAAGCTGCGCGGCTACCGCGTCGAGCTGGACGAGATCGCGGTGGCGATCGAGGACCACACGTGGGTGCGCCGTGCGGCGGCGGTGGTGACCGACGACGCGCGGACCGGGTCGAAGGCGCTGGTGGCCTGCGTGGAGCTGAATCCGCGCGAAGCCGCGGTGATGGATCAGGGCAACCACGGCGGGCACCATCAGTCGAAGGCCAGCAAACTGCAGGTCAAGGCACAGCTTTCGGCTCCGGGCGTGCGCGCCGATCTCGCGGGCCGTCCCGTCGTCGCGCTGGAGGGCAAGCGGGAAACCGGCCGGCAGCGGCAGGAAGTCTTCGCTCGCAAGACCTATCGCTACTACGAGGGCGGTGCCGTCACCCGCGACGACCTCATCGCGCTCCTGAACCCTGGCCCGGCCGGCACGCACTCCCGGGAGCCCGGTGAACTCGCGTTCGCCGAACTGGGCGAGCTGCTGCGCTGGTTCGGCCGGTTCCAGAGCGACGAACGCCTGCTGCCGAAGTACTCCTACGCCTCGCCGGGCGCGCTGTACGCGACGCAGCTGTACCTGGAGACCAGCGGTCTCGACGGCCTCGGCGCCGGGATCTACTACTACCACCCGATCGACCACACGCTGGTCCTGATCGGCGCGAGCACGGGTGCCGGGCATTCGGTGCACTTCATCGGCCGCACCGGGGCCATCGAACCGGTCTACAAGAACAACATCCGTGAGGTCCTCGAGTTCGAGGCCGGCCATATGGTCGGCGTGTTCGAGGACATCCTGCCCGGATACGGCCTCACGATCAGCCCGTCGGGGTTCGACCCCGCGGTGGCGGCTCGCGTCGGCGCCGCCGCCGAAGACCACTACCTCGGCACGTTCTCCTTGCGCGCCAACGACGGCGAACCGGGCCGGGACGACATCGAGCTGTTCGTGCAAGCCCATCCGGGGCGGGTCGAGGGACTGCCCGCCGGCACCTACCGCTGGCGGAACGGGGATTTCGAGCGCGTCTCCGGCAAGCTGATCGAGGCCAAGCACGTGATCGCGATCAACCAGCAGGTGTACGGACGCGCGGCCTTCGGCATCACCGCGGTCAGCCGGGCCGCCGACGAGTGGCTCGAGTACGTCGGTCTCGGCACGAAGCTGCATCATCTGCAGCGCAACGGCGCGGGGTTCGGCTTCATGTCCTCGGGCTACAGCTCGAAGAGCGGTAACCCGTTGCCCGCCGCCCGGCGGATCGACGACATCCTCGCCGGGCAGGGGATCGCGCCCGGGCCGTCGTACTTCTTCGTCGGCGGCAAGGTGAGCCCGGAGCAGGCGCGCAGCGAAGGGATGCGCGAAGACGCCGTGCACATGAAGGGCCCGGCGGAGATCATCCGGGACGAACTCGCGGCCACGCTGCCCGACTACATGATCCCCAACCGGGTGCTGGTGCTGGACGAACTGCCGTTGACCGCCAACGGGAAGGTCGACGCGCACGCGCTGGCGGCGGCGGACACCGTCCGCTCGGCGAGCGGCGGCACACCGTACGTCGCACCCTCGACGAGCCACGAGCGGTGGCTGGCCGGGGTGTGGGGCAAGGCGCTGAAGTACGACGACGTCTCGGCGCGGGACGACTTCTTCGCCGCCGGCGGCAACTCGCTGACCGCGGTCTCCCTGGTGAACCGGATCAACCGCGAGTACGGCACGCGGTTGCCGCTGCAGGTCGTCTTCGAGTGCCCGAAACTGGCCGATCTGGCCGCCCGGATCGGCGAGGACTCCGCCAAGCCGTCGTCGCGGCTGGTGCCCTTGGCGGCGGGCGGCGGCGACCCGGTGTTCTGCTGGCCCGGCCTCGGCGGCTATCCGATGAACCTACGGCTGCTGGCTTCGGAAAGCGGTCTGGCACGGCCTTTCTATGGCGTGCAGGCGCACGGGATCAACAACGGCGAAACGCCGTACGCCACCGTCGAGGAGATGGCGAAGGCCGACGTCGCCGAGATCCGGCGCGTCCAGCCGGAGGGCCCGTACACGCTGTGGGGGTACTCGTTCGGCGCGCGGGTCGCGTTCGAAACGGCGTGGCAGCTGGAACAGCAGGGGCAGCGGGTGGCCGACCTGCTGCTGATCTGCCCGGGCAACCCCGAGATCGAGGGCGGCGGGGAGCGCGTGGCGAGCTACACGAACCCGGCGTACCTGACGATCCTGCTGTCGGTCTTCCTCGGGTCGATCTCCGGGCCGGAACCCTTGGCGTGCCTGGAGACCGTCCGCGACGAAGACGGATTCGTGGCCTTCGTGGCGACGCTGCTGCCCGCCCTCGGCGAACCGCTCATACGGCGCATCGTCCGGATCGTCGAGGAGACCTACGAATTCGACTACACCTTCCGTGAACTCGCACGGCGGCGGATCGCGGCGCGAGTGACCCTGTTCAAGGCCGACGGCGATGACTACTCGTTCGTCGAGAACAGCTCCGGGTACTCGGCAACGCCGCCGGAGGTGGTCACGCTCGAAGGCGATCACTACAGCGTTCTCAAGGAACAAGGGGTCGCCGAACTGGTAACGGCGATCCGTGCCCGGCTCGAACCCCTCTGAGCTAAGGAGAACCACCAGTGCCCGACTCCCTCGGTCCCCGCCTCAAGGTCGGCGTCGTCGTCCCGTCCACCAACACCTCGGCCCAGCCGGAACTGGACGCGCTGCGCCCCGACGGCGTCACCAACCACACCGGCCGGATGGCCATCGACGACGACCCGATGGTCGACGAGCCCGGGTTCGACCACGTCATGCACAGCATCCGGCGGTCGACGCGGCCGGCGATCCGGAGCGTCACCGGCTGCGAACCCGACTGCGTGATCATCGGGGTGTCGCCGGAAAGCTATTGGGAGGGAAAGGATTCGCATGGCAGCGTGCTCGACGCGATGCGGGACGCCGCCGGTGGCCGCCCGGTGACGATGAGCCCGGACGCGATCAACGCCGCGCTCGCCGCGCACGGCGCCCGCCGGATCGCGGTCATCACGCCGTACCTGCCGGTCGGCGACGACTCGGTGAGCCGCTTCTTCGACGACAGCGGCTACGACCTGCTGAACCTCCAGGGCCTCGGCATGCCGAGCCCGGCCAAGATCTCCCACGTCACCGAGACCGAACTCCGGGAGGCGGTCAAGGAGATCGACAACGCCGACGTCGAAGCCATCGTCCAGGTCGGCACCAACGTCGCCATGGCCCGGCTCGCGGCGGCCGCCGAGTTCTGGCTCGGCAAACCGGTCATCTCGAACAACGTCGTCCTGTACTGGCACGCCCTGCGCCGCAACGGCATCGCCGACCGGGTGCGCGGGTTCGGCTCCCTGCTCTCGGAGCATTGAACGCCCGGTATTTGACTGATCGTTACAGAACGTGCGATGCTGGCGGCATGCCCCGTCCCAAGGGATTCGATCCCACCGAGGCGCTGGACGCCGCGGTCGGCACGTTCTGGCGCAAGGGATACGCGGCGACGTCGGCCCAGGACCTGGTCGACGGCACCGGCCTGGGCAGGGGCAGCCTGTACAACACGTTTTCGAGCAAGCAGCAGCTGTTCAAGGAGGCGCTGCGCCGCTATGAGGAAACGTCCGCCACCCGGGTGGAGGAGATGCTGGTCGCCCCGGGAACCATCCGGGAGCGGATCCGCCGCGTGCTGATGGACGTGGTCCACGACGAGATGGACACCTCGGCCACGCATCGCGGCTGCCTGGCAGTCAACGCCGCCCTGGAACTCGGCGGCATCGACGACGAGGTCACCGCCCGCATCCGCCACAACTTCGAGCGGGTGGAGAACGCGTTCCACGTCGAGTTCGCCGCCGCCCGGCAGGCGGGCGAGATCGGCGCGGGCCGGGATCCGCGGGCGCTGGCGCGGTTCACCCTCGCCGCGATGTACGGCCTGCGGGTGCTGGGCAAGACCGCGGACCGGCAGGCACTCACCCAAGTCGTCGAAACCACCATCGAGGCGTTCTGATGTTCCAGGTTTCGTAAGAAGCCCCCGCGTTCGCGCGGATTCCCTTCGTGCTCGTTCTTTAACGAGCATTCCACTCACGACGGCAAACAGACGACGGCAAGGAGCTGAAGGCAAGTCATGACGGAAACCGTCGCGGTGCTCGGCACCGGAATCATCGGCGCCCCTGTGGCCCGCAACCTGAGCAAGGCCGGGTTCGCGGTCCGGGCCTGGAACCGCACCGCGGCCAAGGCCGAGGCCCTCGCCGGGGACGGTGTCCGGGTCGCGACGAGCGCCGCGGAAGCCGCCGAGGGCGCTCCGGTCGTGATCACGGTCCTCACGGACGGCCCGGCGGTCTTGGCGGCGATCCGCGCGGCCGCCCCCGCCGCAGGCACGATCTGGGTTCAGCTCAGCACCGTCGGTGAGGCTGTCGACGAGCTGATCGCGTACGCCGACGAGCAGGGCCTCATCTTTGTCGACGCGCCTGTCCAAGGCACCCGCCAGCCCGCCGAACTGGGTCAGCTGATCGTGCTGGCGGCGGGCGCGCCCGCCGCGCGCGAGACCGTCCAGCCGCTGTTCGACACGATCGGCAAGCGCACGCTGTGGGTCGGCGAAGACGGCCGCACCGGCGCGGCGAGCCGGCTCAAGCTGGTGCTGAACACCTGGGTGATCACCTTGACCCACGGCGTCGGCGAGGCACTCGCGCTGGCCGAAGGACTCGGTGTCGACCCGCGGCACTTCGTGGACGTCGTCACCGGCGGCCCGATGGACAACGGCTACTTCCAGGCCAAATCCGCCGCGATCCTCAAGAACGACTACACCACCGCCTTCTCGGTCGACAACGCCGAGAAGGACGCCCGGCTGGTGCTCGAAGCCGCGGCCCGCGCGGGTGTCCGGATGGACGCCGTCGAGGCCGGGCAGGCCCGCTTCGCCCGCGCGTCCGAAGCCGGGCACGGAGATGAAGACATGGCGGCCGGCTACTTCGCCAGCTTTGACAAATAGGGCGGGGGTCGGCGCGGCCGCGTCCAGCCCACTGGACGCGGCCGCGCTCTAACTCTTCCCAGCCCTAGCCCTTCACATACCGCACCTGCCCCGACTTCCCGTGCTCGAAGCCTTCCCGGCCGGAAAGGTGCTCCGGGACGCCGACCTCCCACCAAGCGCCGGCTTCGGTCCACGAGCTCGGCTGCGTCCGCACCACGACCACCGCCGGTCGCTTCTCGGCCACCGCGGCTTCCCGCGCCTTCGCGTAGGCCGCCCGCACGGCGTCCACAGTGGACGCTGTGAACACCGCGCACCCCAGCGACTCCGCGTGCTTCGCGAAGTCGACCCGAGGTGGTGAGGCGTGCGCGCTCCGGCAGTCGGCGAGGAAGTTGTTGAACGGCTTCCCGCCCTGGCCCTCCTGCAGACGGGCGATGACCGCGAAGCCGTCGTTGTCGCAGACCACCGCGACGAAGGGATGCCCGGCGAAGGCGGCCGAGAACAGCTCCGAATTCAGCATCAGGTACGAACCGTCGCCGAGCATCGTGGTGACCAGACCGCCGGTGTGCGCCATCGCCGCGCCCCACGCGCCCGCGAGTTCGTACCCCATGCACGAGAAGCCGTACTCGACGTCCATGCTGATCGATCCCGATCCGCGCCAGCCGCCGATCAGTTCTCCCGGCATCCCGCCGGACGCGGTCATCACGTAGTCCTGAGGCTCGGAGAGGTCGTTGACAGCGCCGACGACCTGGGCGTAGGTCGGGACCTCGCCGGAAGCGGTACGCAATGCGTCGATGTGCGCGTCCCATCGGCCGCGCTCCGCCGCCGCGCGCTCCGTCCACAGAGGATCGACCTGCCAGCTCTCCAGTTGGGCGGCCAGATCCGTGAGACCCGCCTCGGCGTCGCCCACCACGGCCAGCGCGCCGTGCTTGACCGCGTCGAACCGGGCCGCGTTCAGCGTGATCAGCCGGACGTCGGGCGAGAACACCGTCCAGGACGCCGTGGTGAAGTCCTGCAGGCGGGTGCCGACGGCCAGCACGACGTCGGCCTCGGCGGCCAGGACGTTCGCGGACGCCGAGCCGGTGACGCCCAGCGGCCCGGCGTGCAGCGGATGGCCGTGCGGGACCAGGGTGCGCCCGGCCGTGGTTTCGGTGACCGGGATGCCATGCCGCTCGGCGAAGGCCAGCGCCCGCTCACCGGCACCGGAGTACCGGACCCCGCCCCCGAGCACCAGCAACGGCTTCCGCGCCGACCGCAGTACCCCCGCCGCTTCGGTGAGGGCCCGGCGATCGGGCCGCGGGCGCGGCGGGCGATGGGTCACCGGCTCGAAAAGCGAGTCCGGGAAGTCGTAGGTCTCCACCTGGACGTCCTGCGGCAGCGCCAGCGTCACCGGGCCCGCGTCGGCCGGGTCGGTCAGCACCCTGGCGACCTGCGGCAGCGTCGAAAGCAGCTGCTCGGGCCGGGTGATCCGGTCGAAGTACCGGCTCACCGCGCGGAAGGCGTCGTTGACCGTGGCCGTCGGATCGCCGAAATGCTCCACCTGCTGCAGGACCGGATCCGGGGCCCGGCTGGTGAAGGTGTCGCCGGGGAGCAGCAGCACCGGCAGCCGGTTGGCGTGCGCGACCCCGGCCGCGGTGACCATGTTCAGCGCACCGGGACCGATCGACGACGTCACCACGCCGACTTGGCGGCGGTGGGTCGCCTTGGCGTAGCCGACCGCGGCGAGCGCCATGCCCTGCTCGGTCTGCCCGCGCCACAGGGGAAGCTCGTCTCGGTGCTCCTCCAGTGCGGTACCGAGACCGAGGACGTTGCCGTGCCCGAAGATCGCGAACACCCCGGGGAACAGCGGGACTTCCCGCCCGTCCAGGGTCTCCGACCGTTGCGCGAGCAGCCAGCGCACCAAGGCCTGTGCCGTGGTCAGCTTCATGACACCCGTCCTTCGGGACTCGTGACCGGGCAGCGTGGATCGAGTTCCAGGTCGTTCCACGTTTCACGGATCCAACCGTGCGCCGGGTCGTCGCAGAAGGCCATCGACCGCTCTTCGGCGGGCCCCGCCAGGACGTTCAGGTAGTACATCGGATAGCCCGGCGCGGCGACGCAAGGACCGTGATAGCCGCGCGGGATCAGGAAGACGTCGCCGTCCCGGACAGCGACGTCCTCGTCCAGTTCGCCATCCGAGGTGTACGTCCGGTGAAGGCCGAACCCTTCGCGCGAAGTCGTCACGCCGTCGCGTCCCGCGACGCGGAAGTAGTAGATCTCCTCGTTGACGACCTCGCAGTCGGATGCCTCGTCGTGTTTGTGCGGCGGGTACGACGACCAGTTGCCGCCGGGGGTGATCAGCTCGCACGCGTTGAGCTTGTCCGCGTGGTCCCAGACACCGGGCACGCCGAAGTTGGTGACCTGTCTCGTCGCCTGCCCCGCTCCGCGTACCTCGACAGGCACGTTCTCGGCCGGTCCGTAGCGCGGTTCGAGACGACGGGAGCAGCGCGCCATCGGCAACGCGACCTCGATGCCTCCGGTTGTCGACAACTCGACTTCGGCGTCGCGTGGCACGTAGGCGAAGTCCGTGACCCGGGTGAACACGGAGTCCCGCCCCGCGAGGTCGAAGACCTGCCCGTCGACCCGGACGGTGCACGCCCCCGCCAGCGGCAGCACGAACGCTTCGAACTCGCCGGTGCGCACGACCCTGGACTCACCGGCGGCCAGCGAGAGAACCCTCAGGCCGCTGTAGGTCCAGCCCGCCGAGTCCGGGGTGAGCCGGACCGGGTCCCGCTCGTCCGAAAGCGTCCCGAACCGGCGGTGCAGCTTGCTCACAGCAACTCCTCGATCTCGTCGGCGGTGGGCATGGCGTCGGCGCAGGCCAGCCGGGAGGCGACGAGCGCGCCCGCCGCGTTGGCATAGGCGGCGATGCGCACCGGATCCCAGCCGGACAGCAGACCGTGGATCAGCGCGCCGCCGAAACCGTCCCCGGCGCCGAGCCCGCAGACGACGTCGACCCGCTGGGGAGGCACGGTCCACCGGCCCTCGGCGGTGGCCACCAGCACTCCCTCCGCGCCCTTCTTGATCACCGCCAGCGCGACACCCCTGGCCAGCATCCGGGACGCGGCCTCGTCGGGGTCCGCCGTGCCGACGGCGACCTCCGCCTCGGTGCGGTTGCCGACCGCGACCGTGACGTGGTCGAGCATCCAGCCGATCTCCTCACGCGCGGTTTCGGTGTCCGGCCAGAACATCGGCCGGAAGTCGAGGTCCAGCACGGTGTGTGCCCGGCGTCCACGCCGCTGGAGCATCTTGCGCTGGGTGCCGCGGGCCGGTTCGACGGAGACACCGGTCCCGGTGACCCACAGCAGCGGCACCGTTTCCACCACGTCCCACGGCACGTCGACCTCGTTGAGGGTCAGATCCGGCGCGATGGGGGACCGGTAGAACAGCAGCGGAGGGTCCGCCGGCGGGTCCAGCGCGCAGAACACCACCGGTGTCTGCAGCCCCGCCGACGTCCCGACGTGCTCGGGGGACACGCCGAACTCCCGCAGCGCCTGCCGGACGTAGTCGCCGAAGCCGTCCGGGCCGACCTTCGTCAGCACCGACGTCGAGCGGCCGAGCCGCGCGGCGGCGACCGCGACGTTGGTCGCGGTGCCGCCGAGCGACTTGGCGAAAGTGCTGACCCCGGCCAGCGGCACGCCGCTCTGCTCGGGGTAGAGGTCCACCCCGACGCGGCCGACGGTCAGTGCTTCGAGAGCGGTCATGAAGGGGACTCCGCGGCTCGCAATTCGTGTTCGAGGGCTTCCAGTTCGGCGCCGCCCGCCATCTGCCGGGTCAGTTCGGCCAGGTCGATCTCGGACTTCTCGTAGGCGCCGAGCGGCGCGCCCCGTTTGAGCAGCAGGAAGCGATCGGCCACCGGATACGCGTGATGCGGGTTGTGCGTGATCAGCACGACGCCGAGCCCGCGGTCACGGGCCTGCGCGACGTACTTGAGCACGACACCGGCCTGCTTCACGCCCAGCGCGGCTGTCGGCTCGTCGAGGATCAGCACCTTCGCGCCGAAGTGCACCGCCCGCGCGATGGCGACGCACTGCCGCTCGCCACCGGACAAGGTGCCGACAGGCTGCTCGACGTCACGCAGGTCGATGCCCATGTCGGACAACGCCTTCTTGGTCGTCTCGCGGCCCTTCTTCCGGTCCAGCGCCCGGAACGGGCCGAAGCCGACCGTCGGTTCGGAGCCGAGGAAGAAGTTCCGCCACACGCTCATCAACGGCACGACCGCCAGGTCCTGGTACACCGTCGCGATGCCGCGATCGAGTGCCTCGCGTGGCGACGCGAACTTGACCGGCTCGCCCTCGACGAGGAACTCGCCCTTGTCGTGCTGGTGGACCCCGGCCAGGATCTTGATCAACGTGGACTTGCCGGCGCCGTTGTCGCCGAGTACGCAGGTCACCTCGCCGGCGTTGACCACGGTGGAGACGTCGCGCAGCGCGATCACGCTGCCGTAGGTCTTGCCGACCGCTTTGACCGAGAGCAGCTCTTCGGCTTGGCTGTGGCTCATCGCCGTACCCTTTCCGCGCGCCGCCGGAAGGCGTTGTTGACCAGGACCGCGGACAGCAGCATCACCCCGAGGAACAGCATGAACCAGTCGCTGTCCCAGCGGGCGAACACGATGCCCTGCCGCGCCATGCCGAAGATCAGCGCGCCGATCGCGGCGCCGATCGCCGAACCGAACCCGCCGGTCAGCAGGCAGCCGCCGATCACGGCCGCGATGATGTACTGGAACTCCAGCCCGATGCCCTGGTTCGCCTGGACGCTCGCGAACCGCAGGATGTTGATCGAACCGACCAGCCACGCGGCGAGCGCGGTGGTCATGAACAGCATGATCTTGGTGCGCACCACCGGGACCCCGACCGCGCGGGAACTCTGCGCGTTGCCGCCGACGGCGAAGATCCAGTTGCCGAAGCGGGTCCGCACCAGCAGCCAGGCCGCCAGCACGGCGAACCCGATCCACCAGGCGATGGAGATCTGGAACGCGGTCCCGCCGATGTCCACTGTGGACGCGAAGACGAAACCGGCGGACTCGTAGCCGTCGGTCGAGCGCATTCCGGAGACCTGGACGGTACCGGTGACCAGCCGCGTGACGCCGAGGTTGAGCCCTTGCAGCGCCAGGAACGTGCCCAGGGTGACGATGAAGCTGGGCAGCCCGGTGCGCATCACCAGCCAGCCGTTGAACGCGCCGACCGCGAGGGCGAAGACCAGCGACGCGAACAGCGCGAGCCAGACGTTCCAGCCGGCCTCCGTCGCCAGTGTCGCGGTGACGAGCGCGGTGGAGGCCGTCATCACGCCCGCCGAAAGGTCGAACTCGCCGCCGATCATCAGCAGGGACACGGCGACCGCCATGATGCCGAGTGTCGAGGCGTCGTCCAGCCAGGTCGCCACGCCGCTGCCGCTGAAGAACTGGTCGGTGACGACGGTGAAGAACAGGAAGACGACGACGGCGCCGAGCAGCGAGCCGATCTCGGGCCGGACGACCAGCCTGTCGAGCAGCCTCGGTTTCGCGATCCGTTCGTCGAGGGTGGTGGTTGTCATCGCGTGCCCCTTTGCACGTACTGGCCGACGGTGTCCACAGTGGATTTGTCGACCAGGTCGGGCCCGGTGAGCACCGGCTTCCCGCCGCCGACGACGTTCGCGTTGTCCCGGTAGAGCTTGAGGAACTGCACCGGGAGATAGCCCTGCTCGTACTGCTGCTGGTCGACGGCGAAGACCACTTCGCCCGCCTTGATCGCGCCGACGACGTCGGTGTTCAGGTCGAACGTGCCGACCTGCGCCGCCGAGCCGACCGCCTTGATCGCGCTCACCGCCCGCGCGGCGACCTGTGAGTTCAGCGTCAGGACGGCGTCGAGGGAGGAGTCCGTCTGCACGGCGCCCCTGATCCGGGATTCGGCGTCGGTGGGGTTGCTGATGTCGACCTGAAGGGTCTGCACGTCGCCCGCGAAGCCGGTCTTGGCGCCGTCGCAGCGCTGGGCCTGCCCGACGTTGCCCGCCTCGTGGACCACGCAGAGCAGCTTCTTCTTGCCGAGCTCCCTGAACTTCTTCCCGGCCTCCTCGCCGGCGATGGTCTCGTTCTGCCCGACATGGGTGAGCGCACCGTAGCCCGCGCTCTTGTCCTCACCGGAGTTGATGGTGATGACCGGGATCCCCGCGCGGACCGCGTTCTCGATCGAGGTCTTGAGCGCCTCCGGGTTCGCCATGGACACCACCAGCCCGCCGACCTGCTGGGCGACCGCGTTGTCGATCAGCTTGGCCTGGTTTCCGGGGTCCCCGTCGGAGTTGTACTCGACCTGGACGTCGAGTTGCCTGCCCGCCTCCTCGGCGCCGTTCTTGACCACGTTCCAGAACGCGTCGCCCGCCGTGCCGTGCGAGATGACCGCGACCCGCAACGGCCCACTGGGCTGGGTCTTCACCGGGCCCGCGCCCGCGGCGGGTTTCTCCTCGGCCTTCGGCCCGGTGCACGCGGACAGGAGCAACAGCCCCGCCACGACCACCAAAGCTTTCCTCAAGCGATGGGACATCGTCGTCTCTCCTCGCTTCTTCCGTTACCTGGCAGCCGGGAGCCGGCTGACGATTCCGTCGAGATGCGCCAGGCTCCTGGCCACATCCCGCTTGGGCAGATCTTCCGGGCTCTGCTCGCTCAGCGCGGTGTCCTGTTCGAGCACGTACCACCCGTCGTAGCCCGCCTCGTGGACGAACCTGACCATCGCTTCGATGTCGACGTCCCCGTCGCCGAGCGGGACATACAGACCTTCGCCCACAGCTTCGGTGTAGGGAAGCCTCCCGGCGCGGACGTCTTCGGCGAGTTCGCCGCGCACGTCCTTGAGATGCAGGTGACCGACCCGTTCGGGGTACCGCTTGGCCAGCGCGACCGGATCGGTTCCGCCGATCAGGAGATGCCCGGTGTCCAGGCACAGCGGGAGGGGGGAATCGGCGAGGAAGCGCTCGACCTCTTCCTCGGTTTCCGCGTGTGTCCCGACGTGCGGGTGCAGCACGGTGCGAAGCCCGTGGCGCGCGGCGATCTCCCCGATCGCGCCGGAGGTCGCGATCAGCGTCGCCCATTCGGAGTCGCTCAGCCTCGGCCTGTCGTCGTAGCCGTCGAGCCCGGTCGCGGCGGCGAGCACGAGCATGTCGCCACCGCAGGCGGCGAACAGCGCGGCGGACTCCTCGGCCTCGGCCAGCGCGGCTTCGGGGTTTTCGTGCAGTGCCACGGCGAGGAAGCCGCCGACGAGGTCGAGCTTGTAGCCGCCCAGCAGTTCACGCAGCGCGGCCGGATCGCGCGGCAGGTATCCGGGTGGGCCGAGTTCGGTCGCGCGGACCCCCAGCTCCGCCATTTCGCCCAGTACGGTCCCCGCGTCGAGTACGCGGCCCCAGCCGGGAACTTCGCATACGCCCCAGGAGATCGGGGCGGCGGCGATTCGGATCCGGGACGTCGTCACTGTCATCGGCGGCCTCCTGCGGCGTGTGCGGGGATCGGGGTGTTGGAGCGCTCTATTGATTAGAGCGCTCTAATCATGTAGCGTCCGTCACAGTAAAGTCAAGGGTGGGGGGAGACGGGGGTAATCGGGAATGGCGAGACCGACGATGGAGGATGTCGCCGCGAAAGCGGGGGTGTCCCGTGCGCTCGTGTCCCTGGTGATGAGGAACGCGCCGAACGTCTCCGACGAACGGCGGACACGCGTACTGTGCGCCGCGCACGAACTGGGCTACGAGCCGCACGCGATGGCCCGATCGCTGGCCAGCCGCACATCGACGGTCCTCGGCGTGATGGTCTCCGATCTCCGCAACGCGTTCTTCGCCGATGTCGTCGAGGGGCTCGACGCCGCGGCCGAAGCGGCCGGATTCCACTTGATCCTCAACACCGGCGGCCGCAGCCCCGCGCGCGAGCGGGCCGCCCTGAAGAGCCTGCTGTCCTTCCGGCCCGCCGGAGTGATCCTGCTGTCGCCCGTGGTGCCCGCGTCGGCGATCGAGGAAGCGGCCGCGCAAGGCCCCGTCGTCCTGGTGTCGCGCACCTCGCGCGTAGCGGGAGTGGACACGGTGAACGACGACGGCGAGGCCGGGTCCGCCCTCGCCGTCGATCACCTGGTCTCCTTGGGGCACCGAAGGATCGCTCATCTGGATGGCGGGGTCGCCGCCGGTGCGGCGGCCCGGCGCCGGGGGTATCAGCAGGCCATGCGGCGGCACCGGCTGCATCCGCTCATCGTGCGCAGCGAGCACACCGACACCGCCGGTGAGAAGGCCGTGCACGAGCTGCTCGGCGACCATCCGCGCGAGGGGCTGCCGACAGCGCTGGTGGCGGGCAACGACTTCAACGCCGTCGGCGCGATCTCCGCGCTGGAAGAGGCGGGCCTGCGTGTCCCGGAAGACGTTTCCGTCGTCGGCTACGACAACACCTCGCTGGCCGCGCTGAAGCATCTCTCACTGACCACTGTGGACCAGCCGCGGACCGAAATGGGCAGGCTGGCCGTCGAAGCGCTGCTCGAACGGGTCCGGGGTGAACGCACCGAACCGGTCCGGCATCTGCTGAATCCGTCGCTGGTGGTCCGTTCGACCACCGCAGCCCTGGAAAGGTGACGACATGAGGTTGGGACTCGCCGGCACCGGCCGGATCGGTACTTCGCACGCCGAAACCTTGAAGAGCTTCGACGAGGTTTCGTCCGTGGTCGTCGCCGACGTCGACGCCGGACGCGCCCAGGCGGCCGCGGCCGAACTCGGCGTCGAAGCGGCCGCGGACATTCCCGCGCTTTTCGCGTCCTCTTTGGACGGCTTGGTGATCACGGCGGCGACGGACGCGCATCCGGAGCTGATCCTCCGGGCCGTCGACGCGGGGATCCCGGTGTTCTGCGAGAAGCCGGTCGCCGCCGACATCCCCGGCACGATAGCGGTGATCGACAAGATCTCCGGTTCGGACGTGCCGGTGCAGATCGGCTTCCAGCGCAGGTTCGACGCGGGCTACGCCGCCGCACGGGCGGCGGTGGCCTCGGGTGAGCTCGGCTGGCTGCACACCCTGCGCGCGACCACGCTGGACCCGGCGCCGCCGCCCGCGGAGTACGTCGCGCATTCCGGCGGCCTGTTCCGCGACTGCGGAGTGCACGACTTCGACGTCGTCCGGTTCGTCAGCGGCCGCGAGGTCGTCGAGGTCTACGCCGTCGGGGCGAACAAGGGTGAGCGGTTCTTCGTCGACGCGGGCGACGTCGACACCGCGGCCGCGACCCTGACCCTGGACGACGGAACCCTGGCGGTCGTCTCGCTGACGCGCTACAACGGCGCGGGCTACGATGTCCGTCTGGAAGTCTTCGGCTCGGCGGGGAACGCCGTGGTGGGCCTGGACGACAGGGCTCCGCTGACCTCGGTGGAACCCGGCGTCCCGCCGCTGCCCGGCCCGGCCTGCCCCGGGTTCATGGAGCGCTTCCGGCCCGCGTACATCAGTGAGCTGAAGGCGTTCCTCGACGTCGCCGCCGGTCGTGCGCCGAGCCCGTGCGGAGCGGCGGACGCGCTTGAGGCGTTCTACATCGCCGAGGCGTGCGAGCTCTCTCGCCGCGAACGCCGCCCGGTCCGCGTGGCCGAGGTCCGCGTCTGACGTAGGGCGATCACGACCACCTGCACCGATCTGGCCGTCTCGCGTGACTGAATGGACGACACGTGTCGCCCGTCCAGTCACAGGTGTCGCCCCTCCAGTCACGCGAGTCACGTCTCTGATCACGCGAGTTCCGGCTTCGATCACGTGAGTCGCGTGTTCGGCTGCCTGGGTACCGTGAAGGCAGGTTGCTGCCAAAGGCCCATCACCACCGGAATACTCGCGCTAACGTGATCGTCGACCATGACGGGCGGCGGTTCGCGCCGCCGGAACGCGCGAGGAGCCTGGATGCAGCCGAACCCACCGCAGCCCGGGTTCCCTCACTACGGCCCGACGGCGATGGAGGGCGCGCCGACCCAGTGGGGTGGCGGGCCAAGCCCGGTGGCGCGGCCCAAGCCGAGGGCGAACGCCGGTGCGGCGATGGCCGCCGGTGTCTTGGCACTGCTCACCGCCGGCATGCTCGTCTGGTTCGCGCTCTACAACGTCGTCCACGCCACCGGGGCGTCCGGTCGCTGGTCGGGTATCGAGGTGCAGAACGTGGTCGGCGGCGTCATCACCGCGGGATTGCTGGTGGTCGCGGCGGGATTCACCTTCGCCCGCAGGATTCCCGGCGCGTGGACGCTGTGCGGGCTCTGCTTGTTCTACGTGGTGGCGAGCATCGCGATGGCGCCGTTGGTGTGGGGTACGCCTTTCGGCACTCATCTCAAGTGGATCTTCGGCTTCGAGAAGAGCAACGGCGTCGCGACGGCGCTGGCGATCGTCTTCGGCGCCCTGACGGTGATCATGGCGGCGATCGCCGGAAGCGTGAAGTCGTACGAGAAGCCGCGCGGTTAAAGCTTGTCCAGGATCAGCTTCGCGCGTTCCTCGACGAGCCGGTAGCCGGAGCGCGCGGCGAGTTCCAGCGCCAGCTCCCCGTGTGTCCGGGCTTCCTCGGACTTTCCCAGTTTCAGCAGGGTTTCCGCGAGACCGGTCCGCGCGGCGGCCTCGCACCAGAAGAAACTGGTCGTCCGCGCGATCGACAGCGCGAGCCGGTGATGTTCGGCGGCCTCCTCGGGCAGGCCGAGCCGCAGGCAGACCTCGCCGAGCCCGACGAGTGTCCAGGCCTCGGTGCCCCGGTCGCCGATCTTGCGGGTGAGTTCGACGGCTTCGAGCGCGTCCGCGCGATTCTGCTCGCTCGGGTCGCGCCCGCTTTCGAGCACGGCCCTGCCGGACAGCGCCGTCGCCTCGCCGTAGGTGTAGCCCAGTTCGCGGTTGGCCGCGAGCGCGCGGGTGTAGAAGTCGTAGGCCTCGTCGGGAAGGCCGAGGTCGCGGTGCACGTTCCCGAGGTCGACCAGCAGGACCGCGACGCTGAACCGGGCGCCGTCCCGTTCGGCGACCGTCAGCGCGCGGGTGAAGTTGGCGAGCGCTTCGTCGAGCTGACCGGTCTGCCAGTACGGGAAGCCGAGGTTCGCCAACGCCATCGAGATCCCCGGCAGGGCCAGTTCTTCGCACAGCCGCAGGGATTCCAGCCCGCAGCGGATCGCTTCCTGCGGGTCGCCGAGGCGCTGGTGCACCGCGCTCAGGTTGTTGAGCACGGCCGCGCGCCCGGCGTCCCAGCCGTCGAGGAGGTCTCCGCGCAGGGCGCTGGTGAGGTGTTCGCGTGCTTCGTCGTAGCGGCCGCTGTTGACGCAGGCGAGCGCGATGCTCAGATGCATCGCCGCCTGTGCCTGCCCGGCGTCGCTGCGGCGGGCGGCTTTGAGCGCCGTCGAGGCCGTGTCGATCCATTCCGCGTGGTGGCCGCGCTGGTGGAAGAACGCCCGGAGAGCGTCGGCGAGATGCCAGGAGAATTCCGGCGGGCCGTGTTCGGCGCTGTGCTCGACGGTCGCGGCGAGGTTCGGCCACTCGGCGTCCAGCCAGGCCAGCGCCTCGTCGGTGTCGCGGAAGGGTTTGTCTTCCGGTTCTTCCCGAGGCAGGCGCAGGAAGTGCGGGATGAGGACACGGCCCGCGGCGTCGGCGGTGCTCAGGTAGCTCTCGAAGAGCCGCCTCTCCGCGGTGTCGCGTTCGGACTTCGTGTCCTCCGACCACGTGCGGCCCGCCGCGAAGCTGCGGAGCAGGTCGTGGAACCGGTAGCGCCCCGGGGTGTAGCGCTCGACCAGGTGCGCCGCCGCGAGCGCCTTGAGCTGCTGGTTCGCCTTCGAGTGCGGGGCACCGGTCAGCGCCTGCGCGGCGGGCGCGGTGAACGTCTGGCCGGGGACGAGCGCGAGCCGGCGGAACAGCAGGCGGTGCTCTTCGGGAAGCGCCCGGTAGGAGACGCCGAACGCCGTGGTCACGGCACTTTCCTCGGCGCCGTCGACGGTCAGTTCGGCCAGCGGGTCGCCGCCGGCGAGCTCGCGGGCGAGTTCGGCGATCTCGGGTTCGCCGCTCGCGCCGAGGTTGGCCGCCGCGATCCGGAGGGCGAGCGGGAGGTGTCCGCACAGCCGCGCCAATTCCGCGGCCGCACCGGCCTCGGCGGCGACGGTCTCACTGCCGAGCACGGCTTCCAGCAGGTGCCGCGCGTCTTCGGCGGGCAGGACGGACAGCGGGAGCGCGCGGGCGCCGGTGCGGGCGATGAGATCGCCGAGCCGCTGGCGGCTGGTGACCAGGACGGTGCCCGACGGCGGCAGCAGCGGCAGCACCTGGCCGGTGTCTCGCACGTTGTCGAGGACCAGGAGGACCCGGCTGTCGGCGAGGAGGGACCGCAGGAGCGCGGCCCGCGTGTCGGTGTCCGGCGGGATGGCCTTGGGCGCGGTGCCGAGCGCTTGCAAAAGCTGCGTGAGCGCGACAGCCGGGGTGAGCGGTTCGTGATCGGGGTCGAAGCCCCGGAGATCCAGGTAGAGCTGGCCGTCGGGGAACGCGTCGCGGACGCGGTGCGCCCAGCGGACCGCGAGCGCGGTCTTGCCGACACCCGCGGTCCCGCTGATGACCCAGATGTCGGTGCCCTCGCCCGCGTGACGGGTCGCCTCGTCGAGCCGCTCCAGCTCGCCCGCCCGGCCGGCGAACCCGCGGACGTCGTGCGGCAACTGCGCCGGGCGGACCGGTTCGGGTTTGGTGGTGCCCGCCGTGGGCTCCAGCGCGGGATCGGCGGCGAGGATGGCCGTTTCCAGCCGTCGCAGCTCAGGCGAGGGATCGAGACCCAGTTCGGTACCGAGCCGATCCCTCAGCGCGCGGAACGCCTCGAGGGCGTCATCGGTGCGGCCTTCGCGGTGCAGGGCGAGCATGAGCTGCCCGACGAACCGCTGCCGCAGGGGATGCGCGGCGACGAGTTCGGTCAGCTCCCCGAGGGCCTGCCTGCCGCGGCCGAGCCGCAGCTGCGCCTCGGCGCGATCTTCCAGCGCGGTCCAGCGTTCCTCGTTCATGCCACCGCGGAGCCGCTGGGCGACCTCGCCGCTCACGACGTCGGACAACGCCTCGCCCCGCCACAGGCCGAGCGCCTCGTCCAGGAGTTCCACGGCGGTTTCGTCGTCGGCCTCGCGGGCTTGTGCCGTCAGCTCGGTGAAGCGGTGCAGGTCGACCTGGGCCGGGGCGACCTTGAGCAGGTACCGGGTCCCCTCGGAGACGATCTCGGGCCCGCCCGCGCCGCGGAACACCGCCCGCAGCCTGGACACCAGTGCTTGAACGGTGTTCCGGGCGCTGGCAGGCGGTTCTTCGGGCCAGAGCAGGTCGATGATCCGGTCGCGCGGCACCGGCTTGCCCGCCTCCAGCAGCAGAACCGCCAGCACGAGCCGTTGTTTGGGCGAGCCGAGATCGACCGGACCGCCACCGGCCCGCGCCTCGACGGCGCCGAGGACGCGGAACTCCACCCGGCCACCTCCGCTCACCCTCGTCAGAGCCTGCAAGCGTAGTGCAAGCGCGCTGCATCCGGACGCCGTGATCCTTCAGTGGTGTCCACCGAGGACCCGTCGCCGGAACCGTGCCCAACCAACAGACGGGCAGGACCCCCCATTCGGTTCCGGCACGACGGTGGACACCTTCAACTTGCGCAGACACCGCCTTCTGAAGGCGGTGGGGGTTGGGGGTAGTGCCAGCTCGACGTCTTCCCCCGTGTCGTCGAACTGGCGCTTCTTCTTGACTGGGGCTGGGGTTTTTCCGTGAAGGCCGCCTTGAGGGATCCAGAATCCCTCAAGGCGGCCTTCACGGTTTTCGGCATTTGACAAGAGCACCCACCTGCCTGCACCCTTTCACTACTTAATTAGTGAAAGGGTGTTGCCAGTGGTCACCTTCCACCTGGACAAGGGTTCGGGCGTCGCGACGTACGTCCAGCTCGTCCAGCAGGTCAAGAACGCCCTCCGGCTGGGACTCCTGGAGCCGGGGGACCGGCTGCCGACGGCGAAGGAGGTGGTCGCCGAGCTGGCGATCAACCCCAACACCGTCCTCAAGGCCTATCGCGAACTGGAGCGCGAAGGGCTCGTCGAGGGGAAGCCGGGCCTCGGCACCTTCGTCCAGAAGACGCTCGGGGGTGCTTCGTTCGCGGAGCACACGCGGTTGCGGAAGAGCCTGGGGGTCTGGGTTCGCGACGCGCGGGAATCAGGGCTGGACCAGGAAGACGTCGAGGCGTTGTTCACCTCGGTGGTGGTCGATGGCTTTCGAGGGGAACGAACGGCATGACCGATAAACCCGTCATCGAGGCGACCGGCCTCGGCAAGCGCTACCGCCGCAAGTGGGCGTTGCGCGACTGCTCCCTCGCCGTCCCGAAAGGACGCGTCGTCGCCCTCGTCGGGCCGAACGGCGCGGGCAAGACGACGTTCCTGCACCTCGCGGTCGGGCTGATCGAGGGGACTGTCGGCTCGGTCTCGATCCAAGGAACCTCCGCGTTCCTCGCCCAGGACAAGCCGTTGTACCCCGGTTTCAGCATCGCCGAGATGCTCAAGTTCGGCAGGCGCCTCAACCCCGGCTGGGACGACGAGTTCGCGATCGAGCGCATCGATTCGCTGCGGCTTCCCTTGAAGCACAAGGTCGGCAAGCTGTCCGGTGGGCAGCGCGCGCAGGTCGCGCTCACTCTCGCACTCGCCAAACGCCCGGACCTCCTGGTACTCGACGAGCCGCTCGCGAACCTCGACCCGCTGGCCCGGCACGAGGTCATGCGCGGGCTGATGGAGGCGGTCGCGGAAACCGGCATGACCGTGCTGCTCTCCTCGCACGTCGTCTCCGACCTGGAGAACACCTGTGACTGGCTGATCGTCCTCAACGGCGGCCGGGTCCAGGTCAGCGGCGACATCGACGAACTCGTCTCCGGGCACCGAATCCTGTCCGGACCCGTGGAGGAGGCGGACGCGCTGGCCAACCGCGTCGCGATCGTGGACGAGGCCCGCGCGGGCAGGCAAGCGACCGTCTTCGCCCGCACCGAACCGGTTCCGCTCGGTCCACAGTGGACCGAAAGGCCGGCGAACCTGGAGGAGCTCGTGCTCGCCTACCTCCGGCGACCCGAATCCGCGAGCCTGCCTCGCCCGACACTGGCTTCGACGTAAGGGGCGACGATGTTCTGGCTCACCTACCGCCAGCACCGCATGCAGCTGCTGGTCACGGCGCTCCTGCTCGTCGCCGTCGGCATCATCTTGCTGGTCAACGGAAACGCCGCGGCGGACAGTCTTGATCCGGCGAAGCTCTTCAAAGACCTGTACACGTACCTCACCTGGCTACAGGTCGTGCCGGTGGCGATCGGTGTCTTCTGGGGCGCGCCGCTGGTCGCGACCGAGTTCGAACGCGGTACCACGAAACTCGCCTGGACCCAGTCGATCTCGCGATTCCGCTGGCTCGGCGTGAAACTGGGATTCCTCGCCGTTCTCGCCACACTGGGCGGTCTGGCGTTCGGCACGATGATGCAGCGCTGGGTGGAGGTCTTCCCGACCGATCGCGGCGATACGGCCTTCATCAGTCGCTTCGACAATCCAGTCCTGTTCGCGATGACCGGCGTCGCGCCCGGCGCGTGGTGGCTCTTCGGATTCGTGCTCGGCACCGCCGCGGGCGCCCTCATCCGCAAGATGCTCCCGGCCATCGCCGTCACCATCGCGGTGACGGTGGGCCTCATGATCGGCGTGTCCAATTTCCGTGACCTCTACGCGGATCCCAAGCTCGTCCCACTGGGCACGGAACCCACTTCCCGGGTCGTCGAAATGGTCAGGGACGCCACCGGGGAGATCACCGCGCTCAAGGTCCTGCCCCAGGACTGGTACTGGCGCTTCCAATGGACCGAGGCCGCGATCCTCGGGGGCGTCTCGCTCCTGCTCGCCGTCGCCGCGACCTTCGCCATCCGACGCCGCTCCTAGAAAGGGAAAAGTTCTTGCTCTGGCTCACCTGGCGGCAGCACCGTACCCAGCTGCTCGTCACCCTGGGGTTCCTGGCCGTGATCGGGGCGATCCTGCTCCTGTCCGGGCAGGCCGCCATCGACGCTTCGAACGGCAAGACCTCTATGTACTGTCATGGAGGCGGCATCCCGTGCCGTGAGTACGACGCGGGGCTGGAAGATCTCTATCAGCAGATCTACCCGCTGGTCGCGATGGTGCCGTTCGTTCCCTTGCTGGCAGGCGTCTTCTGGGGCGCGCCGCTGCTGGCCAGGGAGTACGAGCGCAACACCCACCAGCTCGTGTGGACTCAATCGGTGAGCCGCGGGCATTGGCTGGCCGTCAAGTTCAGCGTCCTCGCCGGATGCGCGGTCCTGGCCGGATTCGCCTCGGGGCAGATGTTCGGCAGGTGGCTGGAGATGTTCCCCGGCAAGGCGGAGACCTTCGCCGAGACGTCCTACTTCGGTGCGGTCGGGGTCGCACCCGCCGCCTGGTGGCTGTTCGCCTTCACCCTCGGTGCGGCGGCCGGGGTGCTCGTGCGCAAGACCCTGCCCGCCATCGCGATCACGGTCGCGGTGTTCCTCGCGGCTTCGATCGTCCTGCTGTTCCTGAGGCCGCACTACGCCGAGCCGGTGCGTACGACCGGCTCTGACCCGGCGACGATGGGGGCTCTGATCGTCAAGGTGGGCAGAGTCGCGCCGGACGGCCATGACATGAGTTCGCTGGACGAGGTGCCCGGTTGCCCGCTGGGGCTGGGGAAGACCGCGTGCGCCGAGGCGGCGGGCTACCGGGACTTCACGATCTATCAGCCCGTGAGCCGGTTCTGGCGGTTCCAGTGGACCGAGGCGGGCATCCTGCTCGCCGCGACCGCGGTGCTCGGGGGCGTCGCGGCAGGGGGAACGGTCCGCCGCCGTCGCTGAGACGGCGGCGGACCGGAAACCTCAATCCAGCTGCAGTTCCGGCCGGTACATATCGAACCAGTGGTAGAGGTCCAGTGCCCGGTCGATCCCGGTGCGCTGGACCGAGGGCATCGTCGCCGGGTCCACTTCGGACGCCCGGTGCAGCCAGTCCCGGTCCACCAGCGAGAACACCGGGTTGTCCCGTTCGGCCAGGGCCTCCTTGGCCTGCTGCTGCAACGCCGCCGCGTAGCCGGGGTCCTGAGTGGACGGATACGGGCTCTTGACCCGGTCTCGGACCGAAGCCGGCAACACGTGCTTCGTGGCGTGCCGCAGCAGGCTCTTTTCCCTGCTGTCGAACGTCTTCAGCGACCAAGGCGTGTTGTAGACGTACTCGACGAGGCGGTGGTCGCAGAACGGCACCCGGACTTCGAGCCCGACGGCCATCGACGCCCGGTCCTTGCGGTCCAGCAGCATCCGCACGAAGCGGGAGAGGTGGAGGTTGCAGACCGTCCGCATCTTCCGGTCCTGCTCGCTTTCGCCGTCGAGGTGCTCGACCTGGGCGACCGCGGTGGAGTACTGGTCGGCGATGTAGCCGGGCAGGTCCAGCTTGTCCCGGACGTCGCCGCGCAGCAGGGCACCCCGTTCGCTGGTGAGCCCTGTCCGGAAGGCGAGCCAGGGGAAGGTCCCCGAGTTCACCGCGGCGTCGTCGTGGAACCAGCGGTACCCGCCGAAGACCTCGTCGGCCGACTCGCCGGAAAGCGCCACCGTGGATTCCGCGCGGATCGCCTTGAACAGCAGGTAAAGCGACGTGTCCATGTCGCCGAGCCCGGCCGGGATGTCCCGCGCGGTCAGCACCTTGCGGCGGACTTCGGGGTCGCTGAGCTCGGCCGGGTTCAGCACGACGTCCTTGTGGTCGGAGCCGACCAGTTGCGCCACGTCGCGGATGAAGGGCGAGTCCGGGGTGTCCCGCATCTCGTCCGGCTGGAAGTTGTCTTCCTGGCCCTGGAAATC
>NZ_JBHRWK010000059.1:0-262231 GCF_042647925.1 Amycolatopsis speibonae
TCTTCCTCGGCTGGCTCGGCACCGTGCTGTCCAAGGAACACAACCAGAAGAAGTACGCCGAGATGGAGGTCCGCTCGCTCACCGGCGCGGGCGCCGAAAAAGCGGTCTCCCACTGATCGCCGGGACGGTGCGGCCGGCATCCAACGCCCCCGGCCGCACCGTCCCGGTTCCATTCCCCGAGTACGCCTAGTACGGCAGCTTCCCCGCCGCGAGCCCGGTCAGTTTCGCCCGGAGATCGGCGCGGACCGACTGCCACAGCCCGGTGCCCAGCGAGATCCGCGCCACCCCCAGAGTGGCGAGCGCGGAGAGATCGGGGCCTCCCGGCATCGGAGCGGCGTTGACCGCACCCGGCGCGACAGCCTTCACGAACTCGCCGAGCACGTCCGGCGACTTCACCAGGATCGGGTAGACACAGTCCGCCCCGGCCTCGAAATACGCCTTGGCCCGCGCGATCCCGTCCTCAAGAACGGCCTGCTCGTCGGACGCGCCGAGGAAGACGTCGACGCGGGTGTTGATCACCAGTGCGTCCCCGGCGGCCTTGCGCAGCTCTGCGATCCGGTCCGCCTGCGCTTCCAGTGACCGAAGTCCACCGGAAGTGTGATCGGTGTCCTCGTAGTTGCAGCCGACGGCGCCCGCTTCGGCCAGCCTCGTCGCGAGTTCTCCCGCATCGAGCCCGTACCCGCCTTCCGCGTCGACCGTCACCGGGACCGAGACCGCGCGCGCGATCCTCGCGGCCGCCGCGAACATCTCGTCGACGGGCGCGTTCTCCCCGTCGTCGTACCCGAGGGCCTTGGCGACGGCATGGGAACTCGTCGCCACGACGGGGAACCCGGCGGCTTCCACGAGATGCGCGCTGTCGGCGTCCCACGCGTTCGGCAGGAGCAACGGCGTACCCGCGACGTGCAGTTCCCGCAGCCGCGTCGCGGTCATTCGGCGCGCTCGGGCAGCGGCGCGTGGCTGGTCACGCACATCCGGTTCCAGCTGTTGATCGCGATGATCTCCCACGCGACCGCGCGGTACTGGGCCTCGTCGAAGACTCGCGTCGCCTCTTCGTAGACGTCGTCCGGGACGTCGTGGAGGGTGGCGACGTTGGTCATCGCCTCGGTCAGCGCCAGCGCGGCGCGCTCCTGCTCGGTGAAGAGCTCGGTCTCGCGCCAGCCTTCGAGCACGTACAGCCGCCGCGGCGACTCGCCCTGCTGCACCGCGTCGTGGGAGTGCATGTCGAGACAGAAGGCGCAGTGGTTGATCTGCGACGCGCGCATCTTCACCAGTTCGAGGAGCTTCTGCTCGACGCCGGCGTTGGCGGCGGCCTTCTCGACTTCGGCCTGCAGTTTCGCCATGGCCTGGTAGATCTCGGGCACTCGTTTGCCCAGGTGGATTCGCTCTGTCATGACTTCGAATCTAGTGGCAACTGGCCCACGAGTATGGTCCAGTCACATGGCAGAATCATGGTCCAGTTCGGGAATGGACGTCCACCTGGACTGGCGCCCCGAGAGCGGCCGGACCGGGCTCGCCACCGCGATCCGCGCGGCCATCCGGGCCGGACGCTGGCAGCCGGGCGCGGCGGTGCCCTCGACCAGGGCGCTGGCGCAGGACCTCGGGGTGGCCAGAGGAACGGTCACCCGCGTCTACGCCGATCTCGCCGCCGAGGGGTACTTGCGGACAGCGCAGGGCGCCCCGACCCGGGTAGCGACGGCGGGCGCGCTGCCCGCGTCGCCGCCGAGGCCCGTCCCCCACGACCCGGCTCCACGCTGGGACCTGCGCCCCGGCAGGCCGAACCTGTCCGCGTTCCCCCGGTCCGCGTGGCTCGCGGCGACCCGCCGGGCCCTGCACCAGGCGCCGATGTCGGCGTTCGACTACACGGCCGAGTCCGGAGCGGCGGAGTTGCGGGAGACCCTCGCCGCCTACCTGGCAAGGAGCCGCGGAGTGGTCGCCGACCCCGAGCGCATCCTGGTGTGCTCCGGGTTCTCGCACGCGATCGCGATCCTGGCGCGGGTCCTGCACGCGCGCGGAGCGGACGAGATCGCGTTCGAGAACCCGTCGCTGCACATCTACCGGGACATCGCCGCCGCCAACGGTCCCCGGGTGGTCGGCGTCCCCGTGGACGACCACGGGATCACGGTGTCCGCTTTGGCCAGTCCGGCGGTGGTGGTCACCCCGGCGCACCAGTACCCGCTGGGCGTCACCCTCGCTCCCCGGCGACGCGCGGAACTCACCCGATGGGCGGAGGAGACCGGCGCCGTCGTCGTCGAGGACGACTACGACGGCGAGTTCCGGTTCGACCACCAGCAAGTCGGCGCGCTCCAGGCGCTGGCACCCGAACGGGTCGTGTACGTGGGGACGACGAGCAAGACGCTCGCACCGGCCTTGCGCCTGGGTTGGATGGTCCTGCCGCGGTTCCTGGTCGAACCGGTACGCGCGGAGATGGCCGCGAGCGGCGCGCGGCCCGCGTTGCTGGACCAGCTGGCGATGGCCGAGCTGATCGAATCGGGCGCCTACGACCAGCACATCCGCCGCTGGCGCACCGAATACCGCTCCCGGCGCGACAGGCTGCTCGCGGCGTTGCCGGATTCGGTGCTGCCGCAGGGGATCTCCGCCGGGCTGCACCTGGTCCTCCAGTTCCCCGGCGAGATCCCCCGGGAGATGGAGGTGATCGCCGCCTGCCGCCGCCGCGCGATCGGGCTCGAAGGGCTCAGCGGCTACTGGATCGGCGAGCCACAGCGCGAAGGGCTCATCATCGGGTACGGCGCCGCCGCGAAGCACGCTTTCGGCGGCGCCACCCAGGCCTTGCGCGAGGCCATCTTCGAAGTCACCTAGCAGAACCAGGGGCGTGCCCGGAGGATGTCGGTCTTCAGGACGGGGGCGCCGTCGACCGGGGCCGGGGCCTCCGGCGTGGGCTTGATCCCACCCGCGGCGACGTCGTCGAGGGTTTCGAGGCCTTCGTGGCCGACAGTGCCGAAGATCGTGTAGTTCGGCCGCAGCGCGGAGTCGCCGTACACGACGAAGAACTGACTTCCGTTCGTCGCCGGACCCGCGTTGGCCATCGCGAGCACGCCGCGCGAGTACACCTTGCGCTCGCCGGTCGGGTCGGTCGGCGCGGGCGGCAGGCCGACGGGCAGTTCGTCCTTGTACTTGTAGCCGGGGCCGCCCTCGCCGGTCCCGCTCGGGTCACCGCACTGCAGCACCTTCAACGTCGGGTACGCGGTCAGCCGGTGGCACGTCGTCCGGTCGTAGAACCGGTGCGTCGCCAGGTGCAGGAAGCTCTGCACCGTGCACGGCGCCTTCGCCCGATCGAGGGTCAGGTCGATCTTGCCCTGGTTCGTCTTCAGCTGCACCGGCACCTTGCCCCGGCTCGGCGTGCGACGGGGGTCCGGCGGCAGCGGGACCGGGCGCACGGCCGGGTCGTCCGGTGTCTGCGTGTACTGGCACGGCCCCTTCGTGACCTTCGGCGGGACGCCCTCCGCGGACGCCGTTGCAGTACCGGCCGCGAGCATCAGCCCGGCGCCCAGCACAGCCACAAAGACTTTCGCGATCCTCTGCACGGTTCCTGCCTCCCAGCCGTGGACGAAGAAGAGAGCATAGGGTGAATCCCCGCCGCTCACACAGGTCCGGAAGTAGGTGCGCGGTTAGGGTCGGAGCCGTGGAGATCGCCGAACGACACCAATGGCAGCTGAACGCGCTGACCTTCCTCTACGCGTACACGCAGTATGTCCTCGTGCACGAGAGGGTCATGGCCGGACTGCCGCCGGAGAAACCGGCCGAACTCGACAAACCGCGCATGCTCAGGCTCGCCAAGGTCATCGACGACATGATCCTCGACTTCCGCCGGGAGGACGGGCTGACCGATCTCGAACGACGCCGGGTCATCCGGCTCGCCAGGGAGATCAAGTCGCACGTCCGGGAGAAGTGGCCGCCCCGGGAGCCGTCGCTGACCGAGTGGGTCGCCTCCGCCGCGGCGCACTTCTACTGCGAGGAGCACATCAACAACGGCTACGTCCGGATGGGCCGCGTCTTCGACCCCGACATGGCCGACAGGTTCCTGGAGCGCGTCGAGTTCTGCCGGGGGCAGACGGTCACGATCACGAACTACGCCGCCAAGGTCGCCGACGGCGAACAGCTCACGTTCGGCGAGACCAACCAGCTCGAGGTCTGGAAAGAGGACGCGGTCAGCCACCTGGATAATCTCGACAGCGACTTCGGCGACATCAAGATGTACGTCGAATTCTGACCGCTGCACGGTCGGCCAGACTTGCCTGTCCCAAAGCACCCGTGAAGCGGGCGGGAAATTGACACCGGCCACACTTGATCGAGATGCTCGAAAGCGCACGATGCACCTCCTTTTCCCTTCACTAAAGGAGAATTCCGTGATCTCGAGCAAGAAGACAGCCGGCCGCGTCATGGCCGTGGCGGCCGCCGTCGCCGCCACGTTCACGATGGTCGTCCCGACCGGGACGTCGTTCGCCATCGACCACATCCCCTGCCGCGCCGGGGAGAACTTCCTGAAGATCTGGTCGCATCTCGGCGGTGGCACCAGCGTCGACTGCTACGCCAACCGAGGGAGGATCAGCTTCGGGGGCTGGTGGATCGACCGGATCTCCACCGGCAACAACGACCTGATCTACTACGACAGCAACGGCTCCGACGTCAGAATCAACCGGTGGACCGACATCAGCTTCCCGAATCGGCCGCCGAAGGTGCGCGTCATCGAAATCCTCTGACCAAAACCTCGTGAGTGGTAAGGACGGACCCGTATTTTCCTACCTGCGCCTGATCTGCGCGAAGGGCGATGGTCGCGCGGGCGCGGGAGTCGACGGTGGAGGATTTGGGACGTTCAACGTCCCAAATCCTCCACCGTCACACCTTCCACTCAGCACTCACGAGTCCCTAAGCTCGGCGATCAGTTCTTCGGCCGCCGCGAAGGGGTCGAGCTTGCGCTCCACCACGCGTTCGGCCAGTTCGGTGAGCCGGTCGCCGGAGCGCAGGTCGACGATCTCCGCGCGCAACCGCTGCACGGCGATCGCCTCGACCTCGTCACGAGCCCGCGCCGCGCGGCGCCGGGGCAGTTCGTCGCGCTGGACCAGCCAGTCGTGGTGGTCACCCAGCGCGCGAACGACGTCGTCGACGCCTTCACCGCGCGAAGCCACCGTCCGCACGATCGGCTGACGCCAGCTCGGACCGCGGATCTCCCGGCGCACCAAGGAGATCATCTGCTTGAGGTCGTGGACGGTCGCGTCCGCGCCCTCCCGGTCGGCCTTGTTGACCACGAACACGTCCGCGATCTCCAGCACGCCCGCCTTCGCCGCCTGGATCCCGTCGCCCATCCCGGGCGCGAGCAGGACCACCGTGGTGTCGGCCAGTTTCACGACGTCCACTTCGGACTGCCCGACCCCGACGGTCTCGATCAGCACCACGTCGAACCCGGCCGCGTCGAGCACCCGGACCGCTTGCGGCGTCGCCCACGAAAGCCCGCCGAGGTGCCCGCGCGTGGCCATCGAGCGGATGAACACGCCGGGATCGGTGGCGTGTTCGGTCATCCGGATCCGGTCGCCGAGCAACGCCCCGCCGGAGAACGGCGACGACGGGTCGATCGCCAGCACCCCGACCCGCAGGCCCTGCGCCCGCAGCGCCGTGAGCAGCGCGGACGTCGATGTCGACTTGCCGACACCGGGCGGACCGGTCAGCCCGACGACCCGCGCGCTGCCGGTGTGCGGCGTCAGCTTCGCCGCGACCTCGGGCAACTGCGGATGGGCGTCCTCGACCAGCGACAGCAACCGGGCGATCGCGCGGGGGACGCCGTCCCGCGCGCGACCGACCAGTTCGTCGATGTCCAGCTGTACCGGCAAGGGCTTTACGGAACGCGAAGCAGCAGCGCGTCGCCCTGGCCGCCACCGCCGCAGAGGGCGGCCGCGCCGAGGCCGCCACCGCGACGGCGGAGTTCGTGGATCAGGTGCACGGCGAGCCGCGCGCCGGACGCGCCGATCGGGTGACCGAGCGCGATGGCACCGCCGTCGACGTTGACCTTCTCCGGGTCGAGCCCGAGCTTGTCGGCCGAAACCAGGCCGACGGCGGCGAACGCCTCGTTGATCTCGACGAGGTCGAGCGCGTCCGCGGTCAGCTTCTCCTTGGCCAGCGCGGCCAGGATCGCGTTCGACGGCTGCTCGTGCAGGCTGGCGTCCGGACCGGAGACCACGCCGTGCGCGCCGATCTCGGCGAGCGGCGTCAGGCCCAGTTCCTCGGCCTTGGCCTTGCTCGCGACGATGACCGCGGCCGCGCCGTCGGAGATCTGCGAGGCCGAACCGGCGGTGATGGTGCCGTCGGAGGCGAACGCCGGGCGCAGCTTCGCGAGGCTTTCCGCGGTGGTGTCGGCGCGGACGCCTTCGTCCTTGGAGAAGACGACGGGGTCGCCCTTGCGCTGCGGGATCGACACCGGCGCGATCTCGGCGTCGAAGCGACCGGCCTCGATGGCGGCGGCGGCGCGCTGGTGCGAGCGCGCGGAGAACTCGTCCTGCTGCTCGCGGGTGAGCCCGTAGCGGTTGTTGTACTTCTCCGTCGAGGAGCCCATCGCGACCTGGTCGAAGGCGCAGAACAGACCGTCGTAGGCCATGTGGTCGACGAGCGTGGTGTCGCCGTACTTGAAGCCCGCGCGGGACTTCGGCAGCAGATGCGGCGCCTGGGTCATCGACTCCTGGCCACCGGCCACGATCAGGTCGAACTCGCCCGCGCGGATGAGCTGGTCGGCGAGCGCGATGGCGTCGAGACCGGAGAGGCAGACCTTGTTGATGGTCAGCGCCGGGACGGTCATCGGGATGCCGCCGGCGACCGCGGCCTGGCGGGCCGGGATCTGGCCCGCGCCGGCGGTGAGCACCTGGCCCATGATCGTGTACTGGACCGCGTCCGGTGAGACACCGGCCTGCTCCAGCGCCGCCTTGATGGCGAAGCCGCCGAGTTGCGCGCCCGAGAAGTCCTTCAGGGAACCGAGCAATCGCCCGATCGGTGTACGGGCGGCACCCAGGATCACGGAACCGGACACGGCGTCCTCCAAGCATCGGCGCAAGGGCAAAGGGGGTCTTCGCGACCATACCCGGGTCACGGGCGTCTTGATGGAGCCAGTGTGAGGCGGCGCACGCCGGTTCGTCCGCCCCCGCACCTATCCTGCTCTGCATGAACCAGGCGCTGAAACCGTTCGTGACCGCCATCGACCACGTCGGCATCGCGGTGCCCGACCTCGACGCCGCGATCGCCTTCCACACCGAGCACTTCGGCTTGGAGGTCGCGCACGAGGAGGTCAACGAGGAGCAGGGCGTCCGCGAAGCGATGCTGCGCGCGCCGGGCACCGCCGGGACCGAGACCGCGATCCAGCTCCTCGCGCCGCTGCGCGACGATTCCGCGATCGGCAAGTTCCTCGCGAAGAGCGGCCCCGGGCTGCAGCAGCTGGCGTACCGAGTGTCCGATGTGGACGCCGCCGCGGCGGCACTGCGCGCGCAGGGACTCCGGCTGCTCTACGACGAGGCGAAGCGCGGCACGTCCGACAGCCGGGTGAACTTCGTCCACCCCAAGGACGCCGGTGGCGTGCTGGTGGAACTGGTCGAGCCCGCCCACTGACGAGGTGACCGGCAGTATGTCTCCCGGATGCGCGTCAGCGCGACGGGAGACTTCACCGTCGCGCGCCCTCTTTCGGCCGAAGGCCACGAGAACGTTTTGCAGGGCGCCTTCGCTGTCAACCGCCGGTTTCCTGCGGCCCCGCGCCCTGCGAAAGGTTCTCGTCAGCGCGCGACCTGGATGACAGCGCATCGGCGATGAAGGCGACCTCGCGATCGATCTCGGCGGGGTCCCCGTCTTCGTTGTGCCGTGCTGTCGCGTGGCGATGGCTGACGGCCCTCGCGAGCAGCCCCGACGCCGAATCGACGTCGGCGATCGCGAGTTTGCCGCCGGTCGCGGCGACGATCACCGCCTTCACCTGGCGGACGAGCTGCTGGAACCGTTCGGCCAGCGCGTCGCGGACGGCGCGGTGCGTGTCGGCCTCGCGCCACAGCAGGTGTGACAGCGCCAAGGACCGGTTGAACCGCCTGTCGAGTTCCACGACGAGGCCGCGCAGGCTGCCCGCGAGGTCGCCGGGGACCACCACGACGGCCGGTTCGATGCGGGCGTCCGGCAGTTCGGCGACCAGTGCGGCCAGCAGATCCGACTTGCGCCGGAAGTAGTAGTGCACCAGGCCCTTGGGCACGCCGGCCTGTTCGGCGATCCGGGACGTGGGGGTGGCGTCGAAACCGGACTCGGCGAACAGCCCCTCCGCGGCTCGCAGGATGCGCTGTTTCGCCGAGTCCTCTTTCACGCCTTCTCCTCTCGCGTCAGTGCTGTCCCGCCGTCTTGTGCGTCGCCTGGGCGATCGGCATCGCGGCCGCCCCGGCCACCACGGTCAGGACGCCACCGACCCAGGCCGTCCAGGACGCGCCCATGAAGGTGGCGAATCCCATGACCCAGGGCGAAACGAACAGCAGCGCGCCCAGGACGATCTGAATGCCTTCGCCGTAGACCATGCCAGGCATCGCGAGCGACGCGAGGCCGTCGAGGGCGATCAGCGCGCCGAGGACGACGAGTGACCACATGGCGATGTTGTCCGTGGTCATCCAGAGGGGTGAAAGCGCGACCACGACACCGATGACCACCTCCGCCCAGTCATGGGGGCGGGTCCAAGGGCGCGTCGTGGGTTCGTTCATGCGTGCTCACCTCCGAAATTCGGCTGAACCTGCAGGTCGGAGAGATCTCCACCGCCCATGCTCCGCTTGGTTGGCCAGCCGGTCAAGACCGGTCGATAACACTTCGGGATGTGTACGTGCTCCACGTCTCGTACAGTTGTGGTCTTGGTTACCGGTGAGTAATTTGGGCGAACCACTCGTTGCCGGTGAGCCCACATCGGCACAGTGCCGCCACACGCCACCACCCCATTCGCGGAGGTTCCGATGTCGCAGCTCGGCGAGATCCAGCAGGCCATTCTGAACGATGACCTCGGCGCCGTGGCGTCGCTCGACGTGCCGGAGGCCTATCGCGGGGTGACCGTGCACGCGGACGAGGCGGGCATGTTCGAAGGCCTCGAAAGCCGGGACAAGGACCCGCGCAAGTCGCTGCACGTGGACGAGGTCCCGACCCCGGAGCTCGGCCCCGGCGAGGCGCTGGTCGCGGTCATGGCGAGCGCGATCAACTACAACACCGTCTGGACCTCGATCTTCGAGCCGGTCTCGACCTTCAAGTTCCTGGAGCGCTACGGACGGCTTTCGCCGCTGGCGAAGCGCCACGACCTGCCGTACCACGTCGTCGGCTCGGACCTGTCCGGCGTCGTGCTGCGCACCGGCCCCGGCGTGCACAACTGGAAGGCGGGCGACGAGGTCGTCGCGCACTGCCTCAACGTCGAACTCGAAGGCCCGGACGGGCACAACGACACGATGCTCGACACCGAGCAGCGGATCTGGGGCTTCGAAACGAACTTCGGCGGACTCGCCGAGATCGCGCTGGTCAAGTCGAACCAGCTGATGCCGAAGCCGGACCACCTCACCTGGGAAGAGGCCGCCTCCCCCGGTCTGGTGAACTCCACCGCGTACCGCCAGCTCGTCTCGCGCAACGGCGCGGACATGAAGCAGGGCGACGTCGTGCTGATCTGGGGCGCTTCGGGCGGCCTCGGCTCCTACGCGACGCAGTACGCGCTCAACGGCGGCGCGATCCCGGTGTGCGTGGTCTCCAGCCCCGAGAAGGCCGAGATCTGCCGGAAGCTGGGCGCGGAGCTGATCATCGACCGCAACGCCGAGGGCTACAAGTTCTGGAAGGACGAGAACAACCAGGACCCGAAGGAGTGGCAGCGGTTCGGCAAGAAGATCCGCGAGCTGACCGGCGGCGAGGACCCGGACATCGTCTTCGAGCACCCGGGCCGCGAGACCTTCGGCGCTTCGGTCTACGCCGCGCGCAAGGGCGGGACGATCGTCACCTGCGCGTCGACGTCCGGATTCATGCACCAGTACGACAACCGCTACCTGTGGATGAACCTGAAGCGGATCATCGGCAGCCACTTCGCCAACTACCGCGAATCGTGGGAAGCGAACCGGCTGATCTCGAAAGGTCTGATCCACCCGACGCTGTCGAAGACCTATGCGCTGGAAGACACCGGCCAGGCCGCGCTGGACGTGCACCGCAACGCCCACCAGGGCAAGGTCGGCGTGCTCGCCCTTGCACCGGAAGAAGGTCTGGGTGTCCGGAACCACGAGTTGCGTGAGAAGCACATCGACGGGATCAACGCGTTCCGGAACGTTTAGCGCGCCAGAACGCACTTTCGCCGCGCGTTGCGTGGGTGCTCACCCTTCCGTGACCCCAGCTCGACTACGGTAGAAGGATGAGCCTTGGCGAGGAACGGGAGCTAGTGCCGCTGGGAGCCGGCTTCGACGTGGCGAAGCGCGGTTACAGCCGTGCGCAGGTCGACGAGCATCTCGAGCGGCTGGACGCCGATCTGAAGATGCTCACCGCCGATCGTGATGCCGCCATCGGGCAAGCGGGCGACCTGGCACGGCAGCTGGAGATCGCGCGCGGCGAGATCGCGGACCTGCGCGGGCAGGTCGACAGGCTCGCCCAGCCGCCGACGAGCGTCGAAGGCCTGTCCGAGCGGCTGCAGCGCATGCTGCGGCTGGCACAGGACGAGGCCGCCGACACCAAGGCGCGCGCGGAAGCCGAAGCCGGGCACATCCGCGCCAAGGCGGAGACCGACGCGAGCGCCATGCGGGCCCGCTACGAGCAGCTGCTCAACGAGCTCGACCTCCGCCGCAAGGAGATGGAGGCCGAGCACCGCGGCGTGCTGGAGACGGCCCGCGCCGAGGCGAAGGACATCACCGACAAGGCGAAGGCCGAGCGCGACAAGCTCGACGCCGAGTCGCAGCAGCGCCGCACGCAGGTCGAAGAGGACTTCGAGATCGCGATGGCGTCGCGGCGCACCGAGGCCATGCACGCGCTGGCCGAGCAGGAGGCCGCGAGCAAGGCCGAGGCCGCCCGCCGGGTCCGCGAGGCCACCGATGACGCCGCCGCAATCCGCGCGAAGGTGCTCGAAGAGGAGACGACGGCCAAGGCCGACATCGAGCGCCGTCAGCGGGAGTCGGTCGCGGACGCCAACAAGCGCAAGCAGGACTCGATCACCGAGGCCAACGCCCGGCTCGCCGAGGCGGCCGACGAGGCACGCCGCCGCGTCCGGCAGGCCACCGAGGAGTCCAACCGGCGGATCACCCAGGCCACCGAACGGGTGGAAGCGCTCCGCAAGGTGCGCTCCAGCCTGGCCGAGCAGGTCCGCACCGCGCGGACCGCGCTCGCCGAGGCGACACACGTCCTCGGCGACGAACCGCACGTCCCGGCGGATCTGAAGGCGAAGCCGTCGCCCGACTCGGAGGCCACCGTGCAGCTCCGGATGGCCGATGTGCCGAAGGCCACATCCGGCGCGAAGGCTTCACCTCGGCCTGCGGCGGCACAGAAACCGACTGGCGAGTAACCTTCTCACCCGACCGCCTTCACGACGGCCTGCGCGCCGATCGTCCAGCGGTTATCGTCGCTGCTCGCGCGCGTGTGCGAGCCGGAGGAGATCGGTGGAGGTTGCGGATGGCTGCATATCGGACCGTGGTCGTGGGCACGGACGGATCGGATTCCTCGTTCGCCGCGGTCGACAAGGCCGCGGGCGTCGCCGGGGACGCCGGCGCGACCCTGGTCATCGTGTGCGCCTACTACCCCGCCAACAAGGGCGACGTGGAGAAGGCGCAGGACGCCCTCGGTGACGAGGCGTACCAGGTCGTGGGCTCGGCTCCGGCCGAGGACACGCTGCTCTCCGCCCGTGACAGGGCCGCGAAGGCAGGCGCGCAGAGCATCGAGACCGCCGCTGTCGTCGGCGACCCGGTCGACTCGCTGCGCAAGGTCGTCGCCGACCGTTCCGCGGATCTGCTGGTGGTCGGCAACCGCGGACTGAACACGCTCGCCGGCCGCATCCTGGGCTCCGTACCGTCCGAGGTCGCACGAAAGTCCGGGGTGGACGTGCTCATCGTCCACACCACCTGATGCCCGAACCCGGCGAGATCTCGTCCGACGCGCTGCAACAGCGCCTCGAACGGATCCTGCTCGGCGGAAAGCGCAAGTACACCCGGCTCGAAGTCGCCGAGAAGGCAGGCGTTCCCGAGGAACGCTCTCGGCGGCTTTGGCGTGCGCTGGGCTTCGCGACGGTCGAGGACGACGAGGTCGTCTTCACCGACGCCGACATCGACGCGATCCGCACGGCGGACCAGCTAATGAGCTCGGGGATGATCGACCCGAGCATCGAGCTGGCGGTGACGCGCGCGCTGGGCCAGCACCTTTCGCGGCTCGCGGAATGGCAGGTCCACATGCTGTGGACGATGATCACCGAGAACAAGGAGATCGGCAGCAGCGAACGCCAGATCGGGCGGCTCGTCGAACGGCTGCTGCCCGAACTGGAGAAGGTGCAGGACTTCGTCTGGCGCCGCCATCTCGCGGCCTACGCCGGCCGGGCGATGGCCATGCCGGACGAAGACCTCGAGACGCGGACCGAGGTGGTCGGGTTCGTCGACATGGTCGGCTACACCCGGCTGACCAGGCAGGTCGGCGAAGACGAGCTGACAGCCATCCTCGACCGGTTCGAATCCGTCGCCACCGAGGTGGTCGCCGATCACCACGGGCGGATCGTGAAGATGATCGGCGACGAGGTCCTGTTCGTCGCCGATTCCGCCGTCGACGGCGCCGAGATCGCCCTCGCGCTGTCCGAACGCGCCGACGCCGACGAGACCCTGCCCGCCGTGCGCGCTGGTCTGGCGTCGGGCCGGATCCTCAGCCGGTTCGGCGACGTCTACGGCTCGGTCGTGAACCTCGCCGCCCGCCTCACCTCGATCGCGCGGCCGGGCACCATCCTGGTGGACAAGGAACTCGCCACCGAACTCCTGGAACTCCCGCAGTACGAGGTCCGCACGCGGCGGCCGGTTTCGGTGCGCGGGTACAACCGCCTTCGGCCCTCTTCGCTGCGTCGGGCGCGGGACAGGCCTTCGGGCATGTTCGCCTCTTCGCAGCAGCTTGCCGCGGAGATGCTGGGGCTGGGCGACTCCGCTCCTGTTCCTGACCCCGTCGTGGACGAGGTCGAGGACGCCGTCGCGACCTCCTTGCCGCCCCGGCCCAAACGGCGCCGTCGCCGCTGACCTCCGGCCGGGAGAGAGCAAGGGACCTTTGCTATCGCCTCGGCGGTCCGGGCTGGTCGTGAGTGGTAAGTCGCGTTCTAACGACACTTGCCGCTCACGACCACCTGGACCGACGCCTCACTCCGCCCTGTCGTCCGTCGGATCACGCGAGTCGTCCGTCCAGCCACACGAAACCACTCGGCAGTAGGTTCCTGAGCGGGCAGGGTCGCGAGCGCCACGCTTGAGACCTTGAGTGTCCCGAGTGTGGCGCTCGGGACACTCAAGTAAAGCGTGCGAGGTAGGTCAGGCGGGCAGCACGGCGTACTGGCGCACGTAGAGATCGGTGTAGGTGACCGGGCCGCGCGGGCCGGGGACCCTGTCCAGGTTGATGCCGGTCTCGGGCACGGCGAGGAGTTTGAAGCCGTCGAGCAGCCGGGTGGGCGCGTTCCAGAAGACACCGGTGCCGGTGTACGCGTCGAAGAACGCGTCGGCGGCTTCGCTGCTTTCGGTGGCGATGCCGGCGGCCAGGCCCGAGGTTCGCTCGTTGGCGATCTCAGCCGCTTCGGACAGGCTGGCGACCTTCGCGACTGTGACGGTCGCTTCGCGGTCTGAATCGAGCGCCCATTCGTAGCCGATGGCGTGCTCGTGCGGGGCGAGCGACGGCGTGACGCCGCGTTCGGCCAGCGCACCGGAGATGCCGGGCCAGACGCGGTCGTGGGCGGCCTCGTGGATCAGCAGCAGGTTCAGCCGGTTGCAGACGCCGAGCCTGTCGAGGCTGTTGAAGACGAGGTCACGCACCTTGTCGGTGTCGGCCGCTTCGTCGACGTACAGCACGCCGCCGCCGTCGGCGTGGGCCAGCGTGCGGACGCCGTGGACGGCCGCCTCGGTGGCCAGCGCACGGGTGCTGTCACCGCTGCCGCGCAGGATGACCAGCGGTACGAGCGCGGGGAACCGGACCAGCGCGGAAGCCGCTTCGCGCTCGGCGCGCGGCACCAGCTGGATGACGTCCGCGTCGATACCCGCCTCGGCGAGCGCGGGGGCGATCACGGTCTCGCGCAGGCGCTGGGCCGAGCCGAGCGCGGCGGAGCCCGTGCGGAGCACGCCACCGTTGCGCGACTTCACCAGCTGCGAGGCGACGTCGACCGTGACGTTCGGACGCGCTTCGTAGTTCGCGCCGATCACGCCGACCGGGCGGCGGCGTTCCACCAGCCGCAGTCCACCATCCAAAGTGGACACGTCGACGGACCGCTCCTGGTGCGGCGCACCGGCCAGGAGACGGAGCTGTTCGGCCATGCCGGTCAGGCGCTCGGGGGTGATGGTGAGCCTGTCGAGCAGACCCGCGCTCATGCCGTCCTCGCGCGCCTTGGCGATGTCGGCCTGGTTCGCTTCGAGCACGACGTCGGCGTGCTCGACCAGCTTGTCCGCCATGGCGTTCAGCGCGGCGTCGATCGCCTCCGCCGAGGCGGCGGCCAGTGACGGCGCGGCCCGTTTCGCCGATCGAGCGCATTCCTCGACGGCCTTGGCGACCTCGTCCATCCCCGACTCCTTCCGCGCGGAACGAGCCATCAGTCTGCCGTACCGCCCCGGTCAGGCGACGGTCGGCTCCAGCAGCCACAACCCGCCCGCGAAGAGACAGCTCGCCGTCAGCACGGCCATCACCAGCACCCACAGCACCGCGGGCATCCCGGTGAGCCTGCCGAGCTGATCGGCGTCGGAATCCCTCGCCCCTCCCCGGCGCCGCTTGATCTGCAGCTCGACCACCGGCCGGACACCGCCGAACAGCAGGAACCAGGTCAGCAGGTAGACGAAGATCGCCTGGAACCACGACGGCGCCACCAGCGCGACCAAGCCGAGCACCACCGAGCTGGTGACCACGGCGAACACGCCGTAGGTGTTGCGCACCATCACCAGGACACCCAGCAGCATCAGCGCCATCACGATCAGCACGACGGTGATCAGGTCCGACGAGAGCAGCCCGGCGAACACCAGTCCGAGCACCGCGGCCGCCGGGTACCCGGCCAGCGCGGTGAACGCCATCCCCGGCCCCTCCGGCTTGCCGCGGGAGACTGTGACGCCTGAGGTGTCCGAGTGCAGCTTGATGCCCTGCAATCGGCGGCCGACCAGCACCGCGGCGAGCGCGTGGCCCGCCTCGTGGACGAGCGTGATCAGGTTGCGGGCGATCCGCCACGGCCTGCCCGACAGCACCACGAGCAGTGCGAGACCACCGGTGACCAGGGTGATCGTGCCGGGCGGGGTGGACTGGGCGATGTCGGAAACCGTTTCGGCGGGAGACGAGCTCACCTCACCAGCTCACCACAAGCCGGATATGCCCGGTGTCAGGCGGTCATCGAACCTCCGTTCCCGCACGTGCGAGACTCCGGTCGTTTCGCAGGGCGAAGGCCACCCAGCTGCGGAATGGCCGCCACACCGTGGACAGCTCCTCCAACTCCTCTGCCGGCGCTTCCGGCAGGTCGTACGCGACTCGCATGGCCTCCTGCACCCGAGGCTCGTCCGCCGGGAAGACGTCCGGATGCCCGGCGCCCCGGATCAGGATCAGCTGCGCCGAGAACGGGCCGATCCCCGGCAAGCGCTGCAACCGGCTCAACGCGTCCGTGACCGGCATCGCGCGCAGATACGCGGCGTCGAGCAGACCGTCCTTGGCGGCGTTGGCCACCGCGCGCAGCCGCTCGGCCTTCACCTCCGGCAGTCCGCGCCCGGCCTCCGGCCCGGCCAGGACGTCCGGCGCCGGGAACGACATGAGGATCTTCCCGCCGACGTCCACCGGCCTGCCGAACTCCTCGGCGAGCCGCCGTTTCACCCCGGCGGCCTGCGCCATCCGCGTCTGGTGGCCCAGGATCACCCAGCAGGCCGCTTCGTACGGCGAGTGGAACAGAACGGGCCGCAGCCCGGGGAACGCCAGCTGAAGACGGCGCACCACGGGATCCGCGGTGCCGACCTTGGCGAAGCCGACACCGTCGACGTCCACCGAAAGGATCCGCCGCACCTGGGCGCCGACCTCGACGGCGAGCCCCTCTTCGGCGAAGACCTCCACTTCGATCGAGCCGGGCGATCTCTGTCTGACGGCCGCACCGACGTGCTCCCAGCCCGCTTCGGAGGGAAAGGCGAGGCGCAGGGTGCCGGGTTCGGCGGCGGCGTCGGCGCGGCACGCGGGCGGGAAATCGGTCAGGAACCGGATGGACTTGTCGAGGTCGAACGGGCCGCGCACCGGGATGCGAAGCGTGGTCGTGGCTGCGGGCTGCAGGATCGAGCCGGTCATTTCGGGCTCCTTCGGCTGGGGAACGGCGACTCCCTCCGACGTTAGAGACGGCCACCGACAGTTTCGGGTCGCGGCGGCGGGAATGTCGCGAACGGGCCGGTCATGGCAGATTCTCGGGTGAACACCGTGAAGGGAGCAGCGATGCCGGACAACCGCGAACGTCTCTTGGGCCTGCTGCGGCCGGGCACCACGACCACCGGACCGGACAAGGGTTTTCTCGATCTGCTGGGCGAAATCCCGCAGGCGGGGCCGCCGACGGGGCTCGCGCAGCGGCTGATGCGCACCTCCGCCGTGCCGATGATCTACGAGCGGTATTGGCGGCCGACGCTGGGCAGGGTCGCGAAAGGACTGACCGGCCCGAGCATGGCGGACGAGATCCGGATCGCGGTCGAAGCGCTCGGCCTGCGCCCCGGCCAAATCTCGCTGGACGTCGCCTGCGGCACGGGCCGGTTCACCCGCGCGTTCGGCGAAGCGGTCGGCCCGGACGGGCTGTCCATCGGGCTCGACGGTTCGGTCACCATGCTGGAGAAGGCGCTCGCCGCTCCGAACCCGGCTTCGGTGGCCTTCCTGCGTGCCGACGCCGTCGACCTGCCGCTCGGCGATTCCACTGTGGACGCCGTCTGCTGTTTCGCCGCACTGCACATGTTCGCCGACCCGGGCGCGGCGCTGGATTCGTTCGCCCGCGTGCTCAAGCCCGGCGGCTCGCTGGTGCTGCTGACCAGCGCCCGGCACAGCGACCAGCCGATGCGGCTGGCGGACACCTTCCTCGGCAGGCTGAGCGGACAGCGGATGTTCGACCGCGGCGAGATCGCGCTGAAACTGTTCCGGCGCGGATTCGACCGCGTCGGCGAGCGGTACTCCGGCGTCACGCAGATCGTCACGGGAGAGCTACCGGTTAACATCCGGAAATGATCCGCTCTGAGCACGCTTCGCCGATTCCGCCCGACGACAGCTACCTCCGCTCGCTGGTCGACGCGACCGCGGACGCCGTCGCCGCGGCCGAACCCCTCGGCTCGCCGCACGACGGCGCGGACCCCGCCACCCGGGACGCCGTCAGCGCCGGGATCCGCGCGCTGACGGCTGAATTGGTGGAGCTGAGCCAAGACCTGCACGCCCACCCCGAAGAGGGCTTCGCCGAGCACCGCTCGGTCCGCGCGCTCGGAGACCTGCTCGAACGGCACGGGCACGAGGTGACGATCGGCGCGGGCGGACTGGACACCGCCCTGGTCGCGACCACTCCCGGCAGCGGCCCGCACATCGCGGTCCTCTCCGAGTACGACGCTCTCCCCGGCCTCGGCCACGGCTGCGGGCACAACGTCATCTGCACCGCGGGCGCGGGCGGTTTCCTCGGCGCGGCGGCGGTCGCCGAACGGCTGGGCGGCCGGGTCTCGCTGATCGGCACGCCGGCGGAGGAGGGCGGTGGCGGTAAGGAAACCATGGCCCGCGCGGGTGTTTTCGACGACGTCGACGCGGTGGTCATGCTGCACCCGTTCAGCCACGACATCGCCATGCACCCGTTCCTCGGCAGGCGGCAGCTGGAAATGGTGTTCCACGGTGTCGGCGCGCACGCTTCGGCTCAGCCGTTCATGGGACGCAACGCGCTCGACGCCGCCGTCGCCGCCTATCAGGGTGTCGCGGCGCTCCGGCAGCATTTGCCCTCCAGCGACCGCGTCCACGGCGTCTTCACCGACGGCGGCGCACGGCCGAACGTCGTCCCGGAACGCGCGGCGCTGCTGTTCTACCTCCGGTCCGCGCAGCCGGACACGTTGCGCGACCTCGCCGAGCGGGTTTCGGCGGTCGCGCGCGGCGCGGCGGAGCTGACCGGCTGCGGAGTCGAACTGAAATGGGACGCCCAGCCCGCGTACCTGCCGATCCGGTTCAACACCACGCTCGCCGGACGCTGGTCGGTGCATCAGGTGGACGCCGGCCGCAAACCGCTCCCGCCGGGGATCGTGCCCGAATTCCTCACCGGCTCGACCGATCTCGGCAACCTTTCCTACCGGATGCCCGCGATCCACCCGATGATCGCCATCGCCGGGCCGACGACCGCCTTGCACACCAAGGAGTTCGCGGCCGCGGCCGGTTCGCCGGACGGCGATCGCGCGGTCGTCGACGGCGCGCTGGGGCTGGCCATGACCGCCGTCGACTATCTGGCCGACGCGAAACTCCGCGCCGCGGTGCACGAGGAATTCGAGGCGTCGGGCGGGGCCTTGGACGTCCCGACGTTCTTCGACTGAGGAAACGCTGAGATTTCTCAGGTGATTCTTCTCAGGAAAGCACAGGGGTTTTCCACAGGAGGTTCACAAGTAAGAGCGCGAATCTTGTTCCATGACCGAGAACGAGAGTCGGCCCGGCCCCGCCTCCACCGGTGGGCACCAGCCGCCGCACCAGCAGCAGTACCCCGGTTACACCCCTTGGCAGGCCGCGCCGAATCCGCTCTTCACGCCGCAGCAGGCCCCGGCACCGGTCCCGCCGCCGCGCAAGAAAGGCGGCAGGATCGCCGTCCTCGTCAGCGCGACGGCGCTCGGTGCCGCGCTCGTCGGCGGGGTCGGCGGAGCGGCGCTCGTCGGGTTCGGCTCGGCGTCGTCGGCGTCCGGCACGGGTTCGTCCGCGGTCGCCACCGGGCAACCGGTCGGGAACACCACTTCGGGTGACGTCAGCGGGGTCGCCGCGAAGGTGACGCCGAGCGTCGTCCAGGTGAACGTGACCACCGCGCAGGGTGAGGCCGTCGGTTCCGGCGTCATCCTGACGGCGGACGGACGCATCCTCACCAACGCCCACGTGGTCGCCGACGCCCAGGGCGACGTCACCGTCACGCTCTCGAACGGCAAGCAGTACAAGGCGAGCGTGGTCGGCGCCGACACGAAGGCCGACATCGCCGTCCTGCAGGCGAAGGACGCAAGCGGGCTGACACCGGCTTCGCTCGGCGATTCGAGCAAGCTCGCCGCCGGTCAGCAGGTCGTGGCGATCGGCTCGCCGGGCGGCCTGCAGAACACGGTGACCACCGGCATCGTGAGCGCGCTGAACCGCAAGCTCGACGAGCTCAGCAGCGGCCAGGAACGGCGTTCGCCGTACAGCCGGACCACGAACGAAGCCGGGCCGAGCTACACCGCGATCCAGACCGACGCCCCGATCAACCAGGGCAACTCGGGCGGGGCGCTGGTGGACGCGCAGGGGAACGTCATCGGCATCAACTCGGCGCTGTACAACCCGTCCTCGACCGGCAGCATCGGCATCGGCTTCGCGATCCCCATCAACGACGCGAAGAAGATCGTCGAACAGATCGTCGGCTGACCCGGCCGTCTGGACCGCTGTCAGGGGGCGGCCCAGCAGGCGATGTCCGTGAAGGCCTCCTTCCCTACCTTCAGGGTAGGGAAGGAGGCCTTCACGGATTTCAGAGTTCGTAGGTGAGGGTGAAGGTGTGGTTGCCCTCGTCGTCCTGGACGATCTCCGCCGTTCCGGTGATACCCGCCAGGTCACCGTGACCGGAGCCCGGCAGGACGATCAGGTGATGCCCGTTCTCCCCCGCCGAGTGATGCAGGACGAAGCCGCCCTTGCGCCCGTCGACGGACACGGACAGCCGCTCGAAGGCGACGTACGCCGACGACGTCTCGTTCACCGCCGTGAGCATCTCGACGGCGCTGGTCCCCTCGACGTCCCCGGTGAACGTCTTGGTCAGGAGCACCCGTGAGAACTCGGTGCCTTCGGGCTTCTCGGTGGCTTGCGGATCCCAGCCGTCCACGGTGAACGACGCTGTCGCGGTGTTGGTCATGGCACCGAGCCTGCCGGACATACCTGACAGAATGCGTCAGGTATTCCTCACCGCCTCCGGTTCCCGAACAAGCCTCGCGTGATCTCCCGCCCGAGCGCGCTCGCCGCCGACCGGAGGAACGACTTCACCGCCGGGTTCTTCATCGCCTGCTCGACCATCCCCGGTGCCTCCTTCTCCTGTTTCGCAGCCGGGGGCGCCTCCGGCGGAGCCTCACCGGCAGACGGCGCGGCCACCTTCGCGGCGAGCTTCTCGTAGGCCGACTCACGGTCGATCGTCTCGGCGTACTTCGCGTGCAGATCCGAAGACGCCGTCGCCGCGGAGATGGCTTCGGCGCCGATGGAGCCCATCTTCGAGCGCGGCGCGCGCAGGCGGGTCCACGCGACCGGCGTCGGCGCGCCCCGTTCGGAAAGCACGGTGACGATCGCTTCGCCGATACCGAGCGACGTCAGCGCCGAGTCGAGTTCGTAGTGCTTCGTCTTCGGGTACGTCTTCACCGTCTTCGTCAGCGCGGCCTGGTCCTCGGGCGTGAACGCGCGCAACGCGTGCTGCACCCGCGCGCCCAGTTGCGAGAGGACGTTGTTCGGGATGTCCGTCGGAAGCTGCGTGCAGAAGAACACGCCGACGCCCTTCGAGCGGATCAGCTTCACGGTCTGCTCGATACGCTCCAGGAACGCCTTCGACGCGCCACTGAACAGCAGGTGCGCCTCGTCGAAGAAGAACACCAGCTTCGGCTTGTCGAGGTCGCCCTCCTCGGGCAGCTCCTCGAACAACTCGGCCAGCAGCCACATGAGGAACGTCGAGAACAGCGCGGGCTTCGACTGGAGGTTGTCCAGCTCCAGCAAGGTCACCATCGCCTTGCCGTCGACCTGGCGCATCAGGTCGTGGACGTCCAGCTCGGGCTCGCCGAAGAAGTCCTCGCCGCCCTGAGCCTCCAGATTGGACAGCGACCGGAGGATCACCCCGGCCGTCGCGGCCGAGACGCCGCCGATGCCCTTGAGGTCCTCCTTGCCCTCGTCACTGGTCAGATGCGTGATGACCGAGCGGAGGTCCTTCGTGTCCAGCAGGGCCAAGCCGCGCTGATCGGCCCAGTGGAAGATCAGGCCGAGCGTCGACTCCTGGGTTTCGTTGAGCCCCAGCACCTTCGACAGCAGGATCGGGCCGAAACTCGTGATCGTCGCCCGGATCGGCGCGCCCTTGCCGCCCGTGCCCAGCGACAGGAACTGCACGGGGAACGCGGCGGGCTCCCACGCGTCACCCAGCTCCTCCGCGCGTTTGGCGATCTTGTCGTTGCTCTCGCCCTGCGCGGCGAGCCCCGACAAGTCGCCCTTCACGTCCGCCAGCACCACCGGCACGCCCGCGGCCGACAGCTGCTCGGCGATCAGCTGCAAGGTCTTCGTCTTACCGGTACCGGTCGCGCCCGCGACCAGCCCGTGCCGGTTCAGCGTCGCCAACGGCAGGCGGACCGCCGCACCGGCGTCGGCCTTGCCGTCGATCACGACGGCGCCGAGCTCCACCGCCGCCCCCTCGCTCACGTAACCCTGTGCGATCTCCTGGGCTGGACCCTGTTCGGCCACTGTCGCTCCCTGGTCTGTGATATGGCTCACCTGAGGGTGCACACGCTGCCAGCAACGCGCCGAACCCGCACGTCGCGCGTCGCGAATCCCCGGGTCGGGTTAGGGTTTCGGGGTGAACGACCGCCTAGTCTGGATCGACTGCGAGATGACGGGGCTCGACCTCGGCAAGGACGCGTTGATCGAAATAGCCGCGCTGGTGACCGACGCCGAGCTCAACGTCCTCGGTGAGGGCGTCGACATCGTCATCCACACCGACGACGAAACCCTCGAAGGCATGCCGGAGGTCGTCCGCGAAATGCACGCCCGCTCCGGCCTCACCGAAGAGGTCCGGCGCTCCACGGTCACCATGGAAGAAGCCGAACAGCGCGTGCTCGAGTACATCCGCGCGCACGTGCCCGAGGCCAACGTCGCCCCGCTCGCCGGCAACTCCATCGCCACCGACCGCGGCTTCATCACCCGCGACATGCCCGCCCTCGACGGACACCTGCACTACCGCATGGTCGACGTCTCGTCGGTGAAGGAACTCGTCCGGCGCTGGTACCCGCGGATCTACTACGCCAAGCCCGAAAAGGGCCTCGCGCACCGCGCCCTCGCCGACATCAAAGAGTCCATCGGCGAGCTCGACTACTACCGTCGCGTCGCCTTCGTCCCGCAGCCCGGCCCGACCACCGAACAGGCCAAGGCCGCGGCCGCTGAAGTGCAGGAACGCCACGAACGGTAACCCGTTGCGAGCCCCGGGAACGGGCACGCTAATATAGTGCGGCCGAGGTGATGGGAAGCTTCCCAAGCCCGGCGATGGTGGGCGTAGCTCAGCTGGTAGAGCACCTGGTTGTGGTCCAGGAGGTCGCGGGTTCGAAACCCGTCGCTCACCCCACATAGATGCAGGTCAGAGACTCGTTTCTGATCAGTGTCCCCGTAGACCCCGAATTGTGTCCCCACGGACCACGATTCGGGGTTCATCATGGGGTCATGACAGCAGCATCATCGAACGAAACCCAAGCGCGGTTCGGTGACGCCGTCAGAGCCCGTCGTCTTGAATTGAACCTCACGCAAGACGACGTGGTCGACCTTGACGGCCCGTCGCTTGGCACGCAGCGAAGCATCGAGAACGCTCACGCCGCGAGCTATCAGTCGAAGACACTTCAGTCGATCGACCGAGTCCTGCGCTGGAAGCCAGGTACATCGAGCAAGCTTCTGAGAGGCGAGCTAGTGGCCTTGGAATCCGTCGAGGTTCCCTCCAGTTCGCTAGGTTCGTTGCTTCGCGAAGGTCGGAAGGCAGCCGGGCTATCGATTCGCGCGGCCGCTCGTTCGGCGGGATTCTCCGAGGGGCGGTGGCGCCAGTTGGAAGCTGGTTACGAGGTTCGATCAGGCGTGCAAGTCCCCGTGAACACGACCGCCTCAACGGTGGTGCAGGCAGCAGGTGCGGTCGCCGTTGATGCGGACGAGGCACTTCATGCTGCTGGCATCGAGGGGGTTGACCCGGAGGCGGTACGGGGGGCTGGCCAAGGCTCTGGTGAGGCGCAAAAATCTCCTCCAGAAGGCGCCATCGACTCGCTCATCTGGTCGGTCAGGACTGCATCCATCGCTGATCTCCGACGCCTCCGCGATGTGGTCGACACTGCTCTCGCCATCAGAACCGAGGGGGGCCAGTGACCGAACTGGACCCAGCTCAGATCATATCGATCGGCCGCATCTTTCCAGGCGTGAAGAGGATCTGGCTTGATGCTCTCCGATCGGGCGAGTTTCGGCAGGCCCGTGGTGCGATGAGACTGTCGGACGGCTTCATGGACCCTCTAGGAATCTTGTGCGAACTGTACCGCCGCGATCAGGGTGGTAATTGGGCACCACGAGACGATGGTTGGGTCTTCCGCGACGCACGAAATCAGTACGCCGCTGGCGGCGATCTGACGCCAGCGATCCTCAAATGGGCCGGATCTAGAGCGAGCCGATGCGGTTTGGCCGCGCCGGGGGCGACGTGGGCCATAGCGAACCTGAACGACAGCGGCGCACCGTTCGCCGAGATCGCCGAGCTCATCGAGGAGAACCTGTGACCGCCGAGAAGAACTTCGCGATCGGGATGCGGGACTTGCGTGCCAAGAAGGGTGTCTCGCAAGTTGCACTCGCTACAGCACTCGTCCCGCACGGATACAGCATCGACAGCACCGCCATCACGCGCATGGAGCACCACGCCGACGGCCGTACCGACGCTCGCACGATCCGACTCGGCGAAGCAGTAGCCATCGCCGAAGTCCTCGGCACGACGGTCGACCAAATGTGCCACCTCGGGTCCACCTGGCGCGCCCGTCGCATAGCCGCGCTCCGGGCAGAACTCGCCGCACTGACTGTCGAGGAGGACTGATGGCCAGCATCGAGACCCGGCCCCGCTCGAACGGCACCTGCGCCTACCGGGTGGTGTGGTGGTGCCCGGACGCCAAGAAACGCGACAGCATGACCTTCGACGACGAGACCGAGGCTGAGCGCGCGAAGAAGCTCCTCGACGCCACCGGGGGCCGGTTGACTGACGCCACCAAGGCCATGGACGCGATCCGCAAGAAGGTCCCGACCATCGCGGACATCATCGAGGACTACGTCGAGCACCTCACCGGCATCGAAACCCGCACCAAGAAGGACTACAGGGGTTACGCCCGCAACCACATCAACCCCTACATCGGCGCCTTCCCCATCGACCACGACGACCTCGACAAACTCGCCGCCAGGTGGGTCAACGACCGGTGGGACGAAGGCGAAGGAATGGGCGGCAAGACCCTCCGCAACGTGCATGCGTTCCTGTCCTCCGCGATCGGATCAGCAGTCCCCAAGTACCGACCCGACAATCCCTTCCACGGTCAACGGCTCCCCGAATATGTGCAGGAAGAGATGTGCTTCCTCACCCACGGCGAGTTCTCCCTCCTGCTCTCCCAAATCCCCGAGTTCTACAAGCTGGTCGTGACGTTCCTCGTCTCCACCGGACTCCGATGGGGCGAACTGGTCGCCCTCAACGTCGGCGACCTCGACCTACTCGCATCCACCTCATCCGTGCGGGTTACCAAGGCCATCAAGCGCGCCGACAACGGCCACTACGTCGGCACCACCAAAACCCGCAAGGGCCGCCGCACCGTCTCCATCCCGCCGTCCCTCATCCCGCAACTGGCGTCGCTCACCTTCAACCGCGAACAGGACGCGCCACTGTTCACCGGCCCCCGAGGCGCACGGCTCCGCGAGAACAACTTCCGCGATCGTGTCTGGTCTCTCGCGGTCGCGCGCGCAAACGCCGAACGCGACGTCGACGGCAAGTACATCCCGATCGCACTCCGGCTGAACAAGGAACCGAGGATCCACGACCTCCGACACACTCACGCCTCGTGGCAGATCGCCGCCGACGTCGACCTGCCAACTCTTCAGAAGCGCTTGGGGCACGAGTCGTACAGCACCACTGTGGATGTCTACGGACATCTGGACCCGAGGCAGCTGGAGCGCTCCGCTGACGCCGCCGAGGCATCACTTCAGGCGGTCATGCCCAGAAAGCAGGTTCAGTACTCGGAGTAGGACAGCCGCTACACTCTTGTGCACCCTCTTCGCGGAGGCATGGCCCCCGGGTAGCTCCCGGGGGCACCGCGGGGAGCACTCCGCGAACTGAGGTAGCCATGGCCGAAACCTTCGGCGACGCGCTGCGCCGTCTCCGCACGGCAGCAGGTCTGTCGCAAAGCCGACTCGCACGAGACGTCCCCGTGCACACGTCGAACATCTCCCGCTACGAATCCGGGCAGCAGCACCCCGAGGAATCCATCGCCGCCCGGCTCGACACCCTCCTCCGTGCAGACGGGGAACTCCTCGCCTGCTGGACACCGCTCGACCCCGGGTCACTGAACGCCGACCAGCGGGACCGCATCGCCTACAGCATCCGCTTCCCCGGCCGGATCGACGCCGCCGCCATCCACGCCCTAGCCGAGAGCCTCACCGCGCAACGCCGACTCGACGACATCCTCGGCCCGGCCCCACTCATCCCGGCCTCGCTCGCGCAAGCCGAGATGGTCACCAGGCTCCTGAAGGAAGTGAACGGCCCCCACCGGCAGAAGCTTGCCAGCGTCGCCTCCGAGCACGTCCAGTTCGCTGGCTGGCTACACGCCGAGGCTCGCCAGGACGTCCGCGCCGTGCGGCTACTGGACGAGGCCGAAGAGCTCGCCGACGACGCGGCGGATGGGACCCTCGCGGCGCAGGCCCTGAATTTCCGGGGCTACCTGGCCCGCCAACAGGGGCGGCCTCGTGCCATGATCCGGGGCTTCCTCACCGCCTACAACACCCCTGGCGCGCACGTGTCGCAGCGGATCGGGGACGCGATCCAAGCCGCGCAGGGTTACGCACAGATCGCCGAGAACGACGCCGCGCTACGACTCTTGGACACTGCGGACGACATGATCGACGAGGCGGGGCGCGACGAGCCTCCCGCCACCGCGTATTGGCTGACGCCCACGTTCCACCGGCTCAACTCCGGTCTCGCACATCTCGCCCTAGGCGACTACCCGGCGGCTATCGATCATCTTGAGACCGGGCTGGGGAACTTACCTGAGGATCAGCAGGGCGCGGAGTGGGCGCAGGAGTACCGCGACGGTCTTGAGCAGGCTAAAGCCGCCAGCTGAATAACCTGTGCGCAAACCTGTGCGCACAGCTCAACCCCTTCACGCCCGGTAGTCACGGGTCGATCCTCGGAGCATGGCTGACGAGAAAATGCGGGTGGTGTGGGCCATCCCGACGATCAACACCGACGGTGAGCCGACTCGCGTGTACGTCGGCCAGGTCGAGTATGAGGGCAAGCTCGAAACCGCTGTCCGGATTGACGGTGGCCCCACCGCGTTGATCCCCGTCAACCAGGTTGTCGGTGATCTGCTAGCCGCGATCCGCCAGACCGCGCTGAAGACGTACGAAGAGAACGTGCGTGGCGAGCAGTCATGACCATCGTGAAGGAGCGGAAACCACCGGTCGTGCGGACTACCGTCGCCCCAGGCTTGGAGCGTCGGCGGGCCAGCGATGAAGAACAAGCAGGATGGACCGAAGAGCAACGCAAGGTGTACGAGTGCATGCACTGCCACACGGCGTACAAGCCGGGAAGCGGTGGCGCGCACATCTGCGAACACTGGCACGAGGGCCTGACCTGATGTTCCGTAACAGCGGTCCCGACGACGATCCCCCACGCGTTCCTGGCGTGCGACGGCCCCCGCTACGGCGCCGCCAGGAACCAGAACCGCCGCCCGAGGAGGTGGGCTCCAGCCGTGACGCAGACACGACCGAAGCCCAGCTCCTGCCTGATCTCCCGCCCGCCGTGTCGTTCACCGCCCCTCGGTGAACGGCCCACCCCGAGCGGCGGGCGGGATATCCACCCAAACGAAAGGCTGATCATGGCTATCGACACCAAGTACGGCAGGGTCACCCTGGAGAACGGCACGATCGGCGAAGACGAGCCAGTATTCGTTCTCCGCGGCCAGGACGCACTGGCGCCGGAAGTGCTCGCGGAATACCGGCGGCTGTGCGTCGTGGCGGGCAGCCCTTCGAAGCACCTCGACGGTATCGACGCCGCGACCAGTGCCGTCGTCGAGTGGCAGCAGAACAACCGCACGCAGGTTCCGCAGTCCGCGGGCTGATCGGTCACAGTCCGGTCACAGGGGCAACGGGAACCGTGATCCATACGACCAGATAGGGACAACTTCCCCTCCTCCAAGGGAGAGCCCCGATGCCCACCAGAACCCGAACACTCATGATCGCCGCAGCTGTGGTGATCGCCGCGGCAGGCATCACCGCGGGCTGGTTCATCGCAGGCCGCAACGATCCACAGCCGCCCGCCCCCGTCGCTTCGGGTTCGACCGTATCGACGTTCACCATGCGAGGCGCCTTCACCTTGTTTGTGGCCGGCGCGAAGCTGGCTGAGGGAACACCGTGCAAAGGCACCGGCATGTACGACGACATGCAAGAAGGCACCGCGGTGAAGGTGTTCAACGACGCCGGCGGGCTGCTCGCGACCGGCAGCCTGCGCCGCGGGGTGTTCGTCGCTCCTCAAGGGGCAACGGCCTGCAAGTTTGAGTTCTCCGTTGCCGGTGTGCCGGAGGGCCCGTTGAAGTACGGGGTCGCGATCGGCGGTCACGGGGCGAAGCCAGTCACGTCTGAGCTGGCGCGGTCGTGGGTGTTCTTCTCTGACGGCCCCTGATTCTGGGCATACGAAAAGGGCCCCGTCGTCCTCGGTGGACGTACCGAGGACGACGGGGCCTGTTGGCCACCGGGGACGGTGGTGGCCGCTTGGGGGATGTAGGTCAGGTGGCGTTGGGTGGCACGGGTGCGACGACCTGGGTGCGGACGAACGCCGCCACGACCGCGGTGACGAGCGTCGACACCGCAAGCTGGGTGTTGGTGCCGACGTCCAGGCCGAGGGCCATCAGGAGCGAGAACCCGGCCTGCGCGAACCCGAGGAGCGCGGGAAGGATCTTGTCCTGCGCGACCTGGAACGCGGTCCACACACCGAACACGGCTGCGATGACGGCGGTGGCGGCGCCCTGGAGTTCGGGGGTGAGGTTGAGGCCGAACGTGGCGAGGACCTGCAGGACGGCGGAGAAAAGGGCCAGCACGACGGCGGGCTCACGACCGAAGATCTTCATTGGGGAGTGTCCTTACTCCGCCATCCGGCGGGCGGCGTCGTCGTTGATGGCCTTGGCGAGCTTGGCGCCGTCGAGTTTCTCGACGACCTTGGCGGCAAGCTGGTCGTAGTCGAGCGTGACGGGCACGGGGGCACCGATTGCCGCCTTGATGTCCGTCAACGGGGGCAGGTTCACGACGGCCTTCTCGCCCTCGAACCCGGGCTTGCCCGCAAGCCCGCGCGCGGACATGTAGACCTCGGCGAGGATGTCCTTCACAGGCACTTCGCGCCCGTCCCACCATTTGACCTTCGTGTCCAGGAATTCCTGTGGGGTCATGTCGTCCTCCTGTCCTTGGCCGCCGAGGAGGGCGGCGAGTTCTGCGCGTGTCCCGCGGAATGCGTTCGCGTCGAGTGGCTGGTGCCCCGCGATGCGGGACGAGCTGGTGAACTGGAGGACTGCGACCGGCAGGCCGCCGTAGCCGTTCCAGTAGTGCGCGGGTACGTTGGCCCACTCATCGGCGAGGGTGCCGACGATGTTGTCGGGGTAGCGGCTCGACCACAGTGGCGGTAAGCCGCCGAGAGACGGGGACCCAAGTTCTCGCCAGTACCAGACCGGCAGGTACAGCAGGGGCACCCGGTATCCCGCCGCGCGGAGACCGTTGATCAGGTCCCGGGTCAGTGCGAGGCTGCCCGATCCGGCCTCGACATCGGGGATGACCGGGACGTCGCGGGGGACGACAGCCTTGACTCGTTCGACGTGGGCCGCGGCGGACACTCCGGCGCGCTGGTAGATGTAGGCGGCGACCAGGAGACCGGCCGCGCGTGCCTCGGCGAGGTTCGCCGCGAACTCGCTGTCGGTGAACGTCGCTCCCTCGGTGGCTTTGAGGAACACGAACTCGCAGCCGTCACGACGGCACTGGGCGAGATCCAGGGCGAGGTCTTGGTGGTGGCTGATGTCCAGCCCGAATGTGATCACTACGTCCCCTTGTTCCCGAAGCCGGTGACGCGCCTGTACTCAGCCTCGTAGTAGTCCGCACGCCGTTGCGTGTCGACGAGCTTCTGGTTCAGGTCGTCAGCCAGGAGGTGGGCCTCGGCAAGTTGCCGGGTAAGCTCCTTGACCTCGGAGCGAAGTTTTTTCGCGTCACCCTCGGCCTCTTCCAGCTCTTCCTTGACTGCTTTCACCAGACCTGTTGCTGTTTCCGTCAGCACCTTCACGGAGTCGGTATTAAGCCGTCGGTTCTTCGCCCGGACCTGGATCAGCGACACGATCCAGCCCGCGCCCCCCAGAAGACTGATAAGTGAAAGAACGAGCTGGTTCATTCCGCCCCCCGCTCTCTCAGTTCTTCAGCGGCCTCGCGGAACGCTTTGTTGATCTGGTGCATGCGCGCGATAGACGCTGCAGCGAAGGCTAGAAAGAACACGGCACTGGTTGCGCCACGCACACCGACGGCCATGAATATCAGACCCGTGTAGGTGACGAACAGGATCACCAGCAGCGCTAATCCGGCGCGCTCGATAAGCGGGCCAACTCCACGCTTGGTGAGGATTCCGTACAGGCTCATCGCCCCACCGACCACCAGCCCGATGCCGATGTATAGCACCATCCACACAGGAATTGTGCGCCCGACTACGGTCATGTACGAGGTGAACAGGATGGTGACGCCGCCAACGATCGCTGCGAGCATGAACATAACTTCGAACGGCCCTGGAGTGCTGCGAAGAATGATCATTGTCTCCTCTTCCGCGCCCTCTTGCGTAGACGGTTTCAATCTCAGGGGCCCAGCCAGAAGAGCTGGATCCGGGTGCCTTCGTTGAACGAGCTTGTCCCGAGCAGCGTGATGCTCGAACCGGAGGTTTGCTGCGCCCACGCCTCGACGATCTCGCCGGCGGTGAACCGGTCGATCGCGACGATGTTCTGCCCGGTCCCGGAGTCCGGTGCCGCGGGCTGGGAAATGTAGGCGAGCTTCACCGAGTTCGCCGCGCCGCCGTTGGCGCGCTGCAGCCAGATCCTCCGAGACCCAGCGGTGGAGGGGTTGTCCCAGTAGCAGTTGAGAACCATCATCCACGTGCCTGCCCGGTTGAGCTGCCACTCCCGGATGGACGGCCGCCCGACAACGGACGAGGGGAACTGTTCGACGTCGAAGTCGATGCGTGCACCGCTGCCGCCGGTGGTGATGGTCTGGTAGCTGGAGTCGACGGTGTAGGAGCAGGACCCGTCGGTGTAGTCCGGGATTGCCCGCACAGCCCCAGAGGTGATGGTGGAGGCTGCGGCTGGGACGGTGACTTGGGCGAGCTGGATTTCCCACATCGACGAGTTCTGCGTCAGGGTGGGAAAGGTGGAGGATCCGGGGGTTCCGTTGGTGAGGACGTCGACTTCGATGCGGTTGTTGACGTAGTCGTTCCGCAGGATCACCAAGTCACGACGGATGAGGGTGGCGTGTGCGGCGGTGATCGCCACGGTCTTCTGGGTGGTGGATTCACCCCACTGGCCACGGATCCAGCACTCCCCCGTGGGGACTTTCACCTGCATTCCGGAGGAGTCGCCGAACGGCCGGAACTCCCCGCCCACGGACCGGATCACGCCGTCGCCACGGAAGTGCCGGGCGAACCGGCGCCAGCCGTCTTCGGTGACGTTCGATCCGGGGCCAGCGTCGTACGGCATGTAGGACTCGAGGGAGGTGGCCATCTCACACCCTTTCGATGTTGTTGACGCGCCGGTGGAGTTGCCGGTAAGCGCGGAAAAGACGGGGGATGTCGCCGCGTTGCCCGGTTCCCACCGAGGGCGTGATGGTCGTCTTGTCCGGGGTGAGGGAGATCTCGACGTTCCGGATCTGATCGACGATCTGCCCGGACTCCTCGTAAGGGGTCACGGTGTCCTCGAGTTGGACGGTGACGGTGTCGCCGAGGAAGTAGTCCAGGCCGTATCGCATCCCCGGGATTTCGATGGGGGTGAAGGACAGGGCGGCTTGTTCCTGGCCTTGCTCGAGAGCTTCGGTGCCGACCTGGGTGATGGCGGTGGTGTCCGAGGTGGAGCTCTCGTTCGCCAGCGGGCCTTCCTGGCGTCCCCAGGTCGCGATCGACCCGGGGTCCTGGAACTCTTTGATGATCCTGGTGGTTCCGGTACCACTGGCTCCGACGTAGATGTAGTTCGTGGTGGGTGCACGGTTGGAGTACTGGAACGCAAGAAGGTTCCCGAGGTCACGAGAGAACTTGATCTCGCCGGATCGGTTGGTGGGCGCGTACACCTCGAACAGCAGCCCGGTGCCGTTCTGCACGACACGGAACCCGACACCGCCGGTGATGGCCAGGGGTTGGATGAACGCGAGAAGGTCCGAGTCCCATCGTCCTTCACCGCGGACACTCGCCCCGATCACCGGGTCACCACTCAACGTGAGGTCGGATTTCCGTCTCGCCGGAACGGCGCCGGGGCCGAGGTTGACGTTCACGTACTGACGGATCACGGTGGACGCGACACCGGTCCGGACATCGACGGCTTGCGTGTCGTAGGGCGGGGTCGACTGCCCTGGGGATGGGGACACCAATCGGGACAGGAGACACACGTCGTCGGTGGAGCCGGAGATGGCGACGTGGTTGACGGCGAGGTCCCATCGGTGTTCCCACGACAGGGCGGGTCCGGAGAACACGACCTGTTCGGGGCCTTCGTCGTCGCGGGTGACGATGATCCCCGCGCCGGGGGTGGTGAGGTTCGCGGCCTGCAGGGATTTGCGGGACAGCGTCAGCGACCACGAGCCGACGTCGTTGTAGACCGGGGCGAGTTTCGCTTCGGTGTAGTCGTCCAATTCGCCGACGCGGCTGTTGTCCTTGTCGCGGACATAGATTTTCCACGTCACGGCGACAGGTACCTTCGCCGATACGACAGCTGCAGCGAAGACACGCCTGTGGTGACACCAGTCATTTCCAGTCTCACCGCGTTCGTTCCCTCGACCAGTGGCCACAGCGCCGAAGTAGTGGTGAGCCCGGTGAACAGGTTTGTGCCGTCGTTCTTGGTGACGGTTTTCCTGCCCTTCCGGGTGTCGATGCTGATGGACTCCCCCAACCCGAGACTCGACGACGGCAGCGACAACACTTTCCCGGTGGTGAGGTTCCGCAAGGTAGCCCCACTTCCGGGTCCGTAGATGGTCCACACAGGCCATGCGTCGTCGTCACCGTCGTTGTTCACCGTGGTGTCGACGGCGATCTCCGACGCGGTGAGACGGAGCGGCGGGATCGGGAAGAACGCGGGCGGGTTGCCGATGGCGTAGGTGGTGGTGGTGTCGCTCTGGTCCAGCCAGAAGGGGTCGTTGGCGTGCAGCGTGATCACAGCCTGCTGCATCGTCGGCCCCGACACTTCGGGTTTCTCCTCAAGGCCGAGACCGGAGAGGTAGCGGCACCCGATTTCGCGGGTGTCACCGATCGGTGAGGTAACCCGGATGATCCCCTCACCTTTCTTCGGGTTCATCGCTTTCATGAGGTCCCGAAGGGACTGCCGGAGGGCGGGTTCCCCGTTCTCCACCGTCGTGACCCGGATGGTGAAGTCCTTCGGCTTGAACCGGGTTTCGCGGTGATGGGATCCGTCCTGCTCCGGGACTTCGTCTTCGTCATGCTGGGGTTCCGGCATGAACCGGCCAGTGGCTTCCCAGTCCACATCCAGCAGTGTTTCGACACCGTTGGGATCGATCCATCTGGTGATCTCGGCGGTCACGGCAAAACCCCCGACATCGTCTCCATCTGCTTGAACGTGGCCTCGATCTTGCCCGCGAGCGCACCGTCCTCAAACCGGACGACCCCGTCGATGGAGCCTTGCCGGGCCTCGTACACGGCGGCTTTCAGGTCCTTCCGCAAGTCGCGGATCGCGGTGACGATCCCGTCCTCCTGTGCGGAGGTACGAACGTTCTCCGGTTTGCCGGTGCCGTTATGGACCATGGTGTAGCCCGGCTGAAGAGTGCCGCCGTTGTCATAGGAGCCGTACATTGTGCGCTTCGCCGCATCCACCAGCCCGCCGTCCGCGTACCAGTGCGGCTTCCGGGACAGCCATGCCGCATAGGCCGCGTTCGGCGACCCGTATCGGGCCTTGATGTACCGGCCACCGGCGACGGTCTGCTGAACAGGGTCCGACGTTTTCGGGATCCCGTACCCGCCCCACGTCTTGTCGAGGAACTGGAACATGCCGTACGCGGTCGAGACCTTGTTCTTCACCGTGTTCTGATAACCGGACTCGCCCATGAGGAGGCTATCCGTGGCTGGCCACTGGTCACCCCAGCCGAACATCTCCGCGAAGATCCGGCGCACAATTTCCCGATTCGCCGCCCGATCGCCCGCCAACCCCGACCCTGCGATCGAACTGCCTACAGCGGCCACTGGCGGCGGAACATACTTCGGTAGTAGAGGTGGGTGTTCCCAGCCGAGCACGTCGAGGGCATGCACTGTGGCCTGGTAGCGGCTACCGACATCCGCCAAGCCCAAGTTCGCCGTCGCCAGCCCGACCATACCGCCGCCGGCGAGCCGTGGGGTTGCAGCACCGTCCCAACCCTTCGGGAATTGCTTTCTCCGCACCGCTTCCATAAATCCGACGCCGTAGTGTTCTACTGCGTCGACCGGGTGCACGTACTCCCGGTTGGACAGCCAGGCGGGGATCCTGTCGTCGGTGGGACCGCCGGGTCCGAAGACTTGTCCACCAGCCGCGAACGCTTGCTTCCGACCCGTCAGGCTCGTGGGGGCCTTGATGTCGTCCCACAATCCCTGCGCGTCGATCGACGGCACGGCGGTGACACCGAACTTGAAGTCCGGTGGGATCAACCCCAACTGCCTCAGATACTCCTCAGCCTTATCCTTCGAGATCCCAAACGCGCCAGCGGTCTTCTCGATCAGCTGGTTGTACCTGTCCTGGATGGGGATGTTCTGCCCGTTGATCTGGTTCCACAGGTTCAGCAGGTTCCCGATGTTCCGCTGCCCGGCCGCGGTGTTCAGGTCCAGCGAGCGGGACGCGTTGTCGGTGGCTTCTTTCAGTGCGTCCTTCGCACGCGTGAGATTGCCTGCTGCTCGTTCCGACTGGCGTTGCGCGTCCGCCACACCCTGGTGGGCGCGGGCCTCCGCATACGAGGCGTCCGACACGGCCTGCTTCGCCCGAACCAGGTTCCGGTTCGCCGTGATCACACCGTAGTTGGCGTCGCTGACGGCCTGCTGAGCCTTCTCGACACCTTTCGCGGCGTTCTGCACCGCCTGGTGTGCGTCCCGCACCTGCCGCTCCGCCGCGATCACACCGCGGGAGCCGTTCACGCCGACGCGTTCGGCTTCGGTGAGCTGCTGCCGGACCTTCGCACCGCTGTTGAGGGTGTTGTTCAAGCTGTTCTGCGCCGACCGCAGATCGATCGCGGCCTTAACCTCGTCGAGGTTCTCCGCCGTTACCGGGCCGGCCGCGATCCGCCCTACGTTGGCGGTGGTGATACCGAACCCGGCGGCCTTCTGCTGTGCCTCGAACAGGCGGACCCGCGCAGACTGCTCCGATACGGTCTGGTCCTCCATCTGGAGACGGAGTTCCTTGAGGTCCTGGATCGCCTGCTGCCTGGCGTCGTGCAGCGACCGTTCCGCATCCCGGGCTTGTTCCTGCGATCGGGCGTATGCCTGCTGGGCCGACGCGACACCCTCGACGGCGTCCTTCACCGCCCGCTGTGCGGTCACCACACCTCGCTGGGCGTCCACAACACCCTGCTGGGCCTGCGCCACCGCGCGGGACGCCTGCGCCGCCGAATGCTGCGCGTCCGCCACACCGCGAAGCGACTGCTGATAGGCCGCCGACGCGTCCGCGACACCCTGCTGCGCGGTGGCGACCTGCTTGTCGGCCTGCGCGAATCCATCCGAGATGGTGAGCGTCGCTTTCGCGATGTTCAACTGTGCAGTGAGAAACTTCGCTGCCACGTCCTGAACACTGACCGACGCGTCACCAGAGGCACGTGCGACCCCGTGGAACCCAGCCGACACGGCGTCCAGACTGATGCCGAGACTGCGCGCGATCCGGCCAGCGGCCTGCTGCCCTTCATTCGATGCGGTGAGCTCAGTTGCGTGCTCCTGAAGGGCCTTCTTGTTCTCCTCCGACGACTTCCGTGACTTCTCGAAACCTTCAACGAGCTTGTTCAGAGACAACAGCGCACGATCTGCCGCCTCGCTCGTGGAGTTGCCTGTGGTTACCTGCTCGCCACCAGCAACAGTGACAATGTCCTGGTTGGCCTTGATGATCCCTTGAAGCTTCGTGCGCAGCCCATCGAGCGCGGGACCGCCCTTAGTCACCGCCGCTGTGATGTCGGACTGCGAGATTCCGAAGTCCTTTGTGGCCTCGACGACCTTCTTGTAGCCCTCTTCGGCCTCCAACGACTTGATGACGCTGGAGTTGATCGCCCCATTCGACGTTTCGAGCGCCGACGTGACTCCGTCCAGATTCCGGGCGAGGTTCGCCGACGAGCTAGACGCTCCATCCTGAGAGCCGGCAAACATCGCCCACAAGGCCGTACCGGCTACCAACGCGATCCCGAGCGGGCCCGCGATAGAAGACGCGGTCGACGCAAAACCCAAGGATGCGGATGCCGCCGATGCGCCAGCAGCCTTGACTGCGGTAGCCGCAGTCGAAGACGTCACCGCGACGCCCTGCATCGACGCCATCATCCCGGCAGCGCGTGCCGACCCGGTTTCCATCGCGACACCCATGGAGAGCGCACCAGCGGCGACCGCACGGATCCCGGCGGAGACTGCCTCGGCGACCTTGAACGCACCCCACATGGCGAGTGCCGCGGCGCCGACCGTGCCGAGCAGGGGGGCAACCGGTCCAAGGATGTCGGTGATGGTGGTGATCGCGGTAGCGGCGGCGTCGAGTGCGCTCGCGAACACCGGCAGCGCCCCGTCGGCGAGCCCTGCGACGGTGTCGGCGACCCCGTCCACGGCGGAGTCGATCTGGCCGGCGTTCTCGGCCCATGCCTCGGCGACATCGTTGACGATCGTGACGACCGCGCCGAGGACAGAGGAGGTGATGTTCCCGAGCGATTGGACGTAGGTGCCGTAGGCCTGGGAGTGCTGGCCCACCGATGACACCGCGGATCCAATCGCGGTACCGAGGGTTCCAGCCGCATTCGCGATCCCAGAGAAGATCGGCAGACTGTTCTGCATCGCGGAGGTGACGCCGGGCATGGCGTTCTGCGCGAAGTCCGTGAGGCCGCGCGTCAGTGCGACGATCGCCGGACCAGTTGCGGCGAAGCCGGCCTGCATTTGCGGGCCGAGCCGGTCGAACGTGGCGCCGATCTGCCGTCCGGCGCCGACGATCTGCGGCACGAGCTGGGCGGTGGCGCGCCCCGTGTCGGCGACCACGTTCTGCCACATTGTGGTGAAGGTGCTCTTCACCTGCTCGTTCGACTTCTGTGCCAGCGCAGCCATGCCGATGAACCCGGCGCCGACACCGCCGACGATCGCCGCGCCCGCCAGCGGCGAGGCAGCGACGATCCCCGCGGCCATGAGCTGGAAACGGGTCGTGAACGAGTCCAGAGCTTTACGGGACTCGTCGGTGCGGACATTGACGTCAGCGGTGACCTGCTTGCCGTCGATCTTGTCGAGTTTGTCCGCGAGTCGTTCAGCCTGTTCGGCGAGCTTGACGAATGTAGTGCCCGCGCGATCCATCGCGACGATGTTGAACGACAGATCCGACATCGTCACCCCTCATTCAGTTTTTCGATGACCATCGCGAAACAGTCAAATTCATAAAGGGTGAGGTTTTGGATCTGCTCAGGCGTCCAACGCTGCCGCAGAGAAATCGCTAGCCAGTACTTTTCGTACCGGCCTTTCGGGTCTTTCCAGACCTCGAGGTAGGGTCCGCGCCGCTACCCTCCTCGGTCGAACCGGGCTCGCCCACATCGCCAGGATCGACCTCCTGGATGACCTCGAACGACATCACGTCGTGCTCCAGCACGTCTTTCCACTGGACCGCTTCCCCGGCCTGCTTGCGGATGACGAACATGAACGCAGCGATGGCCAGTGGGTCGAGCCTGTCGATTGCTGGCCACAGATCGACAGGTGCGACGTGGGCCTTCTCCTGGATGAAGATCGCGTCCTTGGCCTTCAGCGCCCAGTCGTAGACGTACTCGACGTCGTCGATCTTGAACCTCATCGGTTTACGGTCCGGCATGATGTCCCCTTTTTGTTCAGCCTTCGATTTCTCGCGCTGTTTCGTCCATTGCTTCCAACACGGCTTGCCGGAACTTCGGCGCACGCCGCATGATCGTGCGCCCGAAGTACGGGCCACCCTTCTGAGACACCCAATGTGAGGTGTCACCGAACACCGGGTGCCGCCAGCCCTTCGCCGAGTCCAGGTGGCGAGGGAGGTTCTTCTGATCCGGCGGGAGGCGGGCGCTGTTGATGACGATCCGCACGCCCTTGGCGGTGATCTGCAGGCGGGTCGCGGCAGCGATCGAGTCCCGAAGGCCTGCCGAGCGACGTGCCGCGGATCGCTTCGCGCGTTCCGTCGATGCGCGGGACACGTTGAAGTTCCGGCGCTGGGCAGCACCGCCGCCGTGCGAAGTCACGGTCAATCCCCGCACAGCGGTCCGCACCTCATCCACCACCGGGCGCCCCGCGTCGGCGATCTTCCCGCGCAACCGCTTCCGCAGTTGCTTGCCCTTTGGCCCGTTTGCCTTCAGGCGCTTCGCCAGGTCCCGGTACTGATCGACGCCCTCGACAGAGAGCGAGATCCTCATCAGACCGCCGTGGCCTCAGTGGACACGATCTTGACCTGGATGACCGGGTTGACCTCGTCCGAGTAGGCCTCGAAATCCGTGGACATCTGCACGATGTCCGGGCCGGTCACCTGCGGGGTGGCCTTCTTGAACTTCACCATTGGCAGGATCACCGAGAACAGGTACGAGTTGGCGCCGCCGATCACCGCACCGGTGAGGTCGAACTGCAGACACGTCGGGGTGCCAGCCGAGTACACGTCGTAGAACTCGGTCTTGTTGAACTCAGCGCCCAGCTTCCCGGTGATCGTGGGGGTCGCGTTCTGCAACTGCTCGGCCTTCAGCCCGGCGTTGCCGATGCCGTACCGGTCGTCTGCCATCGGGTTCGCGCCGGCGATGGAGATGTCCTTGATGATCGTGGTGGGCGCGACACCGCCGGTGATCGTGGTTTCCCCCGACGCGGTGGCCGCGGTACCGCCGAGCTTCAGCGATGCCTGCCGGAACGTGAACACCGTCGCGCCCGTCAGGTAGCTCGGGGTGGCCAGGGCGGTGGCGGTGGACTCGGACTTGCCGTCGATGGTGAACTTCAGCTTCGGGGTGGCGTTGTCCTTGAGGGACAGTTCCCACTTCGGGATCTTGCAGCCCGCGTAGGTGAACGGGATGACCGTCCCGTTGGGCTGCGGACGTCCGACCTGCGCGGTGAGACCGAGACCCACGAAGCCACCCGGGACGTGGATCTGTTTGTACGCCGAGCCCGCGATCAGCGTGGTGGTCGCCGTGGTGGAACCGAGCGCGTTCCTCATGAACATTCCCATGCCGAGCGTCACCAGGTCCAGTTCGAAATCCCCCTGGACCGAGTACCGCGATGGCTGCGCCCGCCCGCCACGCTTGTGGTAGACGCCGGGGCGGAGCGCCGTCGGCTCCAGCCACGTCGTGTCCAGAGAGACACCCTCGGAGTTGAACTCCGGGAACCTCGTCACGGTGACCGCGGTGCCCCACGTGGTTTCCTGCGCGAAACCGATCTGTCCGTCAAGACCGGAACCAGTGGCCATGTCAGTTCTCCTTCACAGGCGCGGCCTTGGCCGGCTTGGTGTCTTCGACGAGCTCCCACTGGGACTTCGCCCACGCGCGGGCGTCGTCCCCTTCTCCGACGATCCAGGCGTCCTCCGCCGGCTGCTCCTTGGCGAGTTCCCCGGGAACGAGGATCTTCTGGCCGGGGTCGACGTGGAACTGCTCGTCCCCCTCCTTCCGCGAGAAGAGGTCGATCGGATCGTGGCCTTCACGCAACTGGAACCTGGGCATGGAGTTCTCCCTTAAACGCGGGTCTTGAGGTGGATCGAGAACAAGACACGGGCCTGCATTCCGGCAGGCCCGGTTTCCTGGTAGAAGTCGCCCGGCACCAGTTCGGCGACCACCGGGGGCGGAAGCCCGACCGAGGGGTCCGCCCTGAGAACTTGCCCCACGGCCTCGATAATCGAGTACGCCGCGTCCCGGGTGGGTTTCCACGCCGTGTCGGCGTTTCCGGTCAGGACAACCACCGAGCAAGTGATCTGCAGGTCCTCGTTGCGTGCGTTCCTGCCGATCCCTGCCCATTCCTGTTGCGCGGAGACCGCCAGCTCCTCAGAATCCTCGTACTGGCCGTCGAATCCGATGTAGACGGCGTTGGTGTAGTCGCCGGAGATGATGGGACCGTCCCACACCTGCAGGTCCGGCTGCGCGGTCGTGAGAGCGGCGATGATCGCGTCGATCGCTTCAGGTATCCGGGACTCAGTCATGCGATCCCCGGAAGTCCGCCGCCGAGCAACTCCAGCGCGCGATTGGGGATGGCATAGCCCTTACCGCTATATCCGCCCGCGTTGGACATCATGGAGTCGGGGAGGCCGACCCGTGGCCCGCCGGCGTTGCCGCGTTGGGTTTCCCACAGGTGCTGCACGATGATCCGCGCGGCTAGCCCGTATTCCTCGGGAACGATGGTCATGCCCGCGGTGTAGATGGCGGCGACGTGCCCGTACGGGTTGACACCGTGCGGGGTGGTGACCACACCGGCGGGTGTGACGTGCAGATCGTTGACGTTCCACGTGTGGGTGCCGTCCACCAGCGACAGGGCGGTCACCGCGATCACCGGGGTCCAGTTCAGCACCAGTAGGCCATGGCCGATCTGGTGTTCCTCGCTGTAGGTGCGTTTCACCACGGCCTGACCGAGGTGGCGTTCGATCACACCGGTCGCGGACTCCAGGTAGGTGCGGAGTTCCTCGTCGGAGACGTCGTTGGTGATGTTGGTCTGGTCCTTGATGTCTTGCAAGGACACCAGGTACGGCACGTCGGCCGGACGGACGTCGAACACCTCGACGTGCGCGCCCGCCCCGGTCCCTGTCCCGACCCAGCGCGCCGAGTGGCGCCCCGACTGCACGGTTTGGTAGTCGTAGACGTACTTTCCGGTGGGGGACGGCGGGTTCGTCACGCCCGGGGCCACCGTAGAGCCGTCCGGCAAGGTGATCGTCAAAACGACGGTGTCCGCGTTCACCAGGCCACCCGATCCGGGTGCCGTGTTGGTCCACGACAGGCGATACCGGTCCCCGACGTCGATCGCCATCAGAGATCCACCACCGTCACTGTGCCGTAGACCGCGGTCTTCCGCAGACCACTGGACAGCACATCAACCCGCCACCACCCCTGCGTGGTGGTGATGTTCGCCGCGGGGATCGATACCGTGGCTTTCCCGTTCGCCGCGTCAGTGATCGTGACACCGGTGGTGGCGGTGGAGCCCTTCCACGCCGCGGCGTCGTTGTCCGCGGAGGCTTTGGTGGGCTTCAGGTATGCCTCGACGGTCTTCCCTGTGAGGTCGAGGGTCGTGCCGTCCGTGGGGACGTTGGTGGTGATCGTGACCTTAACGTTCTCGTCGTTGTTCTCGTTCAGCGTGATCGGCTGGTTCGTGGCCATGTCACCTCCCGCAGTTCGTTGCTGTTCCGCCGTACAGGTCGATCCCGACCGTGGCGCTGTAGGCGTCGACCACTGCAGCAGCCGACAACGCGTCCACTGCGGATGTGGCCGCGTATGCATTGACCGTCGCGGTGGTTGCGAAGTCCTGGCACACGAATCCCGGATCGAGCACTGCCACGGTCGCGGGTGGGACGGTGAGGTATTCGCCGCGGCGGGTGATGACCAGGCGTCGCGTGGGCTGTCGCAGCATCTTCGGCACTAACGGTGCCGTGCCCGCAACCGCTGGGCGTGACGGGACGAGCAGGAACTCGCCACGCCGGATCAACGTCGACCGCGCTACTCGCCCGCGCCGGAACGGCGGAACCAACGACCCCGATGTTCCTGGAGACTGCGCGGGCGGTACGGGTTGGAACTCGCCTCGCCTGACGTGGACGACTGGGCGGCGGCGCGGTTCGATCCGGTCGGGAACCAGCGGCCCGGTTCCAGCTTGAACTGGTGTCGGAGGCACCGCCTGGAACTCGCCGCGGCGTACCGACGGTACCGGTCGTCGGCGAGTCGTCAGCCTGCCCGGTGCCAGTGGATCGGGCACGGCAGTCGCAACACTGGGCGGGACGGTGAACACCTGACCGCGCCGGCGCGAAGGCCATGTCCGCGTTGAGCGAGCCACGAACTCCGGCGGGACAACGGAAAGCGTTCCTGGAACGGTCTGGAACCGTCCGCGCCGCTGAACCGGTGCCGGACGTCGTTTGCGGGCCAGGAACTCCAGAGGCCGCCCGGGAACCGGTCCGGGGACCGGCCAGGGTGGGTCGAACCGCCGCTGGCGGCGCGCGAATGGAATCCGCCAACGACGGGACATGATCTACCTCCAGGCTAGAAGTAGGTCACTCCTCGAACTCGACCGAGATCACGTAGCTGTGCGTGGAGGGCAGCGCGTTGTCCCGGTTGATGAACACCAGGCCGTTCGCGGTCCCCGAGGCCACAGCGAACTCTTCGAGCATCTCCCACGGCAGGTCCACACCGGACTGCGAGTTGAACGACACGCGGAACGCGTCGTCCGCGGTCAAGGTGGGCGGGGTCGCGTAGGTGGTTTTGAACGTCGACCCGGCAGCCGCCGAAGATGGGTCCAGTTTGTTCGGGGTCATGCCGCCGCCGGGCGTGGTGCCTGCGGTGGTGACGCGGTTGATACCGACCGTCAGCTGCTGGCTGGTGGGGGTGGAGGTTCCGGCCACGACACCGATGGTGACGCGGCGGAGTTTGAACCCGTTGTTCGCCGACGACTGTAGCCACGCGAATCCGGTGTCAACGGCCAGCGCCGCCGACGACTTTGCCTGCGCCGAGTAACGCGCCATGGGTCAACCCTCATTTCAGTGGAAACTGCCGTAGGACGAGATGGTGTAGATCGGTACGGATGGAGCAGCACCGCCGGTGTCGGGTTTCACCGCGATCAGCGCCGCCAGCGACAAGGTGGAGGCGGACAAGGTGCTACCGGAGGCGCTGAGACTCCCTGTGGAACCTGGGATCCAGTAGTTGGTGTGCAGGTAGTTCGAGTCCTGCACTTCAGTGAACGAGGTGGGCGGTGTGGTGGTGGCGCTGTTCTCGTTGGACACGAAATGCGTCAGGAACGCCAGAGTCGCCGTGGTCACCGACGTGGTCGGAACCGAGGTACCGGAGGCGGAGGTGGCGGTGTTACTGGCCTCGATCGGATCCCCGGAGGACAGCGCGCCGGAGATGAGGATGCAGTGCCCCAGCGACCACTGTGATCCCGTCCAAGACGACGTGTAGTTTCCCGTGTCGGCGGCGGTAAGACGCTTCCACGCGATGTTCAGCTTCGAGGAGCCAGACACCAAACTGACGATCTGAGTGAACCCTGACGCCCACGTAATCGCCGGGTTGGTCGACTCCCACCGCTCGATCCCCTGCACTGCAACGTGGCCCGCTGCCGCACCCGTCGGTACTGGAACGTTGATGGTGGACACGAACGCGTCCCCTGCCCCCGTGGACGATGAGGAGACATAGCCGACGGCCATGGGCTACTCGACCAGCGTCCAGGTGACCGTGGCCTCCGGGTGGACGTCGAGCTGGTGGTTCCAGGCCTCGGTCCAGTTGTTCGAGTCGAACACGGTTTCCGTGCACAGGGTGCAGTGCAGGTGAATGGTGGACGGCGGACGGACAGGCACAGCTTCCTCCCAGAATGGTTAGAACGGTGATCCGGCGATAATGGGCCACGCGTCCTGGACTTTCGTGCGGATCGTGTCGTCATCCACAGTGGAATCCACAGTGGTGTCGGTGCCGATCGCCCACGCGAACTGCTCCGCATACGAAACCGGATCCCGCAACGCGTTGCGCGCCAGGTTGAACTCCGCCTTCAACGCCTCGGTCGGGGACCCCGTCGCGTAGATAGTTTTCGCTTTCGCGACCCCGTACTGCTGCATCGCGGCCTTCACCCGCGCCAGAAACGCCTCATCCACCGACAAATCAGCAGCCGACGCCAGATCCGTGGACGTGATCGGAGCCATCGCCGCCGTGATCGACGACTGCCCCAACGCGGTGTCGTAGATCCGGAGGTCGTCGAAACTCCCCGCACTCGTCCACCCACCGAACATGGTCGGCGCGTTCGTGGGCGCGGTGATGGGGCCAGTCAACGAAACTTGATCCGCCAGCACCCCATCCAGGTACAGCTTCACACTGTTCCCGCCGAACGTGCCAGACACGTGATGCCAGTTCGTGGTGTCCGGCCACAGGGCTTTCGCCTGAACGAACGTCCCACCGTTCCGGCCCTGGATGACGACGTCATCCATGTTGAACAGGATCCCCCATGCCCCGGAATCCTCGACCGGGTCATGCCATTCGATGGCCCACCCGTCCGGCACATCCCCCTTGATCCACATGCAGACCGTGCGCTCCACGGTCCGACCGATATCCGGAAGAGGTACAGCGGTCGCCCCCGACGGCTGAAGAGCACCACCCGACACATGTCCAGGGACCCGGGCGGCGTTGGCGGTCAACGCGAAATCATGACCGCCCACCGCATCGATCGCTGTATCACCGGACTCGTCGAAGCTGTAGGCGGCAAGCTGCATGACTTCCCCCGAATCGTAGAGATCAGTCCTTGTAGCCGAGCTCGGCGAGCTGCTTGTCGACTGCCCTCTTGCGCTCATCCTGCCCGTAGATCTCGGCGTTCTCGCGCTCGTTGAGCAGCTGCCTGACCTGCGGAGCGACCTGGTACAGCAGGTCCATCACGAGTTCTTCTGCTCGGTGGTCTGCTGCCGGTTCGCCGAACGGCCCTGGGGGGCCTGCCGCTTCGGGTCCTCCGAGGACTTCGCGGCGTCGGCCGACTTCTCGTCCTTCGGTGTTTCGTGGCCGCGGGCTTTCAGCTCCGCGTCGACCTGCTCGATCCGGTCGGTCTTGCCCTGCTGCTGGAGCGCCGCTCGTTCACGCAGCAGCGCGGCGATGGTCTTGTCGTTGGTGTCATCCGACACGGTGAACTCCAGGATGGTTGAGATGCACAGGACGGACATCCCATGCGATCGGAACTTGCTTCTTCACGTTGTGGTAGTGCCACAACGAGAACTCCACGTCCCCGAAATGGCTCGCCCACCCCGACTCACAGAAACCCTCGACTAACTCGCCGGGCAAGTAGGTCATGCCTAGGCCGAACAGGTTGCAGAACGCCGCGCCTGTTTCCACCGGGGCAGCGCCCTCTGGGGTGATCCCGCCCGGCCATGAACGGTGTGCCCACACGGGATCCGGGACATACAGCGTGTACGGCGCCACCAAGACATCGCTTGAACCTTCAGCAGCGACCGCGGCGAACCTTTCGAGGTCCTCCTTGCTGACCGCGATGTCCCACTCCAGCAGGAGCACGTCACCGAGTCCGCGGAGTGCGTGGTAATCGTGATTTTTGATGACGATCCGCTCGACCTGGTCGACCACGTAGGACCGGCCCGCGGGGATCCGCGCCGGCCACGACCTGACGAGCTTCAGTACGCCCACACGGTCACGGTGCTGGTGACGTTCGTGTTGGCACTGAACGTCACGCGCAGGAACCGCCACGGCTGCCCAGCAACCATGACCTTCCTGGTTGTCGTCGCCGAGGTGATTGCGAACGTCGCCACCGACGTGGTGGTTGGCGCCGCCACGTCAGCGTAGGCGCCTGGGAACCAGTCCACCCCGTCCGCCGACACCTCGAGCAGGTAGGTACAGGTTGGAGTGGACCCGACCGTGGTCACGATCGTCACCAGCGCGGGCCCGGTGGATCCGCCGCGGTCCACGATGTTCGTGGACTGCCCGTTCCCGGTTTGTGCCGCAGACAGGCTCGCGGAGTTCGCGTACGCACCCGCGCCGGTGACGATCGTTCCCATGGTCAGCTCCGATCAGAACGCCGGCGTCGACAGGCCGGTGCCGGTGATGGACTGCATGCCGTTGGCGTACCGGCGCAGCGAGTACGCGAAGTACCCGTAGAGCACCAGCAGCACGCCGAGGCTCGCGGCCTTCGCCTGCTCCGCGCGGATGAACACCGGGGCCTGCGGGTCTTCCCACAGGTGACACTCGTCCTGCGGGACCACGAAGATGGCGTCTTCGTTGGTGCCAGTGCCGCCCGCGGTGGAGACGTTGTTGTCAACCACCGCCTGCATGCCGTTCGGGAGGACACCGCGCGAGCCCGTGCCGTACTTGACGGCGTTGTTCGCACCGGCGGCTTGCGGGTCGATGCCGGGCTGCTGGATCGTCGGCCAGTTCGGGCCGACCTGGGACTGCATCCAGTACCAGCGACGCGAGTGCATGATCACGTGGCTGGGGACTGCCTGGCCGAGCAGGGCCGCTTCCACGCCCGCGGCGGCACCGAGGAGCTTCGGGTACAGCTCGGGGACCGTCGGCGACGCGTCGGTGTAGGTCGTGGTCGTCGCGACCGCGGCCAGGCCGGTCGTGGCCTGGTTGATCAGCGTGTTGTCCAGGGTGGTGGCGTAGCGCTTGAAGAGGTCACCCAAGGCGACCTCTTCGATGCCGGTGCCGCGCTCGAGTGCCTGCCGGGACAGGGTCTGCTGACCGGCCGCGGTCTGGACGTTCTCCGTGAGGAGCGTGTCGTCCATGTCCGTCTCCGACACCCCGGTGTTCTCCGAGGCCTGCAGCGCCACCGACGAGGCGGTGGTGATGCGGGAGATGTTGACCGTCATGCCCTCGGGGGGCAGGTCGTGGTGGTTGCAGATGTCCGCGAACGGCCGCAGGTTCGCCACTGCCGGCGCGTACATGTCCGTCAGGTACTGCGGAACCACCAGGCCGGAGAACGCACCGGTGCCGGCAGCGCGCTGCAGATACTGGGCACGCTCGACGCGCTCTTCCTGCATGTGCCGGACGAGACGCTGTTCGGCCTCGAGGTCGCGGAACAGGAACTGCTTCGCGACGTCACGGACGAACTGGGCGCCCTTGCGGTCGTTGCCGCGGTGGTAGGTGCGCTCCTCCGAGCCGACCCGAGCGACCTGATCGTACTTGCGGGTCTCGGCGCCGGTGGGGTGGCGCTCTTCGCTCTGAGTGGAGATCTCGAGCTCGGCGGTCTTGGCACGCTTCGCGTTGTCGAGCTTCGCGGCGATGCCGACGAGGTCGGCGGCCTTGCGCTCCTTGATCTGGAAGAGTTCCTTGACGCGCTCGTCTTCGTCCTTGGTGAGGGTGGAGCGGCCTTCCTGCGTGGCGGACGCCACGATGGCCTGGACCTCGGCGATGGCCTTGTCACGGGCCTTCGTCGCCATGTCCTGCTCCACCTCGATCTTGGTGATGATCTCGTCGATGACCATGACGAAACCTCCCTTTCGAGTGGGGTAGTTGACTTGGTGGCTCGCGATCCCGGTCTGAGTGCCGTCCATGCGAGGGACAGTTACCGATCTGAGGGTCGGCTTACTGGTACAGCCATCTCCACGCTTGCCGGTCTGAGTGCCGGCGTAGCACGGGAAGTCTTCAGAGATCGAGCAGCGCCTCGATCAGCTTGATCGAACGCCCCTGTGGCTCGGCGACGACGGGCGGCCCGGCACACTCTCCCGATTCCGCTTGCGGCTCGGCGGCACGCTCGGCGCGGGTTTCCTGCAGCATCTCCACCGCGGCACGCTGTGCACCCGACGGAAGCCGCTGCAGGTCGTTCAGGATCTCTGTCTGTCGAGCGGCGACCGACGTGTACGGGTTCGCGCCGTAGTTCACGGCCGACACGTCGCCCCGGTCGAGGTCGACCTCGAGGATCCGGAACTCGGAGTAGTCCTCGTTCCACTGGCCGTCGATGATCCGGAACGCGAACGACATCTCGGTGATGTCGCCGTCCTCGATCGCGATCACCAAGTCGTTCACGTCGGACCGCTTCGGGTTGACGTAACCCTCCGTCTGCAATCCCTGGGAATCCGCGGACAGCAGCAGCGAACCGGACTTGGTCCGCGCCATGGTGACGCCGGAGTGGTTCACCAGGTACGCCACGTCTGGTTTCCGAGCAAGGGTCTTCGCGAACGCTCCTTGGTCGACGACCTCGTCGTACTCGCCGAACATGTCGTACATCCGGTACGCCTTCTCCACCACCGAAGCGTTACCGGTCAGCTTGACCTTCTCGGAGCCGTTCCAGATCACCGTCTCGGCACGCATCTGCGCCGCGAACGGCTGTCGGTGCCACGCCCCGTTCGGGATCTCACCGGGGTTCTCGCCGGCCGCGGCGGCGCGGCGCTGGAGCACATTCGGGTCCACCTGGTTACTCCTTCGCATCACGGCGCTGTCGCCGACGAAACAGGACTCGGAGAAGCAGAGTCTGAGGTCCCCTTCGGCGGCCAGAACGTCAGGAACTGATCGATCTGGTCCTGCGTCAGCGCCGGCAGGTTGTCGAGTTCACGCGCCTCATCCGGCGTCATCGTCCGAGAATCGATCTTGACCTTGATCATTTCGGCGGCAGACTTCGGGTCCATCCGCAGCAGCGCGTTCGTGTTCAACTTCACGTAGCGCGGATTCGAGAGCAGCTTCCCCAGCGCGTTCTCCCGCCGGAGGATCGTCGGCCCCAAATGCATGATCAGGAACTGAAGGTTCCGCTGCGAGATCGACGCGTAGGTGATGTTCCCGGATTGCACCGCAGCGTCGATCAGGTCACCCGGGCAGTCGAAGAACCTTGCGATGTCCGAGATCCCGAACTGCTTCGCCTCCAGCCAGGCAGATCCAGCCGATTCCGCCTGGATCATGTCGTACTCCCAGTCCGAACCGGTAACCAGGATTTCGCCAGCACGAACTGAAGCCGTGTACCGCTCCTTGATGACGCTCGACTGCTCACTGGTCAACGTCTTCGCGGTGTTCTTCAGGTGTGCAAGCGGGACACCGCCGTTGCCGAACCAGTCCAACGCGAAGTCCTGAATCGACAGGTACTCCGAAATCGACCACGCCGCGTACGCCACCGGTGACAACCCCACGGGCAGGCCGGCAACGGTGTACTGGCGCTCGTGCCACACGTCCTTCGGGTCGTACAGCTTCCCCGCGATCCGGTACCACTCCTTGCCGCCCTGCCTTACGAAGGCGCATTCACCCAGCGGCTGCAGGTCGATCCGCCGCGGCAGCCCCCCACCGTCCCGCTCGGTGATCAGACCGAAGACGTTCCCGCCCCGATCCAAGTCCACCTGGGACGAGTAGAGCCACTCCTGCAGGTCAACACGCTCGCCGCCGGGGTTGACCAAGACGGGAGGCTTCGGAACCTCGATCTGCTCGCCGTTCACCCGTCGGTACACGTCCACCGGCATCGTCGACACCAGGTTCCCCCGAAGCCGCAGGCATGCCCACACCGCCGAGTGCCGCATCGCCGTGTCGCTCGTGACCACCGCGGCACCCGGTTTGCTCATCGCCGGCCGCGCGTTGACCATCTGTTCAGGCGTCACACCGAAGAGGTTGGCGGAGCGACGAAATAACGACACGCTTCACCGCCTCACTGATTCGGATCCTGTGACTTCCGGGGACGACCAAGCCACCACGCCGCAGCCGCGACCACCGCAGCCGCGCCGGCGAAACCCAGCGCTGGATGGATAGACCACAGCGCACAGGCGGCAGCGATAGCGAACAGGACAAGGGCCAGCAGCTCGAGCGAGTCGACGATGAGCATCCTCAAAACACCGACTCCCTAGTAGACAGACTCGAGCACGTCATAGTTGGCGTCCTGCACTAAATGACCCAGCGAGGTGAACCCCCACCTAGCACCGGTGACAGTAACGATCGGGGAGGTGTCCGCCGCCGAGTTCTTCAGCTCCCACACGAGCGAGTCACCGTTCTGCTTCGCCCGCGCACCCTCGGCGGAGTTGTCCAACTCTCGCTGTCCGGTGTGCCGGAAGGATCCCTGTTTCACCGCGTCGAGGAGTTGCCCAACCGCGCCAGACATCTGCGTCGCAGTCAGAACATGCAGTTCGCCGCGCTTCGGCTTCTCGAGATCCTCTGGCCGCGCGATCCCCTGCTTCTTGAGCTCCACTTCGATCGACGCTGCAGTACCCCGGCCCATCACCACCGCCAGCGGATCCAAAGCGGATCGCCACTTCACGACAGCATCCACAAGCCAGTCCGTACCCGGTTGGTACTCCACGATCTGCCCGTGGCCTAGACCATCTTCGCGATTCCCGTAAATCCCGATCGCCGCGTAGTCCCGCTTCGGGGCGATATCCACCGCGAGCGCGACGTCCCCATGACGTTTGGACCCGGGGTCAAGAAGCTTCCCGCGCCACACACCCATGTCGATCGCGCCGCCGCCGCTGATCTGCTTCGGCCATACACCGATGCGTTCGATCGCGAAGTTTTCTTCTCGAACCGAGTCTCGTTCGTCCTGAACGGTCTCTTCGTCAATCCGGATCCCGTAACCGGGGTTGGTGCGAGCCCACAGATCTCGACTGTCGAGATCCAGGTGCCCCAACTCCGAAGCGTTTCCTTCCGCACCCCAGTCCCGGAAACCCAGATTGCCGGTTGTGCTCGACTCGGCGCGGGTCCGCAGCCGGAACAGGATCGGCCCGGTGTCGCCCGTCAAAGGAGGCGAGGACGTGTAGATCATCTGCGGGTTCGGTCTCGCCGCCATGGTGAACTTCAACGCCGAGTGCTGTTCGTCGGTGTACGCGAACGCCTCATCGATGATGTTTACGTCACCGCTGAAGCCCCGCCCTGAGCCCTTGCTGCGCGCGATGAACTTTACTCGCTGCGACGGTCTCTTCGGGTCGCTCGGGTCGAACAGTTCGAACCCTTCGGACCCGTTGGTGTTGTTGACCTTGATGTGCAGTCCGTCGATCTCAATGAGGTTCTCGTTCAGCATCTCGCCAAGGCCCACGAGCAACGCCTTCAAACGACGGAACGCCTCGAGCGCGGTCTTCACCTCATGTGCCGACCACATGATCAGTTGCTCGTTCAGGACAAACAGCCCGGCCAGGGCACGTGCCTCAAGGATCGCACCCTTGCCGTTTTGCCGAGACACAATCTCGGCGTACTCACGACACGCCCACTTTCGATCCGCGCGGATCGAAAGCATCAACTCGAGCGCGTCCTGCTGCCACTGATCCAGCTCAAGACCAGCGACCCGCGCCAACTGCACTGCGGCCGGGCCGTACGACGCCGAATATGCCGGAGCTACCTCAACGCGCGGCCGGGGCACTCGGGATAAGGGCGGTGACGGAGGCAAGCTTGCCACCACCCTTCGCGGTCGGATCCTTCTTCACGCCGGCGGCCTTCACGAGGTCCGCGCCGAGCGTCCGGAACGCGTTCGCGAGTTCCCGCGCCTCCGACAGGACCTTGTCGACGTACACCGTGACCTCGGTGCCGTCGTCGTTACGGGACCAGAACCGCAACCAGTCCTCGCCCTTCAGCTGCCGGTCCAGCTTCTCCAGCCGGTCCGCCATGCGGCACAGCTCAACAAGCTGCTCCCGATGGATCGGTGACGGCGACCACGACGCGGTCATCGCATCCCAGAGCTTCTGTCCGCGGTCTCCCAGGCTCGGGATCTCCTCCGAGGGGGCGTGACGGCCCTCTTCCAGGGAATCCGTCACGGCCTCCGTCACGGTCACGGGTGTGACGGCCGTACAGTTACCGATCAGGCAGAGCGAATGGTCTCCCTGCCTGTGCCTTCGGTACCTGCGAGCGCGCTCAGCGGCCTTCGAGTCACGCATGACGAAGCCCCTTCAGAGCGTCGGGGGGAGATTTTGCGGGAGGGGTGGAGTGGGGTCACCGGTGTCGATCTTTAAAAGATCTTCAGTGATCCACTTCTGTCCCGTTGGTTGATCATGTGGATCTGGTTGGTTGGTAACCAACGATCTCCGTCATGACCCACAGATGGCGGTCTACACATCCCCCGGTTCGAGCTGTATCGACCCTCTGACCTGCGGAAATGGGTCATCGGGGTTGAGGTCACCGACCCATGGGGTGTACCAGTGGTACCACTCACCGATGGACCGTGAGGTACCCGATGGTCTGCCGTCTGCCTTGGCCCGGCGGGTGCACTCTGCTCTGCCTGGGCTGAGGACGTACACCTTGGCGTGCCACTGCTCGGCGAGGCGTGCGCGTTGGTGTGGTCGTGGTGCTGTGCGGATGACCCATGCTGTGCCGTCACCAGGGTGTGCTGCTGCCTGGTGGATGGCTGCTTGCATGTCGTGCTCTGCTGCTGTGCGCCAAGGTTCGGGGTGCAGCCATGGGGTTGGTGAGCCGAGGTTGCGGGCGATGTCGTCGTAGTCGAGGACCACGTCGTGGTCGGTGGCCAGGGTGTGGGCGAGAGTGGTCTTGCCACTGCATGGTGGGCCGCACAGTACGACGATGCGCATGGGGCTCTACACCTTGGAGTTGTGCGGCAGGGGATGCAGCACTGAGCCTTGGCTTCCCCTGCTTCCCGGCGCTACCGGGCTTGCCTCAGAAGCTTCGACGGCGCCGAGCCTGCGCTGACTGTGCCCGTTGCTCGAGGCGTTCACAGTCCCGCTCCGACACGCTTGCGCGTCCCCTGCCATTGCCCAGTGTAGACGCTGGATGACGCCTTGTCTGGTGGGCCACAGAGGAACACCAGGTGCACAGCGGGGTCAGCCTGCCCACTTGAGTCGAACACCGAGCGAGCCAGTGATGTGTCGAGGTTGCCACATCGCGCGGCTGGTGCGGTCGGCATTATCAACGCTGGGTACGACACGGTGACCCCAACGCAGCTGTCCAGCAGCGAGCCACCGTATGGGAAGCAACCAAGCCTGACCGAGGTCCCGCGAAGTATGGGCTGACGAACGAGCAGTTTGAGACCCTCTGGCAAGAACAAGAGGGCTTGTGCGCCATCTGCCGCACCGAATTGCAACGCACCGGAATGCGGTCCCACAACATCGACCACTGCCACAAGACCGGCCGCGTACGTGGTCTTCTCTGTCGAGCTTGCAACTGGGGGATGGGCATTCTTGGCGATGATCCAGACCGGCTGGAAGCTGCCGCAACATACCTCCGCCGGTGAACAACAGAGATTTCCCCCCAGGTCGCAGCCTCGCGTGTTCGATCGTGCTGTGTTCGGGTATCAAGGGTCGGTGGTCCCAGCATCCCGCCGCGCACGGGACGCTGGGACCGCCTCTCCGCGTCCCGTGCCAGTGGACTGACTGTGGGGCCGAGAGGCGCTACCACGGCCTCAGCCGGGCAGGCTCAGCTTCAACAGGACGGGCACTGGGCCTGCTTGCTCTCGTCCTTCGGACACTCGTTTTTCCCCGTCATGGGACACGGGGGCAGGCCTTCCCAGTCGTCACCGCTGACGCAGGGCGGGAGCGGACGGGGTGCGGTTTCGACAGGGGCTTCGAGGACTGGCGCGGTCACGCTTTCCCCGTTCCGCCGCACCCGGGGCACTTCGGTGGGTTGGTGGCTCAGGTGAGCCAGCTGAACACGAACACCGTCGCGACCCCGAGGGCTGCGATGGCGAGGATGACGGCGGTGACGCCGGCGGCGAGGAGCCAGGCGTCCCGGTTGGGCATCAGAAGATCCCGTTGTTGAAGCGCCAGCAGAACCGGCATACCCACTCCGCTGAGACGGACGGGTGTCGGTGCATGAACAGGCGGTCGCGGCGGGCCCGGCAGCAGTAGCAGTACCGTTCACGGTCCCGGATCCACAGAGGTGCGACTCCGTACCGTAGCCAAGTGAGCAACTCACCGGCCTCCCATCGAACACGGCGCACCATGACGAGTCCCCGGTTGGGCATCAGAAGTCCCGGCTCATGTCACGCTCCTTCGGCAAGCGTGCCGGGCGGCGTGTAGGGCATGGCGTCATCGGGCCACTCCCAGTAGGTCACGCACCTGACACGGCCACGGGAGTCCATGACCTGTTCACGTGTGAGGCGAAGCCGGTCAGGTGTTCGCCTCGGCCCTATCAAGCCGCCGAATGCGAGCCGCTGCTTGGTCGAGGTGATCTGGTCCCGGCTCATGACTCACCTCGCTCGGCGAGAGCGCGGTCGACAGCGGCGTTGACGGCCTGCTGGAACTGCCGGTCCTGTTCGGACTCCATCGTCATCGAGATCAACACCGACGATGACCCCGACCTGCTTTGGGGGCAGGGCTGGGGTGTGACGTCGTGCTTGCCGCAGCCGCGTCGCCCGTGGCCGTCGCCGTGGATGTGGCACTTGGGGTCGAACCCGTCGGCGGGGACGGAGCGGCAGGTGCAGCAGTGGCAGGGCCACCGGCTCGCTGGCTTGTCCAGGATTGGCGTCAGCGGTTTCGAGGCGGGCATCGGGGTTACACCTCGCTGGGGTCGAGTTGGATGTGGCCGCGGGGCTGCTTGGGGTTGAGGCGTGCGCATGGGTAGCCGAGGGAGCAGGCGCAGTCTTCGATGGCGAGGCCGCGGAGCCGGTTGGAGCGGGCCGAGTTGCAGCCGATGCACGCGAGGCGGAGGTTGGCGCGGTCGTGGGGTGGGCCGCCGTGCTGGAGCTGGACGAGGTGGTCTGCTGAGCGGGCCCTCGGGTGGCGGGGGTGGAGGCGTTGGTCGATCCATTGGCCGCAGAGCCAGCAGTGGTCTTCTTCGGCGAAGACGCGGGCTTGGGCGGTGCGCCAGGGGCGGCCTACGCGTCCGGCGCTGGAGGCTTCGGTGCGGGACACTCGTTGCCGCCGATTTGGTCGCCGCCGACGTAGACCGGCTCGGGGACGGTGTCGTTGAGGATCTGGATGAACCCGACTGGCAAGTCGCCGCCGTTGTCGTAGGAGCGGCGGGACTCGTCCTGCATTTCGGCGATCCAGTCCATGATCAACCCTTCGCCTTGAGATCCGACGTGTCGGGCGGGTATCGCTCGACCTTGCAGCGTTTCTCGCTGCCTGAGGGCGAGAAACGCCGCGTCCGCACGTCGAGGCTGCGCGGGTTGGTCAGAGGTTTGAGGCCCGGCCCTCGACGGCTCCCGAATGCGTGGGGCCGGGCTGAGACCGTCGATCCACCGTCCACAACGAACGGGTCGACAGCCGTTAGCGGGTGGGTCTGCCCTGCATATGACAGGCCACCGGATGGATAGGACGTGCGCTCGTTGAGTCGGCGCGACCTGGTGGCGTCCGGGGCGTGGACGTTGAGCGCCTGTTTCGCCCCTGGTCTCGAAGTGAGGTCTCCGGGGCGGGCTCGAACCGCCGACCTTGCCGCGCCATGAGGCATGCTCTACCGAACTGCTACTGAGCTACCGGAGACGAGTCAGCCACGCGCGAGCGTCCTACGGGGACAACTCGCTCATGGTGAATAAGCACATGTTGCATCATGGTCAACCCCAGTGACAACATCGGGTCCGTCACGGCGTGTCGATTCGTGACGCTCAGCGCTTCCCGAGCCACTTCCGCACCGTCATTCGGTCGACGCCGAGCTTCCGGGCCAGCGATGCCTCGGACTCGTCGCCAGCGGCAGCCAGAGTCATCGCGTGCGCTGCGGCCATGGTCTTGGCCATCTCGAAGCGGGCGGCCATCAAGTTTCGACCAACCGAGTCAACGTCAAGGTCGCCCATCACGTACTGGACAGCAGTCGAGAACGCTTCCTCGCGCTCGTCCTGATACTCGTCGAAGTCTTCGCCTTGCGGGTACTTCTCGTCCAGCTCGTCGGAGATGCGCATCAGGGTGTCCTTCTGCTCCGACGTGATGTCGTTCGCGAAGTCGCCCAGGTAGCTCTCAAGCTCGGTCAGCTGCATCATGGTCTCCCCTTCTCTGTTGTAGACCACTCTACAGCCTGAGGTGTAGACGTGTCTACACCTCAGGCCTGTTTCCCGTGCTCGTGGATGTACTCCGATGCCACCCACTGCCGAACTCCACCAGGCCCCTCCACATCGCACCCAACCTGCCCGAAGGCGACCTCCCGATGCCCCACCACCGTGAACAGCACCTCCCCGACCCGAAAGCGGTAGCCCACCGGGCAACGGCCCCCACTGGCTGGTGTCGGCTGCTGCCCGGCGGCGCGGCAACGATCGCAGTTCACCAGCGCCCAGTTCAGCGACAGCCTCACCGCCTGTGTCCCGCAGCGGGCGACTGAGCGGCCGTTGCGGGAGTCGAGGTGGTGTGTGGTGGGGTCGTCGCCCTTGGGTGCTACCAGCGGGGTGAGGAGCGCTTGGTGCACGGCCGGGTCGAACGGGGGCAGGTCGGGCATCGCCTCAGTGTCGCGTCACCGGGATTCGTAGGCGGCGCCGGACTCGATGAATTCGCGGCACTTGGCGCCGAGGATGCCGCCCGGACCAGCGGGCTCCTCATGGCACTTGCAGCACTGTGGGGCGATGTCGGTCATGATTTCCGTTCCTCTCGGGTTTCCTCGACGGACAAGGCAATCAACTCGGCGTCCGGGTCGCCTGAAGCGTGCCCGCGCACGGTCTCGACCCAGTGGGTCTGGGTGCCTTCGAGACGGCGAACGCCGCACGTACACCTTTGCGGGCACTTCGTTAAGATCATTCATTGTCGACTCCCTTTGCAGTCGTCCATGCCCCGGGGATGTTCACAGCATCCGCCGGGGTCCTTCTATGTCCCACAAAGATTCTCGATCACCCCTCAACTCCGCGCGCCCGCGCTGCACGGCGGACGTGTTCACGAGTGCGACCGAGATCGGCCGCGATGTCCTTCTGGGGGACGCCGGCGGCGATGGCGTCGAGGATGGCCTTGGGTTCGGCATCGGCGACGCGGTCTCGTTCCTTGGCGATTTGGCGGAGGTTGGTACGGGCTTGGTCTGGGGTCACCTCCAAAAGTATGCCACACGGTGTGGCCTACGGGGGTTGCAATGCCAACAGATGTGGCCTACAGTTGTGGCACAGGCAGCGAGCAGCAGAGACCCGGAGGACGAGATGACCGAGCAGACCACCACCCCCGAGATCACCAACGAAGCCCTCGGAGACATGCGCGACGTCCTGGTCCGGGACTTCGGGATCATCGCCGCCGAGTGGGCGCCCGCCGAGAAGGTCATCGCCAAGATCCGCGTCAAGTTCGGGAGCGTCGAGCACTTCCTCAACCACTACGGCCACTGACCACCCCTGCCCCCGGCTCCGGCCGGGGGCACCCGCTCCACTCCCCTCTCACCGCCGCCTGAGAAGTACTTTCCACGCAAGATATTTCGTCTCTCGACCCGCCGCCTGACCGTCCAGAAAGGACACACCATGTCGAACACCCTCACCGTCCGCCGCGGCTCCCGCGTGCTGTACGTCCTGCGCTCCGGCGCCGGCGTCGGTCACGTCGAGGGCGAGAGCTTCTACCGCGAGGGCGCCTCGTTCGTCTTCCGCTTCGAGGACGGCTCGGTTGGCTGGTCGCCCCAGGGCCTCGCTCGTCTGGTCGCCGTCGACGCTCGCACCACACTGGTGGAGGACGGATTCAACAACGTCGGCCGCCTGTGCAACGTGCGGGGCGACGGCGCTGCTGGGGAGCCGTGCCGCTGCTGGCACGTGCGGGCCGCAGTGAGCGACGGGCGCTACCTGGTCGAACACTTGGACACCGGCGTGGTGCGTCTGGTGGGCCACCGCGAGATGACCAACCTGTACTGATCTCCCAGCCCCCGCCGCGCGCAGGCGCCGTCGGTTCGTGACCGAGCGGGGGCACAAGGGGCCGGTTGTGGAACCCCAAGGTGGACAGGAATACGGGTCGCTCCCCGGGAACCCTGCTCCCGCCACAACCGCGGTGCCGCGAGGTCGCGCCTACGGCACGCGCCCGCCCGACTGGCCAGCGGGGCGGGCACAACCCCACCAAACCCGCCAAGCAGTTTCAACGACAGGAGCAAGCCAAATGACCGACAACCGCCTCGTCGACGTGCTCGGCGACTACTGCCACATCGACGGCCCGCACACCGACGATACCGCCACCGACGCCTCCGCGTCCCTCAGCGAACTCGTCCGCTACCTCAACCACGCCACCATCGGCCGCAACCCCTGGCCGTGGGCGGCCACCACCCACCGCGTCGTCGGCGGGCTCAGCGCCACCGTGTACGGCATGGAGCAGCTGGTCCGGCAGCTCGCCCAGGTCCTCGAAACGCAGGCGAAGGACGCGACGCTGTACGACGACCGGCACGACCGGCCCGGCGCGCAGACCGCTGCCGCGGCGGCGGAGGAACTGCGCACGCTCCGACCGCTGATTCAGCAGCTGGCGGCCCAGCTCGACGCTGTCTGCGGGTGCACTGTCCACCTCGGCAACAACGACTAGACCGACTCGGCCATCCTGCGGAGCACAGTGGTTGGCGCGCCGCGGAGCGACCGGGCGAGGACCGCGACCGCCTCGTCCCGGGGGTCACGGAAACTCGTTCCCGTCAGGAACATCACCGGCGCGCGCCGAGGTAATTCCACTGTGGACGAACCACGCCCACAGTCCCAGACCAATCGAAAGGGCGGGCCGCATGGCGCGCGGAGGAGACGAATACACCCAACACCTGCAGGAGCAGGCCGACAAGCAACGCGCCGAAACAGCAAGAGCTGAGCAGCAGCGTCTGCGAAACGAGCAGACTCAGCAGGCGCAGCAGGCCAAGGACGCGGTGAAGGCGCAGCGAGAGCGAGACCGGCAGGATGCCGCCGCTATGCGCCTCCAGGAGAACCGTGAGGCTGCGGCGGCGGCCCGGACTGAGCGCCTCGCGAAGGCCGAGGAGGAACGCACGGCCAAGCGTGAAGCGAAGTGGGCGGCGGAAGCCGCGAAGAAGGACGCGGCTGAGGCGCTGCGGCAGCAAAAGCGTGAGGTGAAGTATGCCGCCGAGGAGCTCCGGAGGAAGGCGGGGGAAGCCAAACGGCAGGCTGTCCGTGAGGCGAGGGAGAAGCTGCGTCAGCAGCAGATCGCGGATCGGCGTGCGGCGGCGAAGGCGACTGCCGAGGCCAAGAAGCAGGCCGAGAAGGACAAGCGGGAGGCTGCTGCCGAGGCGCGTCGGCAGGCGGCGGCGCAGCGGAAGGCTGAGCAGAGGGCGGCGGCGAAGGCGACTGCCGAGGCTAGGAAGAAGAACAAGTAGTCGCACGAAGGCCCCCGGCATCACGCCGGGGGCCTTCGTCAATCATGTCGATTCCTTCCCGTCTGCCGGCTCCAGGCCGAGCATCGCCAGCACCTCGGCGCACTCGGCCGCGTTCTCGGAGAGCGACGCCACCGCCCGCACAGCACGGCGTCGCTCCTGTGGGGTCCCAGGCTTCACGATCGGGCAGATCCCCATGCCGTCACCGGAGGTTCCGAAGGTGCCCGGCTTGTAGCCGTCGTACATCACGCCTCCTCGATCAAGTAGTCGATCTGCGCCATCAGGTCAGACCAGCGGCCCCCGTTCGACGACGAGCAGTCCAAGGTGTCATCCGATGTCGTCTCGTCCATATCGGACGGATGGCGGTCGTAGTGGCACGGGTCAGCCAGATCTCCGAGAACAGTCATGCGCCGAGCCTGGCGGGTAGATCGGATTGTGACGTGCGCCCACGAACCTAGTGGCAGATCGCCCGCGTTGATCCCGAGTGAGAGATGTTCAGGCATCACGCCGCCTTTCCTCGTGCCGCCCACGAGATTGCCAAATCCCTGACGTCACCGAACCCGAACAACTCCTGCCCCGCCCCATTCACACCCCTGACGTGAAGGCGTCCCCTGGTGCGCCACGACCTCCATGTCCCATCCGGGATCTCCCGGTCCATCAGGAGCTTCACCCACGACAGGGCCTGGGTTTTCGTCACATTCCGCACCGCCGCCGCGTCCACCATCCACTGCCGACGCTCCGCCACCGAATATTCGACCTCGCAGTTCGGGCAGCGGACATGCATGTCCCCAGGGTTCGCGTCCATCGCCGTCCCGCACCCCTCCGTACGACACGGGCCAGCGAACAGAAACTCCGGTGGCCGATCGATCGCCCGGAACGCATTCGACACCGCATGCCGGATCTCATCCACCAGCCGGCCAGCCTGATCCCAGCCCGCCAACTCATCCAGCGACGCCTCCAGCCACCTCGCGGGGTTCAGCGGGAACTGCATCCCCAGTTGGGCAGAGAGGTCGTCGGCGGCCGCGGTGAGCGTCGAGGACAGCACCTCCATTGCTTCCGATGCGTGCTCCTTGAACACGAGGCTGGTTTCCGCGGACTTCCTGCCGCCGTCCCCGCCGATGACGTCCTGCCTGGCGAGGGTGATGGTGAGGTTGTCGAACAGGAACGTCACCTCCGCGAGGTTCTGTTCGAGATCGCGGACACATCCTCCGCAGATCCACTGGTGTTCGGGGCGGTGGCGGGATTCGTGGCCGGGTGTGGTGCACATGGTCGTCACGATGCCTCCTTGAGTCCGATGTAGATGTAGGCGCCGATGGCGTCGCAGTAGCGGCGGACAGTTTCGAGGCGAAGGTCGCGACCGTAGTTTTCGATCTGGGATACGTAGGAGCGGTCGACGTCCATCCTCTGGGCGACCTCGGAGACGGCGAGTCCGCGTTGGGTACGGAGGCTCTTCAGGTGCGCGCTGAGGGCGCGGCCGGTGGCGGTGCCCTTCACGCGAATCTCCGGAGGGCGCGGGCGAGCCAGCCGCGGCGGGCCGGGAGCACTTCGGCGATCACGACAGCACGGTGGATGTCGTGGTAGGGGCGGGCCGGGAGTGGTGTGGGTGGGTCTTCGTCGAGATCCATCGGGGTCTCGGTGTTCCCGAGCTGGGGTCCGATAGGAACTGACTCGAGTTGGGGTTTCGGGTGGAGGATGCCGCGGAGGCGGAGGGTTTCGACGTCGGGATACGCGGTGATGGGGCCGCCGTCGTGCTCGATGGCCCGGACCACGTCGGACCAACAGCCGGCGTCGAGTTTCGGTGTCGATGCGGCCGGGATCGGGTCGGAGGCGGGGTTGGCGGTCATCTGGCCTCAATTCCCAGCGGGTTGCGGCTTCCGTGCTCGGGGACGTTGGCCTCGGTCATGGACTGGATCTGGAAGTCGATCGGTGCGGGCGCACTGGCTGCGTTGGCGATTAGGTCGGAGAGCGCGATGTTCAGCAGGGACCTGACGTCGTCGCCAAGTCGCTTCACGCGCTTGTCGGGGAGGATGAGCCGGAGGTCGATGTCGCGGTAGTCGGCGCGCTTGAGGACGGACCCGACGAGGTACACGGGTGCACCGAAGGCGTCGGCCACGGGACGGCAGGCCCAGTGGAGGCGCCGGAAGTCCGGCGGGCTGAGGTAGGCGGCTCTGGTCATCTGGCCTCCTCGCGTGGGCAGATGCAGGTGACGCGGGAAACAGCGGGGACAGACCACAACAGGCGGGTTCATCGGGGACTCCAAGGGGATTGGGCGGTCAGGATTCCCACTGCCATGAGGTAGGCGAAGGTGTCCGAGCCGTGCAGGAGAGTTCGGGGAGGTGCGCGAGGTCCTGCTCGACGGTGGTCACGAGCACCACCCGTCTCCATCGCCGCCGTCGACGTCGTTGACGATTGGTTTGCCTCGGAACGTGCGCCCCTTGAGGACTTGGCGTGCGCGCATGCGGGCTTTGCGTTGCGCGTCCGACGGTTCCTGCCAGGTGTGCAGGCCGTCGCTCCCGACCTGGGTGGCGTGTTCGCGCTCTGGAATGCCGCACTGGCCGCACGCGTCCGGGTCGGCGACGGCACCGTTCTTCCGTGGGCGCGGGTCGTGGAGCTTCGCTACGTCACCCTGAGCTTCGCCACTGGCTTGGACACTAGGTGTGGCTTGTGGCGAAGCTTGTGTCCAAGTCGAGGTCAGAGCCTCGCACTCGGTGACGTCGTGGTGCCGCTTCCAGGGGACGGCGTGGGCTTCATGGCAGGGCGATTCACAGTCGTCATCGCACGGTGTCGGGCAGGTAGAAGCCGGTTCACCCCCGACGATCCAGGTTTCGAACAGGTGCACGGGGTCGGCGCCGTCGAGTTGGTCCCGCCAGTCCACGGGGGCGAGGAACGTGACAAGGTTGGCGGGCTGGTCGCCTTGCAGCGCGGCAACGGTGAGACACGGCCAGCAGACCGGCTCATCGTGGAGGTCGTCGCCGGGAGTGCAGCCCCCACAGACGTCCGGGCAACGCCGTTCCTCGCACGTCACGATCTGTTCGTCGGACACCCGGAAGTGGGTCTCCCAATAGCGGTCGGGGTCGGCACGAAGAAGGTCGTCGTGCTCGATGCACTCCACGTACCAGGGGATCGGTTTGTGGATGGCGAACTCGGCCATGCGTCGCCATGCGGCGCCGGCAGCCTGGCGGGCGGCGAGCCACTGCGCGTTCCAGCCCTCGCCGAAGAACACAACTTCGGCGTGCAGCCACAGCAGCAGGTGTGCGTCTTCGACGAGTCCCTTGATGTGGTCCTGGGTGTAGCCGTCGCAGGCCCACGTGTCGTCTTGCGGGTTGTAGAGGACGCGTTCAAGGACGGCTTTCGCCTGTGCCAGTTCCGTGGCCGTGGCTTGATCTGGATCCCATGACGGTCCCCCGTAGGGGTCGTAGTGGATCCGGTTGAGGATCGCCCACGCCTCGTCCCGGTCGGTCTTTGCTTTCTCGATCTCGGCGGCCGCGAGTTCTGCGAGGTGTCCTGGTCCGTCCACTCCGGGCTCGCCGACGAACGGGCTGAGGGCGTTCGTGACGCGCTTCAACGACCTGTCGTAGGACCGGACCTGATCGCGAAGTCGAATGATCTCGTCGTCTCGGGTGCCGGCTGGTGTGGTGTGGTCGGTCATGCGGACTCCCCGGTCAGGTCAGCCGCGCGACGGTCGGGTCGTGCGTCGCCCTGGTAATGGTTGGCGACCAACGTCATCAGCTGTTCGGCCAGCCGCCACGCGTTATCTGCCGTGAGGTGCAGTGGCGCCTCAACCTGTGCGCCGTCACGGTTGTTCAGGTCTGCGGGTGCGGTGGCGGTCAGCCAGATCGCGGGCGCCGTCGCTCCCGACGACTCGTAGACGTGGACGTCGCCGCCGTATTCGCTCGGGATCGGGGGCATGCGCTTGAACCCGCGACTGCTCTGGGCGCCGTCGAGGTGATCGAAGTCAGACATGGCGGGTCTCCGGTGGTGTGGGTGTGGCGGGTGTCCACGAACCCACCAGACGAGAAACAGGGGTGGAGTCCTCGGGGCAGAGAGTCGCCGCGGTGGTTTCGCTGCATCCGAACACGACCCCGTCGTAGGCACGAAGACCCCAGTGGGTGGTGAAAGGTTCCGGGACGAGATACAGCGGTGTGAGGTCGATGACGTCTTCGTCGTCGTAGTGGTGGACGCCGGACTGCCATCCGTCCGGGACACGTTCGACGATGGGCCACGCGTCGCAGGTGGGGGTTTCCTTGACGTGGATGATCGCGTAGGCCGGTTGGTCGGTCACGGGTTCACTCCTTCCGTGTGCGGGGAGGTGTTGTCTGCAGCGGCTTCGTGGACACCGGTGATCCGCTCGCAGGGGCGGCAGGAGACGGCAGTTCCGGGCTTCATGCACACCACGGGGTAGGAGCTACGGAGGACCGCATCGCATCGGGTGGCGACCGGGGTGGTGACGCCGAGGAAGCTGTGGCCACCCAAGGCGGATTCGGCGAAGAGCCCTTCGGGGACGTCCGCGACGTGAACGGCGTCAGAGCCGACGCGGCGAACAACTCGGGTCACGGTGGTCACTGCTTGGCCTCCCGTTCAGCACGGGCAGTGGGGCACTGATGGCGTGTGTCGGCGTGGTGGAAGACGTTCCAGCCGCCTCCCTGGCGGGGTTGCAGGTGGCCCGCGTATAGGAACTCGCCGTTGTAGCCGAACACATCGACCGCGGTTGGCTGGTATTCGGCGACGAGTGTGAGGATGTGTTGGGCTGCCTCGTCCCCGGACTCAGCCCACGTTCCGAGTGCGAAGTCGTCGATGAATTCGGCGATCTTGGCGTGTAGTGGGTCGGTCATGACTGCTCCACCTGCTCCCACGGGCCCAGACGACGGCGAACGAGACGGGATCCGGCGAACGCGTGCTCCGGCGGCACATCGTCGTATTCCTCGGCGGCCTCGCGGGTCGGGAACGACTGGACGATGCCGGATTCGGGCCACTGCCGTCCCCACTCGGTTTCGTCGTCGGTCTGCGGTGGACGCCACCCTGCTTCCAGCGCGTTCTCTGCGTACACCAGCGACGCTTGTCGTCGTTCGTGCCACTGGTAGCGGGCACCGACCGTGGACTGATCGTTCAACTCGGTGGCCCAGATCTCCGGGTCCAGGATCTTCGCGAGAGCAGTGGCCTGTTCGTCGTTGAGGGTCATTGGTTCTCCACCTGCTCCCCGAGATCGGCGGTGCCTCGCAGAGCAGCACGTAGACGGCGGCGGAGTGCTCCTTGGGGCTGTCCTTCGGGGACCTCGTCGAGGATCGCGATTACGGCGTCAATCCGTTTCTGTTGATCGTTGAGCCGGTCGATTTCGGCGAGAGCATCGCGGTGGGTTGCCCTCAGCGCGCTGAGACAAGCGAAAAGATCTTCGGTGACATCTAGGATCGGAGAGTCTGCTCCACGATCGGCGGCGCAACCGACGCAGTCGTCAATGCAGTCGCCCGCCTCACCTGAGTCGTCGACCTCGACTTCATGCACGATTCCGGGGTCGGCCAGCAGCGCAAGGACCTTGGTTGGAAGCTGGGTTGCTTCCGGGGTTGTGGCGTGCTCGATTTCCTCGGCACAGGCACGCTGAGCCGCGCTGACCCGGTCGCGAAGCGCTTGGTCCTCGTCGGCCTGCGGTGGATACCACCCCTCGCCCAGAAGCGCATCGGCCAGCTCCACAGCGGCGTCACCGGACAACCACTCCCTGATCGTCTTCACGAGCTCTGTCTTCGGATCAGCGAGTGCCCACGAATCGGCCTTCAGCGCCTCTGTGGCGGGTGTTTCACCGCTCCCCTGACCGCCAGACGGAGATTCGGGTTTCGGGGCGTCCTGAGACGACTGGGACGGCGTAGCGAAGTCTCTACAGGGATCGGGATCCCACGTCCATTGGGGCTTGCGGTTCATATCGCGGCCGTTGAAGAACCACAGGCCCTTGCTGCCGCTCGGAACCTCCCGCAGCGGCCAGACAACGTCGAACTCGTCGAGGAGATCGGGCCACGGGAAGCCGTCTTCGCTGTCTGCGACGTGCCACAGCCCGTTCCGGCACTCGACGGGGAACCCTTCGCTGTCGATCATCTTCACGTCGGCGGGTGGTTCCGGGTCTCCCTTGCCCCACTGGCGGGGTGACAGATCAGACACGAGCAGCCTCCTTGAACAGATACCAGACCGGTTTCCCCGCCTCGGTGGCGTAGGCGATTTCGCTGGCAGCGGATTCCCCGACGTAGCCGCCCAGGTTGACGACCAGCACCTCATCCGCGAGGTCGATCTTCGCCCGGTGGTGGCGGGCCAGGTCCTCTTCGGACCGGTCGGCGGGATACGGCAGCAACACGATCCGCCCAGCGGTCTCCTCGTCCTGAGCTACAGCGAACATGGCCTCGTAGAAGCGCATCGACCCGCACACGCACACCACCCTGGGTGTCTGGTCTGTCATCGCTTCTCCCCAAGGACAGAACGAGCGGGCAAGTCGCCGCGACGATCCACGGCCTCGTTGAACGCCTCGGTGATGGCGTCCTCGATCTCGTCGTCACGGCGGTCGAGGGCGGTGGTGGACGCCTTCCACGCCTGGCGGGCACGCCACGGGGTCCGGCAGGACTCGCAGTTCGGCAGGCCGAAGCGCATCCCGGTCCGTTCAAGGTCGTCGCCGTGGAAACGGCACACCTTCGGCAGGTCCATCAGCGCGTGGCGGATGGCCCGCTCCTCGTCGCGACTGAGTCGCATCTCCGTCATCACTTCTCCGTCTCTGAGGCATCTCCCGACCACCCAGCGCGAGCACGATCCACAGCGGCCTGCCACTCCTCCGGGAACGACGGCACATGGACTTCGACCTGCGGACCAGCCTTCACCTCCCAGCCTTCGCTGCTGGGCTCGTGCAGGAGGCCACCGCGCCCTAGAGCCCACACACCAGCAGGCACGGTGTCGCCCGGAAAGAACACCCTCGGCTGTGTGGTGGTCTCCGTAACCGGAGACCCAGCGGAGCTGTCGTCGTCGCTGCGACGCTGGATCACGAACTCTTCGAGTAGCGCCCTCGCCGTGTCGTCGCACTCGCTCATCGGGATCTGCGTGACGGCGGCCCCGTAAAGGAACCCGCCGATCTCGTCGACGGAAAGCTCCTCCGGTTGTGCCTGTTCTGCTGTCTGTGTGGCAGCAGACGGGACCTCCCCGTTCACCACGACCTTCAGCCGTTCGGCGAGACTGCCGAGAGCGATCTCATCCGCGACATCGTCGTTGAACACTTCGAGGTATCGACGACAGGCGTATGTGATCTTGTCCCAGTTCGGTCGCTGTTCGGTCATGCCGCACCGCCCGCCACGATCTCCGTCAGCGGGCCGTAGTGCAGGGCCCGATGCCAGTCCACGGCGTAGTCGTCGTCCCCGTTGCAGGACCACGACAACGGCTCCAGCTGGACCCAGACGTCCCCGTCCTGATCCCTGAGTCGGAGGCCGTCCTCGTGCGGCTCGTCGTCGCCTTCACGCCACACACGCGGTTTCTGTTCGGTCATTCTGGTGTCTCCTTCACACAGTCACAGGGGGATCGGTCGGCTTCTTCTTCCAGATCTCGGCGGCCTGCTCCTTCGTCAACTTCGGGCCGCTCCACACACCGTCGCGAAGCTCCATCACCGGCTTCCCCGCGGTGTTCGTGATCCCGGCCGGGTCGAGACAAGTTCCGTGCGGCCCTAGCGGGGAGCGGTGCTTGTCGAACAAACCGAGCCCAGCGAAGTTGCGGCCACAGCCGCGGCATCCGTACATCAGGCGGTACCTCCGTCGATCTCGGTCATGACTGCTCCTGCCGCTTTGCTGCTTCAACACGGGACGGGTGATAGCCGGCGATCTCCCGGAACTCGCCCTGATGCACACCAGGCCGCGTCACCCGACGCCCACACGGCCTCCCCACGCCCGCCTTGCACGGTTCGTGCGGGCACGGCACACGACGTTCCCGGTCCGACGGAGAAGACTTCTGCGTCTCCTCCGCGGGCAGCCGGCCGATCTGGGAGATCTGCGCCATGAACGCCGCTCGCCGTTCGTCCGACGCCGGCGGCGCGGTCTCGATCTGCCGCTCCGCAGGCAATGGGGCGTGGCGGCGTTCGTTGCGGATCCGTTCGGTGACGTGGCCGGGCATGAGGAAGTCGGTGGACACCGCGTAGTGCTGGTGCACAGCCTCGACGGCTTCACCCAACGTCCATCGGGCGATGTTGGAGGCTTCCTCCCAGGCGACGACGTTCAGGTCGCCGGGGCGGCGGTTGTCGTAGCCCATCGCGGCGGCGAGGACCGCGCGGATTTCGTCTTCGGTCACGAGGCACCTCCGGGGAGCGCTCGGAGTGGCGGCTGGGTGGGTTGGCGGCCCGCGGCGAGGAACTGCTGCGCGAACGCATCCGTCGGGCTCGCAGCCGGGGTGGTGCGCGAACGCGGCGGCTCGTCGTTCCAGCGCTCGTTGTTCAGGAACGTCGACGCGTGGGGGATGTGCTGCGTCTCGACGCCCGCGGTCTCCCACTGCCCGGCCCAGTAGGCGGCCGCCTTCACCAGCCGCTCCGGCGAGAGCTTCTTGCACGCCTTCGGCCACGCCTTCTTCGCCTGCTGCTTGTTCGCCTTGCGCGGGTAGTTCGACCAGAACGCATCGAAGAGATCCGGGACAGGCACGGCGGGCGCGGCAGCGGTCGCCAAGTCTTTTTCCTCGTTACCTGTTACCTGTTCCCTGTTACCTGTTACAGCACTCTTCGGTGTGCGCGCCGCACTTTCTTGCACGCCTTCGCATGCAGGATCTAGTTCAACCTTCTGACCAGCAGCAACACCCGGATACTTCGGCTCACCCCTCCGATACGCCGCCGCTTGGTGCTTGGTGAAGTTGATGATGTGAAAGTAGGTCTCTTCGCCCACCGCGTAGAGGCTGATGTGTGAAGATGCAACGAGCATGCGGAGGAATGCAGAAACATGCTCAGGTTCCACGTCGTCGTCCAGCGGGAACAGGGCTGCCTTCAACAGCCGCGGATCCGCGACCCCGTTCCCGTGATCATCAGCCTCGGTCCACATGCCCGCGAACATCAGCCGGACTTCGCGCGGGACCTTCGCGAGAGACCTCGACTTGAAGAACTCCGGCTTCATCGTGCGCATGCGGCCCATCAGGCAGCTGCTCCGTTCTCGTACTTGTCGCGGATCCGGCGAACAGTCCTGGACGATGTGCCAGCCAGTGACGCGACCACCTCGGGATGGAAGTCCTGCGCGAGCAGCTCGCGGACACGGCGGATCAGGTCCGGGTCGTCCTTCGGAGGCCCAAACACTCGGACGGGAGTGTCGTAGAGCTTGCGCCGTTCCAACTCCGACGTGCCTCCCCAGATACCGAAGCGCTCCTTGTGCTCGACGGCGTACTGGAGGCATATGTCCTTCACTGGGCAGGCCATGCAGATGCGCTTCGCTTCGCGTGTGGATCCGCCGACCTCGGGGTAAAACGCTTCGGGATCGGTTTGGGCGCAGAGCCCGTCGTCTTGCCATACGGGGCGACGCCCTACAGCGTCGAGGAAGTCTCGGGGGTTCATGGCTCACCTCCTCGGGGTGTTGGGTGTTAGGAGGGTCAGGCGAATAGCGGCTGGAGCCACCGGGTACCGCGCTCTGCCCAGCGGACGCACGGGTCGTAGACGGCGACCACACGGGCCTGTTCGCAGCGGATCGACCGGTCGGGTGCGTCCGGGTCCGGTTCGGTGTCCCCGACGGGTTCGGCGACGTACAGGGCACCGTCCGGGTATGCGGCCGCGTATGCCTTGGCGGCCGCGCGCTCGGTTGTCAGGTGCACCCGGTCCCGGCGGACGTGTCCGGGCGGGACGTGGGCGCCTTCGGGTGCGGTGAGGATCCGGGTGGTGCCGGATCCGGTGGGCGGGAGGATCAGGTCACCGACGTTCAAACCGGGGAAGCCGCCGTGCCAGAGTCGTGTGTCGGCCACTGGATTCACCTTTCGGGGTGTTAGGGGGGTGCTGTCCGGGCACAGGCCAAGCGGCCCGGACAGCACCGGTCTCAGACGGGTGGAAGCAGCCGATCCGACGACGATCCAGGGTCGGAGTACTTCATTTGTACGTCCTGCGGCGCGAGGGCTTTCACGGCGTCGACGAGCGCGAGCGTGGCGTGCACCTGAGCGCGGGCGACGGCCATGAAGAAGCCTTCTTGCGCCGCTGCTACGCCGTGCTGGTCGACCGCCATCTCGAAGGTTTCGTCGGCACCCAGCGAGAGAGCTTCGGCCAGCTCAGCGTGTTCTTCTCCGGTCACTGTTTCTGTCCTTCCTGGACGGTGGGTGTCTTGATGTACGGGTACGGTTCCGACTCGATCGCCAACACAAGAGCGTGGAGGAGTTCGTCCAGCTGCCGGGCAGCCTCCGCGGGGCTCACAACGCACCCTCCCCATTGCGGAAGGGGAAACCGGCCGGGACACGTCCCTCATCGAGGTGGGCGAGCATCCGTTCCCCGATCCACCTGGTGAACGCCGGCGGGATCGCCTCCGAGAGCTCGTCACCGGTCATCCAGTCGATCCCCATCGCCTCCGGGCCCACATAGACCCCGACGTCACCAGTGATGGACACGTGCCAGCCCTGCGCCCACCGCTCCCGCCGGCGGGAGGTGGCGGTCCTCGCCCGATGGGGCTGGTGCGCCGGCTGCGTCAAAGCCAGGCCGCCGCCGTACTCGAACCGGCGGTGCCGCACTGTTCGCAACCCCATGTTGTCCGCGCACAACACCACCGACCGGGACTTGTCCAAGGGCGCCGACATCACGTTCTCGATCACGAACGGCAGCCCTGTCTCCCGCAACGCGAGACGCGTCGGGTGCACCAGGTCCGGGTAGGTCTTGTGCGGACTCAACGCCCCCAACGGCGAGTAGTGCTGGCATGGCGGGGAGCCGTGAACGGCGTCGAACTCCCTGCCGAACGTCCTGAGGAACTCCAGGGCGTCGGCACGGTGGAACTCGAACGGATAGTTCGGCTGCGGCTCGATATCCACACCCACCACCTCGAAGCCGGCGACGTGATATCCCATGCCGGCGCCACCCGCCTTGCAGAACAAGTCCAGCAGCCGCGGCCGGCGGAGTTCGATGTCTCCGCCGTGGATCGGGCTGTCCTCCCCGGCATCACACGTCCCACAACTCACGACACACCCCCAGGGGCTTCGTCGTCACGAACCAGACGCAGGGTCGGACGGGGCGGAGTTGCCTCGACAGCGCCGTCGAGCGGCGTCCGGTGCGGCGCGGCCCACTGGTACAGGTGCGCCCAGTTCGTCTGGAAGTAGCGCTTCAGTACCCCGCCGGTGTTCGGCGGCGGTGAGGGTTCACCGTTCGCGATCCAGGCTTTCCGGCGGGCGTCGAACTGGGTCACCATGTCCCGGTGGCGGGCGCACAGCCCGATCCAGCGTGCTTCCCCGGTTTCCGGATCCCGGTCCACGAGGGACAGGGATCCACGTTTGCCGCACAGGCCTTTCCGGCGCACCATCGGCGCGACACACGGGGAGCCAGGATCGTGGAGCGGTTCGAAGCGGGGCACGTCGTCGCCGATGACACGCCGGATCCGGTACCGGGTGCTGAGGGTGGCTGGTCCCCACATCAGCTCGGCGACATCCACCACCCACGGCCGCGTGGAGCGACGCCCCTGCTCCTTGCGGGTGGCGAGGACTTCGTCGAGCGCCAGCGCGAAAAGCAGCGCGTCGCCGACCAGGTCGGGGTCGCTGAGCATCCGACGGCGGCGGCCGTCCCGATCCATGATGGCCTTCAGGTCGGTGCTCACGACGCACCGCCTTCGACGGCGTCCGCGAGCTCGATCCCCGGGAACAACGCCGACGCCTTCGACCAGTCGATGACCTCCCGACCGAACGGCACCACCTTGTCCAGCAACTGCACCAAGTTGGTGATGTCATCCCGCTGGAACACGAGGATGCCCTTGCCGTTGCAGCCGTCCAACCCGATCCCGACGGTCATGCCACCACTGGACACCCGGACCGCGCCATCACCGGCCGGACGCGACAGGCCATCATGCAACAGGCCACGGTGGAACAGCCACGTCACCGGAGGTCGGGTCACGATCGTCATCGCCACCGCGTAGGGGTCGCGGCGTTCGTAGCGGAAGTTCACGGGCACGTCGACATCCCCGAGAGCGGCTGTCAGCTGAATTTTCATCGGGGGTCCTTTCTGGACAGGTACTTGAGGTGCCGGTTCACCAGGTACGGCCCGGCGGCGAGGAGCAGCAGCCACGCACCGAAGATCGGGCTCATGCGGCCTCCGTCCGAAGATGGACGCCACCGTCGTCGTCGAGGAGACCGCAGGCCTTCATGTGGCCCCACATCCAGATCTCCACCGGCTTCAACGCCGGATCCACACCGGACTCGACGGTCCAGCCGTTTGCCGTCGCGACCTTCGGGTTGCGGTGGATGAACCCGTGGCACCCGTCGGCGTTCCCGTGTCCGCACACCGCGAGCCCGTTCGACGGCACGTACAGCCCGCCCCGCCCGGCGGGGAGCCGGTGCTGGAACTCCCGCGCCTGGCCCTGACACCAGCCCTCGATCCGGATCTCGCAACCGCCGCCACTGCGCTCCTTGACGATGTCGCGACACTCCGTCTCGGACATCGTCCGGTCACATGTCGTGCACTCGACGACCGTCTTCCGACCCCACTGCTTCTGCCAGGTATGCGGGTTCATGACCGGTCCTGCTGGATGTACGCCAGATACTTCTCCAGCAACTCAGGCAGCGCCGCATTGATCTCCGTGCCGTTCGACCACTCACGGAACTCGGACGCGATGTCGTTGATGTCCTTGTCCTCTTTCTTGCCGAGCTGCGCGATCAAGCCCCGCAAGTGCCCCGCCCTTTGAGCCGGCGTGAGCGACAGCTCGTCCTTCGGCTGCTGCGGCTGCCTGTCGACGACCGGCTCCGGGGATTCCTTCTTCCACAGGTCCAGGGCGACACCGAATCGCATGGCGGCGTTCCTGATCGCGTCGCCGATGACTTCCTTGATCGCATCCCCGCCGCGCTTCTGCCCGGCGTGGCCGTAGCCGAGGCGGGTGTGGTCGCCGACGGTGAGCCGGATCCATAGGCCGCCGCCGTCGTCCAGTTGCGGCAGGCCCTGCCCGGACAGCGCCAACGGTTCCCACGACCAGTTGGGGTCGACGTCGAGAAGACGTTCGGTGACGTGTGCGTGTCCGACGTAGTCGATGTGCATGTGCTGGGTGGACACGTACGCCTTGCAGGTACGGCAGGTTTTCTTCTGGTGTTTGCCGCACTGTCGGTCCTTTGCCGAGCAGTCGCCGCATGTGACTCGCGGGAGCTTTCCGACCTGGTCCGCGGTGAACGGCGCACGCAACTGCTTGAGGATGTTGTCGGTCACGCCACACCGTCCGGGAGCTCGGGGTGTGTGAAGGAATCCAGTGACAGCTTGCCCACACGGAACAGGTGCACGACCTCGGCGAGAGCGTCCTTCTCCGGAACGCATCGCACCTGCGGCTCCGGCAACTCCACCACGACACCGGGAATGTCGGTCTCCCCGTTCGGCGCGACCGGCGCACCCAACGCCGCCGAGCCAGTCCGCACCGCGACTTCGAATCCCGGATCGACCTTGGTGTCCCACGTGATCAGGTGCGGGGCGTGCTCGAACAGGACCTCTGTGACTTCCTTCTCGGACCCCACGATCCGTCCCGTCGAGGTGACCGCCTCCGGGTAGTTCTCCTTCACCCACGCCGTGAACGCCGCCCGATCACTGATGCGGGCCACCGGTTTCGGGTCGGTCAGCGACAGCGCCGCGATCTTCCGCTGCATCCCCAACGGGCTACGCGCGACCAGCCGGCTGCCGCGGCCCATCTGCGCGGCCTGTTCTTCCTTCGCCGCGTTGTAGCGTTCGCGGGTGTAGTCGGCCAGCACACGCAGTGCGGCGACGTGCAGGACGGGATCGTGTTCGGTCATTTCGGGACCTCCATGCCTTCCTTCGCGGCCTTCCGCTCACACCGCTTACACAGAGGCAGAGACGAGTTCTCGACCCGTTCGAATCTGTGCTGCTGTGCCAGGTGGTCGTGGTACTCCTGGGTGAAAACGTCCGTCTTCACCTGCCCTGAGCAGAGTGCGATACCGCGCATACCGGCGACCGTCGAGATCATCTGGGTGCCGTAGTGCCGCCGGGTCTGGTGGAAGTTCGCGGCTTCGATCAGTTCGGTCACGACGTCACCGCCGAGTCCCGAGCAGCCAACGACTCGTTCCGCTCCATCTTGTAGTAGTCCGTGCCGAACTCGTCGTCGGTGAATGCCGACAACGCCGCGTGCCCACGCGTCGCACTCTTTGCCGCCAGGCTTGCCGTCCTTGAACGACGAGCGGAGTTCTTCCATGCGCTCGGACGCAGCCGCGAGTCGGGTGCGGAGTCGTCGCTCGGTCTGGTTCATCGCTTGCCCTCCTTCCGGTCTTGGGCGGACATGAACGCGCGGAACTCCTTCAAGTCCACGACGAAACCCGCGATACAGACGGCGATACCCAGTGCGGCGAAGGGACCGAGAACGGCCCACATGACGATCTGCCCGGCGCTCATTTCCCGCCGCCCTTCTCGCCGTCGGCCTTCTTCGGTTCCGGTTTCGGGCGGGGCGCTTCCTCCTGGACGATGCGTTCCACCGTCTTGGAGGCTTCCTTGATCTTGCGGATGATTCCCATCAGAACTTCACCTCGAAGTTTGGTCCACACCCCGTTGGCGAGGCGTTCGATACGGATGTCGCGGCCGTCGTAGGACTCGCGCTGAAGACGAGCCACGAACCCTTCGGTGCCGCACGACCAGGCGCAGCAGGTGCAGCACGACACGAGCTCGGTGATGACGCCGTCCGCGACCACGGGGCCGGGGTCTGGTCGAGGATGGATTCGCCACGTCACCGGGTGGTCCGTCTCCGGGCCGTCACAGTTCTGGTGGCAGAACTCGGGTTCCGGGTGGGTGATCGCGTCGTGTTCCGCTTGGGCTTCGGGGTTGTCGACGAACACCGACGGGGAGTCGCGGCGCACGAGGGCGGGCATCTTGAACGTCTGGCGCACCGTCATGACCGTTCCTCCGGAGACTCGGTACGGACGCAAACGGTGTGCCCGAGCATCCCTGTGGGCTCACCGCAGCGGGCGCAGTGATAGCCGACGCAGATACCTTCGAGCCTGGTGCAGCGAAGGTCCTGACACTCGTCGTCAGGGTCGATCAGTGGGTTGCGGCCTTCCTTGCCGAACTCAGCCGGGCGCACCGACTCCGAGACCACACACCAGACGTCACCGGTCCCCTCTTCGCGAACCCGCTCACCCTGGTTGTCGTCGTACGGCATCAGCTCACCGATCACCACGCTGCCCATGCGGTCGAGACGATGGGCGGTGACACGCATCCCGGTTCTGAGTTCGGTCATGACGTACCACCGTTCGCGATCTCCAACAGGACATCGGCATGGCACGGCTGATCCAGCGGGCACCAGCACGCGAGATCGCGCCCGGCGAGATCGCCTCGTTCGAGAGCCGCCTTCAACTTCGCGTGAGCGACGATCAGTTCGCGGTCCCAGAACAGCGGATGAAGAGTGTCGATCGCGATCCACCCACGAAACGCTTTGACAGCCTCGGCTGACGTGTTGGCCTGCCGGATCGTCGGTCCGCAGTACGCAACGCCGACACGGAACGGGTTCCCGTAGATCGTCGGCCGCCCGACGTACACGGCGCCTTCCGGCATCCGCCAGTCCTTGGTGCGCTGCCGCTGAATCCGTTGCGGGCTCATCGGATCACCAGCCACAGGGCACCCGAACCTGCGAACACCGGAGGACGCTCACCCGATAGCCACTCATCCCCAGCGCTGTATCGGCGGGCCCTCGCGATAACCCGCGTCCCCTCGGGGGTTTCGATCACCGCACCCGTGTGACCGAATCGGCGCACGAACTTCCCGTGCGTCTCTTCGCGGGTCGGGATACGGGTACCGGCCACCACGTCACCCTCGACGAACTCGATCGCGGCAGTCATCGCTGAACCCCCAACGCGTAGCCGAGAGCGCGGACAACAAGGAGACGGTTGCCGGTATCCAAACTGGACAGGCCGAGCTGGTCACGGGCGAGCGACAACGCGAACCGGAGGACCGCCATTTCCCCGCTCGAACCCCAAAGAAACGACGACGTCTCCAGCCCTTCGGCGACGGCGGACCAGTCGATCCACAACGTGCCGAAGTCCTCGCGCACGCAGTGCTTCAGGAAGCCTTCGTGGCAGAGCCAGTGGCCCTGGTCGGCGAGCAGCTCGTACGCTGCCCGCTCAGGTGCATCCTGGGTGTTGGCCCACTCGCGGAGCCTGCCCACGGTGTCTTTCATCGCGCACCCACCGGCAACTCGTCCACCGACACCCGAACCAGATGATCCGCGAAAAGCGCCCGGTCGTAGTCACTGTCAGCGTTGAGGTTGCGCAACGCCGCCGCCTGACGCTGACGGACCACGAACCGCCACAAGCGGGTCAACGTCTCGTCGCCACGGACCACCGACGCCCACGAACGCCACGGCACCTCCTCGTCACCCTCGAAACCGAGAGCACGGGAATCACCGCTGGACAGGCCCAGCTCCAAACGACCGCGGTAGAAGCTGCCGAACACCTTCCCCAGCACATCCGTGTGGGGATAGCCCATGTTCAGGTCCGGGCCGACCCGCTGGTGCCAGCCCGGCACCTTCTCGTCCAACAGGGCCACCCCGCGACGCACACGCGCCGACAGCGACTCCGGTCGGTTACGATCTGTCTCGGTCATGAGAGTTGATCCCTTCAGGTTGATCTCTCGTGATCAGCCCGTCTCGTGTTCGCGCACGGGACGGGCGCTTTCATTTCTCAGGCAGTGCGAGGAAGCGTGAGCTTCGAGGCAGCTCCGACCGCGGCGACCATTTCCGCGACGGTCGCGCCATTCGGGTAGTGCAAGTCGATCTGCGCGAAGACAGCCAGGACCGTGTTGTCCAGCAGCTTGAGCTCGCGCTCGGTGAGGTAGTTCTTCGCGACACCACGGTCAGATTTGGTGGGCCCGCGCTTCCCTTCCCAAGTCCGGAGTTCACGAGCCGCAGTGCGAATCTGGCGCGCCGTCTGTCCGAACAGCGTCAGATAGAGGGTGTCCTGAACGTGCCGGTAGCCCTCAGAGGTAGCCCCACCAAGCTTCAAGGTGCGCAGGATGTTCTTGTAGTCCTGCCGTTCCTGAAGGCGCTTGACCTGAAGAGCACTCAGGCGGCGCTGCCCGACCTCGATCTGTTCGTCGGTGATCCGCTTCTCGTCGACGACCATTCCCACGCGGTCGAGCTCGTCGAGCATGTCGAGCACGAGTTCGGAGTACTGCTCTGCACGCGGGTGGTTTGACCGCATCAGCAGCCGACGGATGCCGCGCTTCGTCAGGTGCTTCACCTTGCGGCGCGTCGGCTTCCCGCCACTCTGGGTGAGAATCGAAATTTCGACCTCCATCCCCGGCAGGAGGTGGTCACGTCGAACGTCGCTCGGCCGCTTCCATCCGGCCCACCTGATGAACTTCTCGGAGTGAGCACATGGCCCGTGCTCGGGATGCGCGACGAACACCGACTGGTCGAGCCCGTCGAAGTCGAACGGGATCAGCTCGCTCATCGCGACGCACCCACTTCCGGGGTGGCACCGTTCGGGGCGTGCCCGAAGTGCGTGCTGACGTTGTGGCGCTGGAGGTACTCGGCGACGGCCTGGCGGTAGATCGCCGCCTTCGGCACGTCGGCCTCGCGGGCCACCTCGGCAACCGCGTCAGCATCACGGCGCGGAATGGCGAAGCCTTCGTTGACGAACTCGTCGGGCGCCTTGCCAATCCTGCGCGGTTTCGGGCGCGACTTGGCGAATTTGTGCAGGTTGGCGGCAGCCGTGTGCGGGCTGAGCCCCACGTCCTTCGCCGGTACCCCCGCGTCCAGTTGTCGTCTGATCGCAATGACGTGACGAGACGATCCTGTCGGCCCGTTGCTCTTCGCCTTGGGCAAGCCGACGAGATCGGCAACGTGCGCCGCCGTATGACCGTCGGGCCCATGAACACGAACCGCATGTCCCGTACGCGTGTTCATTCCCTCGGCCGCCAGCGTTTCAACGGCGAGCACCTTGGCATAGGTCGGGCACTTGAACCCGTTCTCCGCCTCCCACATGACACAGAGGTCCTTGTAGCCGAGCACAACCCACGCGCGCATCGCGACCAGTTCGCGGATCGCCTCCTCGAATGCATCAACCGCCTTCGCCGCCGACCGCAGCAGAGACCGCGCACGTTCGACCTTCACTGGGTCGTCGTTGGCAATCAGGTCCGACGCCATCAGGCACGCACCAGCACGCCGAGAACGAACAACGCACCGAAGAACAGGACCGCGAACACCGCCGCGGCGATCAGCTCGCTGGTCGACTGGTCCATGACAGTTCCTCTCGGGAAGTAGATGGGAAGCCGGTGGACCGGGCAAGCAAGGGGGAGACCCGGCCCACCGGCAGGTCAGGACGCCTTGCGGTTGCGGTGCCTGGCGACGGAGCGAGGAGTCGCGCCGAACACCGTCGCGTCCACTGCCGGGGCCGGACTCGGGGTCGCCTTGTACTCCAGCGCCGCGGCGATCGCCTGGACGTGCTCCTCCGTGAAGCGGGTTTCTCGGCCGACCCGGAGGCAGGAGAAGCGTCCCGTTTTGATGCCGTTCCGCAGCCAACTGTCGGACCGGGCGCCGAACATGCGGACGACGTCCTCGACGGAGTAGGTGGTGAGTTCGCTCATGCCGCCGCCTTCCGAACGAGACGGTCCCGCTGAGCGGGATCGATGCCGAGGGTGTCGCAGATGGAGACGAAGACGCGGGGACTGACGTACTGCCGTGCGCCAAGCTCGATCTGACTGACGTACTGGAGAGAGACCCCGACCTTGTCCGCGAAGGCTTCGAGGTTGTCGCCGCTGAGCTTGCGGAGTCTGCGCAGTTCACCGCCTGCGACGGCGACTCCGGGGGGTTCGTTTGCCATGCGATCAACTTAGCAATGTTAAGCCATATTCAGCAACCGTTTCAGGCAATCACTTTCCGCAACCATGTTCGTCCATATGTGCCAACTTGTGGAACCGGTATGCAAGTCAGTGGCAAATTCAGCTAGATTCAGCACGTCCGACCACAGGGGAGAGGCAGAGAACATGAGCACCGACGAGACGCCCCAGCAACGCCTGGCGCGCCGCGTAAAAGAGCGCCGCGTTCAACTGCAGATCAGCGTCCGAGCCGCCGCCAAGGCCGCCGGCGTCGACCGCAACACCTGGGCGAGCCTCGAAGACGGGACTCGCGTCCTTCAGGACAGGAACTACTCGAAGATCGAAACCGCGCTGTCGTGGCCGGCGGGTGAGATCGAACGGATCCTCGCGCCGATCGACAACGAAGTAGAGGCGTCGGCTGCGCGACGACGGATCCTCGCGCTCACCGACGTTCAACTCGCCGAGCGGGTCGTGGAGATCAACGAGGTGCAGGGACCCGACGCTGCTGCGGACTATCTCCGCAAGGCGACCGAGCTTCGACGGAACTCGGACGAAACGATGCGGCAGGGTAGTTAATCCGGAGTCGATCCGGAACCCCTCGTGACACATCCGGGCCATGTGTTACTCCACCCGGGTTCGATAGTTCGTTCGGCGCTAACACGCTTCGCAGATCGTGCGAAGGTGCTAGGACAGACGGGCTAACCCCCCGGCGGGAGGAGATAGAAATGACCTTGCTGAGAACGCCGATCAGACCGCACAGGGTTCTGTTGCTGGCAGGTGTCCTGCTCGCCGTGGCCGTCATCCCGCACGCGGCGATCGTGTTCGTGCGCGAGATCCCGGCGACGTTCGTGGTCGTTCACGCGGTGGCGGCGAGTACGTGTTTCATCGTGGGGGAGCAACGGCGCCAGTGGCGGCATCGGGTCGATCAGGTCCTGAAGGTTGCCGCCGAGATCACGGCAGCGCATCGCTGAGTTGGGACGCGGCCCTGGACCTTTGGTCGCTACGTCAGCCTGTTTCTGGTGGTGACGATGAAGGCCCCCGGCAGAGTGCCGGGGGCCTCGTCATGTCAGGGTCGAGTTGGCTTTCCGGCTCAGTTCCCGCGTCCCCGACGGGGACACGCTGTTGTCCCCTGAACGTCGCTGAATGTTCCTGAACGTCACTGACCAGGCAGTTCTACCCCCGAGTGTTCCCCCATTCGGGTAGAGAACGGGTTCGAAACCCGTCGCTCACCCCATCACCCCAGTCTGTTCGGGGCTCTCACGAGCCTCTTCCCACAGGCTGGGGTTTCGCCTTTTTTTGGGGGCCGAGCCCCCAAACCCCCGCCGGAGGGCTGCGCCCCCGGACCCCCATCCGTTCGGTGCCGTCGGTGGCCGAACCACGTACCGCCACCGGCGATGACGGCGACACCGTCCACTTCGGTGCCACCGACGGTGAGCCCGCCCAAACCAGCGAAGGCCCAGTCCCAGAAGTGCCGCTACAAGACCAGCGGCGAGACGCAGTGGGAGTACTTCAACGGGACCCCTCGCCCCGGAACGCCATGAGGGGTCCTCATAGGACGAATTCCGTCCTATGAGGACCCCTCATGGCCTCGCGTCAGTTCCGGTCGCCGCCGGTCTTCCAGTCGTCCCAGGACATCTGCCACACCGACCAGCCGTCGGTCGGCTCCAGCACCTGCGGGCCCGAGTTGGCGACCGTGATGATGTCACCCTTCTTCGAAGTGTCCATCAGCCACTTCGCGTTCTCGGTCGACAGGTTGATGCAGCCGTGGCTCACGTTCCGCTTGCCCTGCGAACCGACCGACCACGGCGCCGAGTGGTAGAAGATGCCGCTGTTCGACATCCGCACCGCGTACTTCACGAACGTCCGGTAGCCGGCCTTGCTGTCCGACGGGACACCGTAGGTGCCCGAGTCCATCGTGTACCCGGTGTGCTCGCTCATCACCGTGTAGGTCCCGGCAGGGGTGCTGCTCGACGGCTTGCCCATCGAGATCGGCATCTGCTTGACCTCTTGGTCGTTCACCACGACCTTCATCTGGTGCGTGCCGCCGTCCGCGGTCGCGACCAGTTTGTCGCCGACGACCACCTTGGCCGGCTTGTCCTCACGGCCGAAGGTGTTGTTCCCGAGGTTCTTGCCGTAGATGGCCGCGTTGACCGAGATCTTCGTGCCCGGCTTGAAGTACTCCTTGGGCCGCCACATCACGGTCTTCTCGCCGAACCAGTGGAACGCGCCCTCGGCCTGCGGCTCGGTGACGATCTTGAGCGCCTTCTCGGTCGCCGCCTTGTCCGGCACGTTGCCGGAGAAGCTGAAGATCAGCGGCAGCCCGACGCCGACCGTCTCGCCTTCGACCAGGTTGATCGAGACACCGATCTGCTTGCCCGGTTTGGACGTGGAGAACGTCGAGGTCGCGGTGACCGGCTTGCCGTCGGTCCCGGTCGCGGCCGCGGTGACCGTGTAGGTCTTGCTGTAACCGAGCGGCTCCGCCGACTCCCAGCCCGAACCGTCCTCCTTCGGCTTGCCCGCGACGACCTTGCCGTCGGCGCCGGTCAGCTTGACCTCGCCCACCTTGCCGTCGGCGACGGCGACCGTGACCGGCTCGCCGGGCGCCACGTCCGCCGCACCCTGCGCCGGGGTCAGCGTCATCGCGGCGGGCTTCGGCGCAGGAGCGGGCTCACCGCTCTGCTGCGAACCACCGGGAGCGCCGCCCTGCGACGGCGCTTCACCCGACGGTGTACTCGTGCACGCGGCCAGTGTGAACCCGGCCACCAAAGCCACCAACGCCACCCGCGACCGCCCCGTCGCTCCCCAGACCCTCATGCACACCGCCCGTTTCGCCTGGTACCAACCCCAACGTCTGGCTATAGTCTGCCTGACCGGCCGCAACGCCTGCGGCCGGATGGCCGAATACGTGCCGGCCCGTCGCTAGGGGACCCCCCTGAAACGGGCCCCGGCAACCCCGTGTTAATGTTTTCCACGTCGCCGAGGGAACACCAAAGCGGCGGAACAAGCAGGCGCCATTAGCTCAATTGGCAGAGCAGCTGGCTCTTAACCAGCGGGTTCGGGGTTCGAGTCCCTGATGGCGCACATTCAGGCCCCACGTTTTCGGTTTCGATGACGTGGGGTTTTGTGCTATGTGGACGCATTTCTTCCACTTCCTTACTGTCCATTGTGGTCTGATCCGCGCCCGAGACGAGCCCGAGCTGTCGGGCGGGGTTCCTGGGGATGAGGCTGGCCGTCGCCTCGGCCGCTGCGAGGGCGATCTCGGGCAGGACCGTGGTGTAGGTGTCCATGGTCACGGTGATCGAGGAGTGCCGGAGCATGGCCTGTACGACTTTCATGGCGGCGAGGGCGAGCGTGGCGGAGGTCGTGCAGGCGGATGGGCGGCAGCCCGGCTTGGCGGACGATCTCGTAGAACCGCTCGGTGACATCGGCCGGATGCAGAGGGCTCCCGTCAGGCTGCGTGAACAGCAACCCGCTGTCGACCCAATCGCCGCCGAGTCGAGCCTTGTCCGCGTCCTGGCACGCGATGTGCTGACGCAGGACGAGGACGGTGTTCGCGTCGATCGCGACGATGCCTTCCGATGAAGTGGTGGCGAGCCGGCACGGCCCGCCACCTGGCCTCTGGAGGGTCAGTGACCGCCGACGAGTTCGCCGGAGAGCTTTCCGTGCATGCGGGCACTGTGCTTGTTCAGCCCGGCGATCTCGACGGTCTTGCCCCGCGACTCGTACTTGGCGGTGATCGCGTCGAGGGCGGCGACGGTGGAGGCGTCCCAGATGTGGGCGCCGGCGAGGTCGATGACGACCTTGTCAGGGTCGTTGGCGTAGTCGAACTGGTAGACCAGATCGTTGCTGGAGGCGAAGAACAACTCGCCGGTGACCGCGTACACGACCTGCGTGCCGTCCGGATCGAGGACGGCGGTGACCTCGACCAGGTGCGCGACCCGGCGCGCGAAGATCACCATCGCGACGATCGAACCGACCACGACGCCGATGGCGAGGTTGTCGGTGGCCACCACGACGCCCACGGTGACGACCATGACGATGATCTCGCCCGCGGGCAACCGCTTCAGGGTGCCCGGGGCGATGCTGTGCCAGTCGAAGGTGCCGAACGCGACCAGGACCATGACGGCCACCAGGGCGGCCATCGGGATCTGCGAGACGAGCGGGCCGAACACGATGCACAGGATCATCAGGAAGGTGCCGGCCAGGAAGGTCGAGAGCCGGGTCCGGGCGCCCGAGGTCTTAACGTTGATCATGGTCTGGCCGATCATGGCGCAGCCGCCCATGCCGCCGAAGATCCCGGTGACGACGTTCGCGATTCCTTGGCCGATCGCCTCACGGGTCTTGTTGGAACGGGTGTCGGTGATGTCGTCGACGAGCTTCGCGGTCATCAGCGATTCCATCAGCCCGACGAGCGCGAACGCGAGCGCGTAGGGCGCGAGCAGGCCGAGGGTGGCGAAGGTGAACGGCACGTCCGGCACGCCCGGGACCGGCAGCGAGGAGGGCAGCGTGCCCTTGTCACCGACCGTCGGGATCGCGATCCCCGCGGCGATCGTCAGCGCCGTCAAGGCCACAATGGACACCAGTGGCGCGGGGACCGCTTTGGTGAGTTTGGGAAACAGCACCATCACCACAAGCCCGGCGGCGAACAACGGATACACCGGCCACGGTACGTCGATCAGCTCCGGCACCTGCGCCAGGAAGATCAGGATGGCCAAGGCATTGACGAACCCGACCATGACGCTGCGCGGGACAAACCTCATCAGCTTGGCCACGCCCAGCGAACCGAGCACGATCTGGAACAGCCCGCCCAGGATGACCGTGGCGACCAGGTAGCCGAGACCGTGTTCCCGGGCCAGCGGCGCGACGACGAGTGCGATGGCACCGGTCGCGGCGGAGATCATCGCCGGTCGTCCGCCGACGATCGAGATCACCACCGCCATGGTGAACGAGGCGAACAGCCCGACGCTCGGGTCGACGCCCGCGATGACGGAGAACGAGATCGCCTCCGGGATCAGCGCCAGCGCGACCACCAGGCCGGCAAGGATCTCCGTACGGGCCACCTTCGGCGACAACCATGAAGGCCTCGAAACACGCAGACGCGACGACGTCCGGGACACAAGATTCGGCACAGGCAGGCAACCTGTCTTCTCGGGCGCCCACGCGGGGCGCTAACGACCTCACGCCTCCACGGCGTGCTTGAAAGACTTGGTGAGGGCGAAAGGCGCTTGTCAGCCTTTCCTGGCATCGCCCAGCATGGGCGGGCTAACCCGGAACAGTCACAGCGGCCGGCACTGCACGCAAGTAACACTCCCCGACCCGAAGTTCGAAGGCGGGGATGTCAGCGCCCCCAGCGAAGCGGCGGGCAGAATCGCTACCGCCTTCAGCAACTCTCACCTCACGTTAGAGTAGAGATCTCTCGCTCACGAGGCCGTCTAGCCTGAATGAGGGCCAGATCACCTTCAGCCTGGGGATACGCGGCTAGTTCGACCGGGTACAAGCGGAGGCGTGGAAGAACTCGTTGGGGAGACCGTGCTCACCGAACACCCGAGAGCCGCATACCGAGCCCCGGCCAGCTCCCGTGCCAGGGTCACGACCTGCCGCGGCATCGCCTGCGAACTGAGCCGGAATGCCTGACACGAATTCACGTCCCGTCACCGCTCGACGTGTCGGCTGGGGCCGGGCCGACAAGCGCAGAACCCGAGGTGCCGGCGAACGCCGACACTCCACGACCGTACCGCCGCGCACCACCTGGCCGATACCGCCACACCGTGTCGACCGCCGGCCCGGCGATCATCGAACCGATTGACCGGCGACGTATCCTATGGTCAACCCGCTGGGCTTAACCAACCGCCTCGCGGGCCGGCGGCGACCACCTCGGACTGCAGTCTTCTGATCGCCGCCAAGGACAAGCGAGTGAAGGCCGTCGTCGCCATGAGCGCATGGGGAGACTTGTCGACCTCCCTCTACGAGAACGAGACCAGGCGCATAAAGGCCTTTCACGCGCTTCGGGGCTTCCTTCAGACTTGGCCGAGCCCACCGTCTCCCCCTTCCTTTCCACCCGGTCCCCAACCTGATCCGGTGCCGGGAGTGAGCAGGCTCAACCCCGAAACCGAACAGGTCTTCCAGAACATCGTGGACAACGTCGATATCGCCGGGTTGCGTGCGTTCGCAAACAAGCGCTCACCGATACAGGCCGAGTTCCTCGACGAATTGAATCGTCCGAACCTGGCGATCCGGCTCTGCGCATATTGGCATGAGACGATCTTCTCCAACAATTCCGTGGTGGAACTCTGCACCAAGTTGTCGATCACGTCGAAGAAGCTCATCGGCCGGGTCGGCGACCACGGCAACGCCGAGGGTATAGGGCTGGCAGGTGAGCACAGCAGGCCGACGGCCGCGGCCATGAATTGGTCCGATCTTCACCTGAGGGGCGAAGGTGCGGCGGAGACCGAATCCGTCGTCGTCGAGACGATGCCCTATCCCTACGCCGACGCGCACCGCTTCCGCACCTGGGACGAGTTCACCGACGCGCCCGTGCGGTTCACCCTTCACGAACCCGGCCCCCGTTCCGACGGCAGTCTCGGCAACCAAGGCACCGGATCACCGTGAAGCCACACCCTCAGGATCGACGAGACCTCGGCCGAGATCGCGGATACGTTGGTAAAGCGAGGAATCGGCGAACGCCTCGCCCAGTTCTGCCGCTACAGCACCCGCGCCATCTCCAGGGAGAACGCCGCGACCTGGAGTTGCCCGCCGTTCGGCGAAGACGAGCGCATCAGCGGCGAAGTGCGGATGCGGCTCACCCTGACACCGCAGTCCCCGAGCGCGGCCATCGTCGCCTACCTCTTCGACGCCACCCCGGAACTCTTAGTACTCGCCGCACAAGCTTGACCACCGGCTTCACCTCCGCCCGAGGCAGGCCCGAGGTCTGGACCAATCACGCGCCTCTTCGATAGCCGTAGCCTGCTCGACGACACGACCCCGTCGAGCAGGTCATCGCGAGCGCTCCGCACCTCCGGGCGACTGGAATCACCCACACCCATGGCGATCCCCCTGTCCCTCGACACGGTTGAGGACGACACCCGGCGACGAGACGAACCTGCCGATGACGAGAATCTCAGTTCGTCTTATAAGGGAACCACCGAGATCAGTCTCAGATTCGCGATATTCCTCGAGATCGCCCGCCCTTGCCGTCTCCTATACGTTCGACTTCCGAGGAGCGATCGTTCTTGACTGATCGTCGCTCGAAGTCTGGCGACCGATCCGCACGCGCTGCTGATCGTTGGGCACGACGAGGGCGTCATAACCGCGTAGCGCCGCTCGGCGGCACCGATGTTCGACAGGCCACAGACTCGCGCGATACGAGCAGTTCCCGGCACTCGAGAGGGCAACCGGCCCGGTTCGCTCACCCTGCTGGAACTGGCAACCAGGTTCAAGGCCGAATGGTCCATAGGCCAATGGAATGTAACCGGCGCGCGAAATGCCGAGCCCGCGGTCTGGACCGCCGGCAAGGACGATGCCCGCATCCTCACGGCAGCGACCCCGTCATCGGTGGCGGGCTCCAGCGTGCGGCCCGAGAGGAGGAGACGTCGTACTGGTTCTTGAGATGTTCGGGAATGGCGTACTGCATGACCCGGCCACGAGTCAGGGAGCTGAGTTCGAATCGGGTGGTCAGGCCACCGAGTCGATCCAAAGCCCACGCGCCCAGAGGTGAGCGGTCCTCGATCGTGTCCAGCAGCCCCAAGACCGCGGGAGCGACCTTGACCGCCGAGTCCCACGCGGTGCGGGGCACCTGAAGCCAGTCCGCGCAGGTATCCCCGATGAGGTATCGGACCAGAGCCGCCACCAGCGGGTCCAACAGGGTTCCGGGGACGACCTCTTCGTAGAGTTCGATGAGCTGAGCGGTCAAGCGTGCACCCTCCGGGGAAGGGCCCATGTGCCGGGTCATGTACAGATCGGAGAATTCCCGGGCGCTGTCGAGGTCAACGGGTGCGTGGTCGGTGCTGACACCCAGCATCGCGGCCACCACACGCCAGGCGTAGTAATAGGCTTCCGCGCCGTCGGTCGACATGTGAATGCCAAGCCGGTGCAGAGCGTCGAGGACCTGGATCGAGAACATCATCTGCCCCCCGATCATGTCCTCCTGACAGATGGGGACGCCCAGTTCTGCCATATTCCACCGATCTTCTTGGCGGAGATGGTGGCGGATGGAGGCGTGCAGCAACCGCACTTTCTGCGCTGCCGGAATGAATCGGCTCCCCGCCTCGAACGCATCGGGCTGCATGAGAAATACGGTGAACTGACCCGTCTCGGCCATGCGCCGCGAGGGATAGTCCAAGGAATGGGTGGCACTGAGCAGTTTGGCCACGTGCGGGATCGCGTAGCAAGCCGGCATGGACGCGAACGACAACGCGGTGGAGATGTGCACGTTGTTGTCGATGAAGAACAATCGCGCTTTCTCCATCTCACCCCAGTCGACCCAGTCAGGTGGCGTGCTGGTGGCGTGCAGGTACTCCCGCGCCACCTCGGGCAGGCCCTCGGGCAAGTCCTGCCCGACTGCGGATACCTGCCGCATGAGGGTGTTGAACTTGCCGATCTCCCCGTTCTCGAACATGGTCTTCACAGTCGCGTCGGCCAGTTCGTCGCCGACCAGTCTCAGTGCGTCCATGGATTTTTCCGTGTAGGTCACGAGATCCTCTCAGCTGGTCAGTGTTCTCGGGCGAGGGCGATCGTTGCCAGATGTGTCAGGGCGCGAGTCGCACCATGCGGCAGGTTGGCGAGGGTGAGCGCCGACTCCGCGGCCCGGCCGCGTTGGGTGATCATGTCTTCGACACGCACCGGTGCACCGGTGCGCCGCATGATCTCCCGTACTCGCCGTAGTCCGCTCTCGGCCAGGCCTGGTCGTCCCAGCAAGCCGCGCAGTTCGCTGCGCTCGGCAGTGGTGGCCGCCGCCCAGGTCTCGGCCAGCAACGCGGTGGGCCGGTTACCCACGATGTCGTCACTGGTGGATTTGCCTGTGCACCGGGAATCGCCGAACACCCCGAGCAGGTCGTCACGTAACTGGAATGCTTCGCCAAGGGGCAGCGCATAGGCGGAGAATGTCCGCATGAGCCGACGTGGTGCTCCCGCGAGGGCTCCACCGATATGCAGTGGGTGCTCGACCGTGTACTTCGCGGTTTTGTAGCGAATGACCTGCAGTGATCCGGTGGCGTCGGGTTCGCTACCGGTACGCAGGACTTCGAGGCATTCGCCGGCGACCAGCTCCCGGGCCAGTACCGACCACAGTGTGTGGGCCCGGGACAAGTAGGCCGTGGGTAGCCCGCAGGAGGTGAACAGCTGTCCCGCCCAGGACATGAGCAGGTCACCACACAGCAGGGCCAGCGCCCGGCCACCGGCACGGGCACATGATCGCTCAGAGATCGCCGCGCGCAAGGCGATGTGAGCACTGGGCTTTCCGTGGCGCAGCGCACTGTCGTCGATGAGATCGTCGTGCACGACCGCGGCGGCATGCACCAGTTCCATGGCCGCGGCAGCCTTGACCAGCGCATCACTGTCGGGCTGCCCCGCAGCCCGCCACCCCCAGTAACAGAAGGCCGCACGGAGACGTTTGCCCCCGGCGACGATGATCTCCAACTGTCGCGCCACCGGTTGAAGATCCGCATGGATGGCGGTCAGGAGCTGGGTCTGGCGCCGAACGAACTCCTCCAGCGCACTGTCCACACGTATCTGCAGCGCGATGTGTTCGTCCTCGTCAGTCAAGGTGGGGCTCACGCTGAGCTGCGATTCGCCGGGCCAGCAGCTCCAGGTGCGAGGGGGCCACCGCCGCATAGCGCGCGAGCGCCAGACGTCCCCGGGCCTTGATCTGCTGGTGGCCCTCGTGGGCCAGGTCGGCCGTATCCGACCGCTTGAGCAGGCTTTGCAATCCCGTCAGGGCTGATCCGACGCCACTGAGCGCCATGTCCGCCACCCCCGCGACCAAGAGCATGGCTTCGTTCTCGTCCTGCTGTTCGGTCTTGGCATCCGAGTCCGTCACTGATTCTCCCCGCCCTGCCTGCGCTGTCACTGTCCGACCTCCCGGCCGGTTCTCGCGATATCGTCACCGGCATTGTCGGCCTCTTGTCGCACCGCCGCCGTGGACCACAGTGTTTCCATTCAGGGCAATAGCGGCAGTGCACTTACCTGAGTCGCCCCCTTGGATCGCGGGGGCGCCGAATAGGTGGACTATTTAATAATTATCGTCGACTACCGCAGGCATCAACCGTATTCACTCGATCAGGTCGCCCGAATCACAATCGCGATGCCACTACGCCATTCGGGGCCACGTCATGGGGCGACACCCCGCACCAAGGGGCCAGGTGAGCAGACGCGGAATCAAAGAGAGGAAATCTCGCTACCGGCCCATTGCTCCAGCAGCCCGGCCGTTGTTCGGACTGCTCCGCAATTACCGGGCGCACCCGGAAGGAGTAGCGTGGATCGACGAATCGTCACTGTCGACGGGATAGTGGTCACCCGGTTTCCGGGCCCCCGGCGGGAACGAGTGAGCAAGTCGTTTGAATCCGTTGCTGCCAGTTTTGAAATCTCGCCGGCGCGCGAGGGCTTGACCTGAGCATTGCGGGACGAGAATTTAGTCGCGGCGCCCCATTGGGTGACTTCCCGACCGTTTCTGCGGCCGCTAGCTTCTATTGTGACGCTTCGCAACCAGCCGCGTTTCAGGAACGGGCACCACGCCGGACGCGACGGTCGAAAACGGCCAAGCTCGTCCGGTTGGCCGCCACTCAGCTCGATGGCCGGATCCCGCTGGCCGGTCATCTCGGAGAGGCCACCGCCGACCCGAACAGCACACCGCGGATCCCGGCCTCACCGTGGAGCACTCGGCCGATGTGGAGCTGGAAAGCGCGCTCATGCGCGTTTCCCAGTCCGCGCCTGTCCCCGAGCCAGCCGTCTGCGGAAACGCGGCAGGCGCCTGCTGTCCGGCCGAGGATCACACCCCGAACAGTAACGCTAAGGTGATCAGCTATGCACAGATCGCAACATTCGATCGAAGGTCCCCTGGCGGTAGAGCCGGACGACTTCCGGCGAGAACTCGTCCGTACGGCACACTGGGTCGCCGACTACCTCGAAGCGATGCCCGAGTCGCCGGTGACCCGCCCGTTGCCGGACCAGCACCGCCGTCGCCTTTCGGCTTCTCCGCTGCGCGACGGCGGGCAGGCGCTGCCTGAGTTCCTCGACTTCATCAAGACCGATGTCGCCCCCTACCCTGGAGGCAATGGGCATCCCGCGTTCTTCGCGTGGATCACGACCCCGCCCGCGCCGATCGGCATTCTCGCCCATCTCGTCGGCGCCACCCTGAACGCCAGCTGCGGCTACGGCGAGAACGCGTTGGTGGACCTGGAACGCGGGGCGGTGCGCGCGCTGGCGGACCTGGCGGGCCTTCCGCAGGGCACCGGAGGGGTACTCACCAGCGGCGGGTCGATGGCCAACCTGCTCTGCCTGGCCGCCGCCCGCACCTGGTTCCTGGCCTCCCGGGACGCCACCGACGGTGTCGCCCATGACGACATCCATGCACGTCTGGTGTGCTACCAGTCCACCGAAACCCACATGAGCGTCACCAAGGCAGCACGCACCATAGGTTTGCCGCCGTCACGTATCCGCCACGTCCCGGTGACCGCGGATCTGCGGATGGACCCCGGCCGGTTGCGGGCGGCGGTCGAAGCGGATCTCGTCGCCGGGCTGCTGCCGTTCTGCGTCGTGTCCAACCTCGGCACGGTCGGCACCGGCGCGATCGACCCGTTGCCGGAGATCACCCGGGTTTGCCGCGAACACGGTCTGTGGCACCACGGCGACGGTGCTTACGGCGGCCTGGGCAGCGCCCACCCCGACCTGGCGCCCCACTACGAGGGTGTCGCCGAGCTCGACTCGCTGACCGTGGATCCACACAAAGTTCTCAACGTCCCCATCGCCTGCGGCGCGGCGCTGGTCACCGACGCGGGCAGACTGCGGGCGGCGTTCTCCACCCGGGCGTCCTATTTGGACGGCAACGACGAATGGCCGTGGCTCTCGGAATCAACCCTGGAACTCACCCGGCCCGGTGGCCGGGCGCTGAGTGTGTGGGCAATCCTGCATCAACTCGGCCGCGACGGAGTCCGCGACCTGCTCGAACATTACCTGAGCCACGCCCGGCTGCTGCGCGAACTGATCCGCGAGCGACCGGACCTCGAACTCATCACCGACGGCCCGTGGGCGATCACCTGCTTCCGCTACTCGCCATCGAGTTTCGACGGTGACCTCGACGTACTCACCACCCGGATCGCCCGCGAACTGCAGGACGGCGGCAAGACGTTCCTCGCCACCGTACGAGTGCACGGAACGCTGACACTGCGCGCGTCGGTCTGCGGCCACCGCACCACCAAAGCCGACGTCGAAACCCTGGTCGCGGAGGTGACCCGCATCGGGGAACGGCTCACCGCACATTAGCCGTCGAGCCGCCTGGCCATCGACGCGCTGCCGATGAGCGGATGCTCACAGCCCCGCTCATCGGCAGCTCGTCGAATGACGGCATGACCGATGCCGAGCCAGGCTTGGTCGAGGTGTTCGACGGGTGGCTCTCTCGTCGGCTGCCCACCACGAACATCATCGCCGAGCCGGAGAGCGAGTTCGGTGCGGGATCGGCCTACAGGATCTTCACCGCGGCAGACCAACCCAACCCCATCACACTCGAGCGAACACTCGCCACCTCACCGAACGTCGCGTTCGTCGACCTGGAGAGGAAGATCGGCATCCCCGCGGTCATCGACATGGCAGACCGGCTAAGCCTGCGAAAGACCTTGGCCTCGAAGGTCGCCGGCGAGCAACCGGTACCGACCCCCACCGGGACCAGCCCCAGAGCCAGTACTTTCAAGACCTGCTGTCCTTCACGTTGCGGAACAGCCCGGTGAGCCCGTTGGAAACGGCCGCCGTGCCCGCCACGCTGATGAGCGGCGCCATTTGGTGCCCACCGACACCGATCCTGTCGGTCACCGACTGTGGCGGCGAACCGGTGCCCGGATTTCCGGATGCCGTTGGTGGGCTTTGATCGTCTGTGCAGCCCGGGTGCAGCCGACGTGTCACCCCGATTCAGTTACCGACCGCTACCAGCCGCGCCCGCGACGACCCGCTGCACTGTCGAGGCATCACTACCTTGTTGATCTTGGCACCTCACTGGTATCCCGCCCGCCGGACGAGAGCCGCCGTCGCGTCCGACGTTGACCTGGGTGGACGGTGCGGGCCGGGCTCGGCTGCGTGAGTTGCCCGCGGCCGGACGTCTAGTCATCGGCCGGGACGCGGGTGCCGATGTCGCGTTGCGCCACGACGGTGCCGCATCCCGCAGCCATGCCGAGATCACCGTCGGCGCCGACGGGCATGTCCTGGCGGATCTCGGTTCCCGTAACGGGACCTTCCACAACGGCGAACGCGTCGGGGAACCCGTCCCGCTCTCCCCTGGCGACCTCATCCGCTGCGGCGACACGGTGCTGGCTGTGACGAGCGGCGGAACGCCGGTCAGCGCGGTCGACGGCACCACCCGTTCCTGAACCTGCGACGTCACCAAGGATTTTCGGCGTACCCGTGAAGCGCAGCCGAAATCTGCTGCCGGATGCCGGGGTCCGCGGATGGCTCGAAGCGGACGACCGGCAGGCCGTACTGCCAGGCGGGCGTCATCGTCGCGCCGGGAAGCTCGCGGAGCCTGTCGAAGGGGATCCAGGCCCAACCGTCCTGCTGGGGGTCCAGGTTTTCGAACCCGACGTACTCGACGAACGGAAGGTACTGGGTCGGGCCGACCAGGGTCGTGGAGCAGTAGCTGAACGGGAGCGAGGTCTTCGCGTTCTCGCCCCGCTGCGCCGCCGCGACGTCGGCTTCGACACCGTGCAGGTGTTCACGGAGGTACTCGAGGAAATCGGCGTAGGCGACGACCCGCTGGATCACCTCGGCTTCGCGCACAGTCGGGTACGCCGGTGAATCCTCCGGCGGCCGCCACGGGCTGAGTGCGCCGTCGACGATCGCGTAGGGCGTGGGAGACAGCCGCCGGTTTCCCGAATTCCGGAAGCTGCCGATCGCGCTGCTCACCATGATTTCGAGATACTCGCCGTCCGCACCGATGATCATGATGTCGTCGTCGCAGGCGGGCAGGACGACGAGCTCACCCGGCACCCGATTCCGCCACGGCTCCAGCATGGCCGGGGCCACGAGCGGAACGGTGCGGCGAGAACTCCGCACGGACCGCACGGCGAAGCTCTTCGCCGGGCCGCCGTCACCGATCATCACCTCGGCCCCGCCGGTTCCGCCGAGCAGTCCGGCGGTGGTGACCCGCGCCCGCTCGATCGCGGTTTCCCGGTCCACGCCCAGTTTCTCCAGCAGTTCCGGCGTGACGACATGGTTTTCACCGGTCGGTTCCTCGAAGACCAGCCACGGCTGGAACAGATCGAGTTCCGGCCGGAACCGCCAAGCCGCCGCGGTGTCGCCCCCGAGCACCGCGGTCCTGACGAGGTCGCCGTGCGGGTCGAGCGGGGCTGGGTCGCCGCTGTGAGGGTCACGGAAGACGGGAGCCCGCAGGGTCAGATACAGGTCGTCGATCGACGGTTCGGCCGGACTCGACGGCGACGGACTCGTGGTGTCGGCCGCGGCCGATCGCGTTCGGGCACGGCGCATCCGGTCCAGAATTCCCATGCGGCCACGCTAGCAACGCGGCGGACTGGTCGACGTCATCCAGGACTGCACAGCGATGGCGATCTTGCCGCGGGGACGGCCAGAGCCACCTTCCAGCAGCGCGTGCGCCTGTGCGACGTCGGCCAGCGGCAGCACGGCGCCGATCACCGGCTGGAGTCCGCCCTGGTCGACCAGACGGCCGACCGCCTCGAGCTTCGCCCTGCCGGGGCTGACGAAGAGAAAGTGGTAGGTCGCGTTCACGCCCCACGCGGCGAGCAGGTTCTGCGGCTCGGGGATGTCCACAATGGACACCACGTGGCCTCGGTCGGCGAGGACTTCCGGGCTGCGGGCGAGAGTGTCACCGCCCACCGTGTCCAGCACGACGTTCACCCCGCCCAGCGCGCGGACCTGCGGTGCGTAGTCGCCTGCCGAGAAGTCGATCGCGGTGTCGGCTCCCAGTCCGGTGACGAACTCGTGATCCCTTGCCCGCGCGGTGGTCACCACCTCGGCTCCCAGCGCAGCGGCGACCTGGATGGCGACCGAGCCGACCCCGCCCGCTCCGCCGTGCACCAAGACCCGTTCCCCGGATCGCACCCCGGCGCGTTCGACCAGCGCCTCCCACACCGTCACCCCTACGAGCGCGAGACCGGCGGCCTCGACGTGCGACAACCGTGCGGGCTTGCGGGCGACCAAGGCCTGGTCGACCACGTGGAACTCGGCGTAGGTTCCCTGCCCGGCGAACATCGGCGCCAGGTACCAGACCTCGTCGCCCGGCTGGAAGTCGTCCGCCCCAGGGCCGGTCTCGACCACCACGCCGGACACGTCGTTGCCGATCACCGCGGGCAGCACCACCTGGTCGCGGTAGTCGCCGCGCCGGGTCTGCAGGTCGAGAGGGTTCACGGACGTGGCCAGCACGCGCACCAGCACCTGGCCGGGTCCGGGAGCGGGTCTTGGCAGCTCGCGGATGGCGAACGCGGTGTCCGCGTCGCCGAAGCGGACAAGCTCCACCGCACGCATCGAAGTCGACATACGATGATCTTGAATCGTAATATCACGAATTGTCAATACGTGAGCCTTACCCTCCGGGTTCGGGCCGCCCGCCGCGGAGCTGACTGAACCGCAGCATGTTCCCGGAGAGGTCGAAGAACGCGCAGTCGCGGACGCCGTAGGGCCTGTCGATGGGTTCCTGGAGCACTTCGGCGCCTGAGGCTTCGATGTGTTCGAAGATGGCGTCGCAGTTGTCGGTTACGAAGCCGAGGTGCCCCGGCAGCTCCTTGGCCATGCGGTCCTCGATGAGGATGATCCGCAGTTCCGGCTGCGACGGCGGGCTGACACTCACCGCCTGACCGTCGTCGAGGACCTCGAAGCCGAGCACGTCACGGTAGAAGCCGACCGCCTCGTCGAGGTCGTGGACGGCGAGAGCGCAGCACGAGAGCCGGAGATCCACGCGTCACTCACCCCCGAGATAGACCATGTCGAGGTCACGGAGAAGGTCCGGATCCGCTTGCAGCTCGATGCCGGTGATCTTCCCGTCGGTGACGGTGAACGTGAAGACGACCTGCGGCCGGCCGCGGTGTGCCCAGACCGCGGCCGGAACGCCGTCGACCAGGGCGAGCCGGGCGGCCTGGGCGCGCCCGGCGAAGACGGCCGCCACCGCGTCGGCGCCGCGGGCCTCGGCGGCCGCGCCCATCCGGACGGCGGCCGGGTCGGCGACGAGCACGGCGTTCGCCTCGAGCAGCGAGAGCAGGGCGGCGAAATCCCCGTCCCGGGAGGCGGCCAGGAACGCGGCGACGATCTCCCGCTTCGGCGATCGTGCGGCGTCGGACGTGGCGGCCGCTCCCTGCACCCGCCGCCGGGCCCGGCTGGCGAGCTGACGGGCCGCCGCCGGGGAGCGGTCGATGATCTCGCCGATCTCACCGAACGACACGGCGAAGATGTCGTGCAGGACGAACGCGAGCCGTTCGGGGGGAGTCAGGGTGTCCAGCACCACCATCAGCGCCACGCCGACCGAGTCGGCCAGCAACGCGTCGTCCTCGGGGCCCGCCTGCGGCGCGACCGGCTCGGGCGGCAGCGCACCGGCCGGGTCCTCACGCCGGACTTGGCGTGCCTCGAGCATGTTCAGGCAGACGCGGGCGACGACGGTGGTCAGCCAGCCGCCCGGGTTCTCCACCTGCCCGGTGTCGGCGCGGCTGACCCGCAGCCACGCCTCCTGCACCGCGTCCTCGGCATCGCCGGTGGAGCGGAGCATCCGGTAGGCCACCGCCCGCAGGCGATCGTGGTGCTCGGCGAACCGCTCGGTCAGCCAGTCTTGTTCGACCATCTGTCACATTCCTTCGTCCGGACCTGTCATTCGGATTGACCGGCGACGCCACGCCGATGTGACAGCACGAAGGAGACAGGAAATGAAAGCGCACGTCAGCTCGATCCTCCTCGCCGTCGAGGACATGGACCGGGCCAAGCAGTTCTACACCGAGGGCCTGGGCTGGAAGATCAAGAACAACTACGGCGTCTCCGTGTTCTTCGAATCGGACGGAGCGTCGCCCGTCGGCTTCTACCGCCGCGAGGGCCTGGCCGACCAGGTGGGCACGAGCCCGGAAGGCAGCGGTTTCAGCGGGCTGGTCCTCACCTACGTCGTCCGCAGTGAGGCGCGGGTCGACGAGGTCATCGCGGAAGCCGAGAAGGCCGGCGCCACGGTCCTCAAGCCCGCGGGCGCTCTGCCGTGGGGCGGATACGGCGGCTCCTTCGCGGATCCGGACGGCTACATCTGGAGCCTCGGCTACAGCGCCCAGGGAACGGATCAGCTCTACGCGGAATAGCCCGCGTCCATAGTGGACTCACGGTCTGGCCTGCCGGGCTCGGCAGGCCAGGTCCAGGCCATCCCCTGGATCCCGGGCGTCACCGCCGTGGTGAAGGCGACAGCCGGGGAGAGCGTCGAGAGCGGCACATCGGTGACGTCGCGCTCCGGGCCGGAGACGTGATCCAGCCGGTAGGAGTGACAACTCTCCGGCATCGCCTCCGGGTCGAAGTGGATCTCCAGCAGATGTTCGGGCACGGAGTGGCGGAAACGCCGGTCGTGGCGATCGTCGGGAACACCGTCGGTGTACTCGAATTCGTACTCGAAGATCGCGGTCTCCCCGGGCGCGAGCATCCGGTTCGACACCAGTTCGCTGACGATGAGCGCCTGCTCCGGGAACACCTCGGTGCGGCCGGGTACGCAGTAGCGGGTCGCCACCAGCCTCGGCGGGCTTCCCGGCGCGCAACCCCGCAGGACCACGACCCGGACCTGGGCAGGCTCTTCGGTGGCACGGACGACCTCTCGCACGCGCAACCGGGTCAGCTTCCGGTCGCTCCCGATGTGCAGCGACTCGTGCAGGCTCAGCAGCACGAACGACGGTTCGTCCGCCGCCTCGAACGAATGCAGCACGGAAAGCACCGGCTCCCGCGGATCCCACAACCGGTCCCAGCCGACCAGGCGGCGGATCGCGGGACGGTCGCCCTCCGGACGGCGGAGCAGATCGAGCAACGATCTCGCGGGGAGCCCGAGAAGGTCTTCCAGCAAGCCGACCGCCCGCAGCGACTCGGGGCGCTCGGGCCGGGTCCGCCCCGTTCGCCAATAGCTCAGCGTCGTCGTACTGACCGACACCCCCGCTTTGGCGAGCCGCTCCTTCACCCTGCCCAGCCCCAAGCCGCTACGGTCGATGGCCCGCGACAACGCCTTGCTGAAAGGCCCTGTGACGAGCGCGCGCTCCAGTTCCCCCTCGGCCGAGGCCCCTGGGGTGACGACGAACAGCGACATCGGATTCTCTCCCCGGAAGGACGATCGCGTCGAAACCGGAGCCGCGGACGGCGGGTCGTCGCCGGTCGCGCCCTTGCGGTGTGGCAAGCCACGGCAGGGTCGTGGCCCGCCGGACTTCAGCGGTGATCTTGGACGGCTTTTCGGCGTGAGCGCAATCCGCAGAAAGTAGTGTCCTGTTCCGTTGACGCGGATTTCCCACATAATCCCCGAGTGCGAACCGGATGACGATGGCCGGATTCCTCGACAACTTCGGACAATTCGGAGAAACCATTCCGGCGGCCCGATTCCCGGCCGTCCGAGACCCCGGCCCGGAGCCGTGAACGTTCCGGGCTTCCGGCCGCGACATCCTTCAACCGAAGGAAAGTACGAGGCAGCCGGTGTTCCACGTACCGGCTGCGGGCGGAACGATCCGCGACTTTCGTATCCCTACCTACGAAGGTATTCCGCTTCTCCCGTTGTCGGACATCTTGGATCGACCGGCATCGAGCTCCTCTGCCGGATTCCCCATCATCCCCGCTCATCCACGACCACCAGGCGGCTCGGCCGCCCGATTGTGAGCAACCATGCGAAAACTGGCTTCAGTCGCTCTCGGGATCCTGGCGGCGGCACTCGCGGTGTCCACGCCCGGAATCGCGAACGCTCAAACGGACTCCGGTGTCCAGCCCTCGATCATCGGCGGCGGCACCGCCACGGAGACCTACAGCTTCATGGTCTCGCTCAACAACGGCTGCGGCGGCAGCCTCGTCGCGCCCCAGTGGATCGTGACGGCCAACCACTGCGGCAGCGCGTCGCAGGGCCGGATCGGCTCCACGAACAAGAACTCCGGCGGCGAGGTCGGCCGGATCGACCGCCGCGTCACCAAACCCGGCACGGACCTCACCCTCATGCACCTGTCCACGGCCGCCCGCTCCACGCCGGTCGCGATGGCCACGAGCAACCCGGCGCCGAACACCACCGCACGGCTGCTCGGCTGGGGCTGCACCAGCTGGCCGAGCTGCAGCACACCGACCACGCTGCGGCAGATCGACCTCAAGGTGCTGTCCAGCAGCTCTTGCTACGCCGGCGGCGGCAGCGCCGGTGACGTCTGCATCTCCGGCGATCGCACGCATTCCGCCTGCCACGGCGATTCCGGCGGGCCGGCGGTCGTCGGCACCACCGGACGCTGGACCCTCGTCGGGGAGACGCACGGCCCCGGGGACAACGGCGGCGAATGCGCCACCAGCACCCTCTACACCGGCATCGCCCAGCACCTGAGCTGGATCAAGCAGCAGACCGGCGTCTGAGCGACAGCGCACGAAACGGCACGCCTCGGCCACCGAGGCGTGCCGTTTTTTTCGTCTATTTCGGACAGTTTCGCGCAGCGCAATCCGCCGAAAGAACTGTTCCTTCCCGTTGACCGGTTCGGATCTTCTCGCGGATTTCCCCGGGCACCTCTCGTGAATACGTTCGAAGTGTTCCCCCTCCCCTGCGTTTCCGAGGAGTCCCCATGCGTGAAACCACCGGCCGGACCGCCCGCGCCGTCGCCCTTCTCGCCGGCACCTGCGCCGCGCTCGCGACCCTTGTCGCGGCGCCCGCGGCGGCGAGCACCCCGACCGCACCGGTCTCGCCCGGTGCCGCGCCGTCGATCATCGGCGGCAGCACCGCCCAGAATCCCGGCTACATCGCCCGGTTCAACGGGCACGCAAACGGCTACACCTTCTTCTGCACCAGCACGCTGATCGGCGCGCGCTGGGTGCTCACCGCCAAGCACTGCATGTACGACAACAACGGGCAGCGTCTGCAGGACATCGACCTCTACGTCGGTTCCGACAGCGCTTCCGGTGGCGTGCACGCCAAGGCTTCGGCGACCTACCTGTACTCGGGCGGAGACCTCGCCCTGATCAAGCTGAACACCAATGGTGGAAACACCTTCGCGCGGCTCGCCGGCAGCACTTCCGACGCGCAGGAAGGCGACTCCGCCCGCGTGTACGGCTGGGGCGCGACCCAGGCCGACCACGAAGGCGACCACCAGTCGAAGGTGCTCAAGCAGGCGACGGTCCGCATCTCCGACACGAACGCCCAGGACAACTACGGCGGCCCGGCGATCGACGCCGACACCCCGAACGGCGCGGTCGCGGGCGGGGACTCCGGCGGCCCGATGATCGACGACGGCGTCCAGGTAGGCGTGTGCTCGACCAGCGACCGGTCCAGCACCACCAGCTATGGCAGCGTCGCCGCGGGTCGTAGCTGGATCCGCCAGACCAGCGGGATCTGACCGACGAGAGAGCGGGCCGTCTGCCGCTCCACGCCGGCAGGCGGCCCGCTCCCTGGCCTATCGGGCTATCGGCGGGAAAGGACGCGCTTCGCCAGCCATCCGGCGTAGACGGCCAGCCCCGCGACCCCGGCCTTCCGGGTGGGACGGGCCGCGATCGCCAGTCCGATGGCGAGTTCGGTGGCGCCGTTGCGGTAGGTCCAGTTGCGGACGTCGTCGGCGAAGGCCATCTTCGTCACGGGTTCGAAAGCCGCCGGGGCGGCGAAGTGGGCGAGACCGGTCGCGGCGATACCGAGGCCGAGGACCTTGCCGGTGCGTGAAGACATGGAACCACCTTCCTTGTTCGTTTCAGTCGAGGACGCCGGCGCGGCGCCAGAGCCGTCGGCTCGGGCCACCGATGAGGCCGATCTCGGTGAAGTACTCGACGGCCTTGGCCGCCCAGGCCGCCTTGGTCCGGCGCCAGTGCGGATTCGTTTCGGCGGCTTGGCGAGCTTCACGGGGGTCGAGCCCGACGGAGGTGTAGGCCTTGGGGTGCAACAACTCCGAGGTCGCGACGTAGGCCATCCCGGCGATCGCCCAGCGGATCAGTTCGCGCCCGACTCGGCCGTGACGGGCCCAGGCCCGGCCCAGTTCGTCCTTGGCGAAGCTGATGTGACGGGCCTCTTCGATGACGTGGATGCGGGAGATCATCCGGATCATCGGCTGCAGGCTGTCGTCCCGCATCATCTCGCGTTGCATGCCGTCGGCCAACTCTTCGACGTAGATCGCTCCGGCGAACAGCAGCGCGGGACCGCAGACGGCGCCGAACACCTTGCCCGCCCGGTGCGCCGTGCGGCTCGGGCGCCGGACGACGCCGCCGGTCTTCGCGATCGAGCGGGCGAACATGGTGCTGTGACGGCATTCGTCGGCGATCTCGGTGAGCGCGTACTGGGCGTTGTGCGTCGTCGGATCGCTGTTGTACACGTGGCGCACCAGACCCTGCATCAGGATCAGCTCGAACCAGATGCCCGACGCCGCGGCGGCCGCGGCCTCCTGACGGCTCAGCTCGCCGCGCTGGTCTTCGTCGAGCCTGTCCCACAGTTCGGTGCCGTACAAGGAACATCGTTCCGGCGTCTTGCCGTAGGCGCCGTCGACCAGCGGTGCCAGCCAGTCGACGTCGACGTCTGGGTCGTACGAAAGCCGTGCGGAGGAACGCTGCAGGCGCTCGGCCACACGTTCGCTTTCGGTGTTCGCGGTCATGACGACCTCCTCGGATCCGTGTTCTCCGGCAGCGGTCCGCCGCCGTCCGGGATGACCTGCCCCGAATCGCGGTAGGCCACCGCCTCGTGGAAACCGTCGCGTTCGGCGAATTCGCGGAACCAGCGCCCTTCCGGGCTGTGCCGGGTGATGCCGTCGAAAAGCGTCGCGAGCGTCTGGGTGCCGGAAAGGCCCATGTTGTCGTAGGCCTGGTTGATCATCAGTTTCTGCATCACCAGCTGGTTCGTCGGGACGCCCGCCATCCGGTCGGCGAGTTCCTCGACGGCGGCTTCGAGCCGCCCGGGTTCCACCGCGTCGAGCGCGAGTCCCCAGTCCGCCGCGGTAGCGCCGTCGATGGTGTCGCCGGTGAGCAGCATCCGCTTCGCGCGCTGGGCCCCGACGCGGTAGACCCACATCGCGGTCGTCGGGCAGCCCCACACCCGTGCGGGCGGGTAACCGATGCGCGCGTCGGTCGCCATGATCAGCACGTCGCACGACAGCGCGATGTCACTGCCGCCGGCGATCGCGTGCCCCTGGACCTGGCAGATGGTGGGTTTCAGCGACCGCCACAGGCTGAAGAAGTCGTCGGTGTTGCGCTTCATCACCCGGTAGTCCTTGACCGGATCCCAGACCGGGCACTGGTTCCAGCGGCCTTCGGAGTCTTCCTCCGCGAACTGCTTGAGGTCGTACCCGGCGCAGAACGACCGCCCTTCGCCCCGGACCACGATCACGCGGACCGCGTCGTCCTCGTTCGCCCGCTCCACGGCCTGCCGGATCTCGGCGGGCATGACGTCGTTGATCGCGTTGAGCCGCTCGGGGCGGTTCAACGTCAGATAGGCCTTCCGGTCTTCGACGCGGTAAGTGAGCGTCTCAGGCGCCATCGGAGCCTCCCAGCGCGCGAAGGGTGAACGTGACCAGATGCGGGATCGTGTCCGGGCCGCCGTCCCCGGCCAGAGGGCCGACCAGCGTTTCCGCACCGGCGCCGACCAGCGCCGCGGCGGTCGCGTCCGCGTCCTGCGGGGGCAGCAGTCCTCTCGCGACGCCGTCGGCGATGGCCCTGGCGATGACCTCGCGGAACGCGCGGCGGAAAACCAGCCGCTCGGCCTCCACGACAGCGTCGACCGGTTCGGCCAGCAACGCGTACGCCAGCCTCGGCGCCTTCAACGCCCGGCCGGCGAAGGTCTCGATCACGGCGACCACCCGCTCCCGGACGTCGCCGCGCGCCGCGGCCGCCTCGACACTGGCGATCTCGCGGGAGACGACCTCGCGGAACACCTCGACGACCAGGTCGGCCTTGGACGGGAACTGCCGGTACACGCTGCCTGTGCCCACCCCTGCCCGCGCCGCGACCGCGGCCATGGAGCAGCCCGCGTAGCCGGTCTCGGCCAGCAGCGTGATGGCCGCGGCCAGGATCTCGCCTCGCTGCGAGTCCAGCCTGGCCTGCGTCTTCGGGGTACGTCGGTACGGCACGGAAGGAGTGAAGCACGGATTCCGCACTTCAGCAATGCCCGGAAACCTCGTGAGCGGTGAGGACGGTTAGGGCCCACAGTGTCTTAGGTACCTACTGCCGAGCGGTTTCGTGTGACTGGAGGGACGACACGCGTGAGTGGCCAGGACGGTCATCAGGGACCGGCCGGTTCCCCCGAATCGGCCAGCGTCTTGCCGACGTCTTGGCGAACGAAGGCGCGTCCGGAGCGAGTACGTTCTGGTGGTCGGCGAAACACGCCGGCCGCCGGGAAGGGACACGATGGATCAGTTTCGCGACACCGCTTCGGCGTTGCGGGAGCTCACGGAGTCGATGCGGCTCGACGAACCCCGCGACGAGTTGCTGGAACGGGTGGCGAAGAAGGTGGTGGGCCTGCTGCCCGGCGCGGACGCGGCCACGGTCACGCTGTACTCCGACGACGAGCCGAGCACCGTCGCCACCACCGACGAGTCCCTGCTCCCCCTGGACAAGGCGCAGTACAGCGCGGACGAAGGCCCCTGCCTCAAGGCGGCCGAGAGCGGGACGATCGTCCGGACCCTGCTGGACGCCGACACGGCGAGACGCTGGCCCGATTTCGCCACCGCCGCCGAGCAGCTCGGCGTGCGGACCGCACTGGCCTGCCCGCTGTTCGTCCCCGACGAGTCCCACTTCAGGCGGCGCGCCACCGAACCGCTGTCCGGCGCGCTCAACGTCTGGAGCTTCAAGGAGAACGCCTTCGACCCGGTCGAAGCGGCCCTGGTCGCGATGTTCACCTCGGCGATCTCGGCGATCATCCTCACCGCGTCCCGCTGGGCCGCCGCCGAACGACAGGCGGAGACCCTGGTCGCCGCGCTGGAGACCAGGGACGCCATCGCCACCGCGAAGGGAATCGTGATGGCACGTTTGGAGCTGAACGCCGAGGAAGCCTTCCGCTGGCTCACCGAGGCGTCACAGCACACGAACCGCAAGATCCGGGAGATCTCGGTGCTGATCGCCGAGGACCCGGGAACGGTTTTCGGCCGCTAGAGCGAGATCCGGCGGTTCTCGCGTGACGACTGGAGGCCGGCTTCGGCGAGACGGATGCCTCGCACCCCTGCCATGAAGTCGTAGGGATGCGGCGCGTCCTCCACGACGTGGCGGATGAACTGCTCCCACTGGGCGCGGAAACCGTTGCCGAAGTCCTCGTTGTCCGGCACTTCCTGCCACTGCGCGCGGTAGGACCGCGTCTCGGCCAGATCCGGGTTCCACACCGGCTTCGGCGTGGCCTCCCTCGGCTGGATGACGCATTTGTGCAGGCCCGCGACCGCACTGCCCTTGGTGCCGTCGACCTGGAACTCGACCAGTTCGTCGCGGTGGACCCGCACGCACCAGGACGAGTTGAGCTGGGCGATGATGCCGCCTTCGAGCTCGAAGATCGCGTACGCGGAGTCGTCGGCCGTCGCGGCGTACCGCTCGCCCTTCTCGTCGACGCGCTCCGGGACGTGGGTGACGGCCTTCGCGGTCACGGCGTTGACGGCGCCGAAGAGGTTCTCCAGCACGTAGTTCCAGTGACAGAACATGTCGACGACGATGCCGCCGCCGTCCTCGGCGCGGTAGTTCCAGCTGGGGCGCTGCGCCGCCTGCCAGTCGCCCTCGAAGACCCAGTACCCGAACTCGCCGCGCACGGAGAGGATCTGGCCGAAGAAGCCGCTGTCGATCAGCCGCTTCAGCTTGAGCAGGCCGGGCAGGTACAGCTTGTCGTGGATGACGCCGTTCTTGACCCCGGCGGCTTCGGCGTGCCGGGCCAGGGCGAGCGCGCCTTCGACCGACTCCGCGACCGGCTTCTCGGTGTAGATGTGCTTGCCCGCGTCGATGGCGCGGACGATCGACTTCTCGCGGACCGCGGTCAGCTGCGCGTCGAAGTAGAGCGGGAGGTCGTCGTCGCCGAGCGCGGCGTCGAGGTCGGTGGTCCAGCGGGTCAGCCCGTGCCGCTTGGCGATCTCTTCGAGCTTGTCCGCGTTGCGCCCCACCAGTACCGGCTCAAGCTGGACCCGCGAGCCGTCGGAGAGTTCGACCCCGCCCGCCTCCCTGATCGCCAGGACCGAGCGCACCAGGTGCTGCCGATAGCCCATCCGCCCGGTGACGCCGTTCATCACGACGCCGAGTTTCCGCGTGGTCATCCGTTCTCCTTTGAAAGCGCTTTCCTGCACTCATCCTGAAAGCGCTTTCTCATACTGTCAAGACCAAGGAGGGCTGAAGGGGACTTTCCCCACATGAGACGCGGCGAAGGGAGCTTTCACCGCGTCAGTTGCGGGGAAAGTCCCCTTCAGCTCAGCGACGAGCGCGGACGGCGTCGAGGTACTCGGTGATGGCGTCCCGGTTGCGGAGCAGGCATTCCGCGCGCCTGGTCATCCGGTCGCGTTCGGCCTCCAGGGTTTCGAGCATCTCCCTGGTCGCGTCCGGGAAGTAGATCTGCCGGGGCTTGTCCAGGCAGGGCAGGATCTGCTTGATGATCCTGGTCGGCAGCCCGGCGTCGAGCAGGCCGCGGACCTGGACGACCCTGTCGACCGACGGCTCGCCGTAGTCGCGGTAGCCGTTGGCCTGCCGCTCGGAGATGATGAGACCCTGTTCCTCGTAGTACCGCAGCAGACGGCGAGACGTCCCCGTCCGCTCCGACAGCTCCCCGATCCGCATGTGCGCCACCTCACTCCGGCCGACTTGACCTTCACATCTATGTGATGGTTCGAGCATACGGTTCATGACTCCGAAACTCCCCCTTGGCGCACTGCTCGCGCTGACCACGGCCGCGTTCGTCACCGTCCTCACCGAGGCCCTGCCCGCGGGCGTGCTGCCCGCGATGAGCGCCGGCCTCGGCGTCGGCGAAGCGGCGACTGGCCAGCTGGTGACGGTGTACGCGATCGGTACCGCCCTCACCGCGATCCCCCTGTCCGCCGCGACGGTGGGCTGGCGCCGCAAACGCTTGCTCCTGGCCGGAGTGGCCGGTTTCGCCGTCGCCAACACGGTCACCGCGCTGTCCACGAACTACCCGCTGACCCTCGGCGCGCGGTTCGTCGCCGGGATCGCGGCGGGCGTCGTCTGGGCGCTGCTGACCGGATACGCCCGGCGGCTGGCACCGGAACCGGTGCGGGGCAAGGCGATCGCCGTCGTGATGACCGGTATCCCGCTCGCGCTCTCGCTCGGCATCCCCGCGGGGACGTTCCTGGGCGGCGCCTTCGGGTGGCAGGTGACGTTCGCGCTCATGTCGGTGCTCGCGCTCGGCCTGCTCGGCTGGATCGCGCTGGCCGTCCCCGACTTCCCGGGACAGGACAAGGGCGGCAGGCTCCCGGTGCGCGGGACACTCGCCGTGCCGGGTGTGGCCGCGGTCTTGTTCGTGACGCTGACCTTCGTGCTGGCGCACAACATCCTCTACACCTACATCGCCACCTTCCTCGAACACGTGTCGATGGGCGGCTCGGTCGATCGGATCCTGCTGGTGTTCGGGCTGGCGTCGATGGTCAGTATCTGGATCGTCGGCCTCTTCATCGACCGACGGCTGCGCGCACTGACCGTCGCGGGCACCCTCCTCGTGGCGCTCGGCGCGACGATTCTGGCTCTGCCGGGCGAAAGTCCGGCGCTGGTCTACGTCGCCGTGACGCTGTGGGGGCTCGGCTGGGGCGGCGTCCCGACGCTGCTGCAGACCGCCGCCGCGCAGGCGGGCGACCAGGGCGGCGCGGCGGACATCGCGCAGGCCATGCTGGTCACCCTGTGGAACGCGGCGATGGCGGGCGGCGGGATCGCCGGCGGCGTCCTCCTCGCCGGTTTCGGCGCCGAGTCGTTCCCCTGGAGCGTCCTGGCGCTGCTCGTCCCGACCCTGGCCGTCGTGCTGGTGGCGCGACGGCACGGGTTCACAGCGGCAGCTCCGGATGGCTCCGGATCGCCTCGAGAACCAGGTCGACAGCCGCGCGAGGCGCGGACCCGCGCCTGATCGCCGCGGTGATGGCGCGGGTGACCGGCGTCGCGAGCTCACGGGTGGCGACGCGGTAGCGCTTGTCGACGGCGAGGCCGGGCAGGAGGGCGATCGCGAGCCCGGCTTCGACGTGCTGGAGGGTCATCATGTAGTTGCTGTACCGGGCGACCACTCGGGGCTCGAAGCCCGCTTCACGGCAGAGCCGGGTGGCGAGGTTCGCCATGTAGGACCGCGGGATGTCGAACGCCCAGGGCTCGCTCGCGTAGGCGGCGAGATCGGCGGGGCCCCGTCCGGCGGCCGGATGGCCGGGCGGGACGACGAGCACGATCGGGTCGGCCGCGAGCGGCACGAGGTCGATGTCCGGCCCGAGCGGCTGGTCGACGAAGTCCGTGGTGGTGACGATGACGTCGACGTCGCCGACGCGGAGCGCGGGCATGCTGACGTGCGGTTCGAGTTCGAGCAGTTCGATGTCCAGCTGTGGATGCGAGCGGGCCAGCCGGGTCACCGCGGGGACGGCGATGGTGTGGATCGCGCTCTGGAAGGCGCCGAGGCGGACGAGCCCCGCCGTCGCGTCGCCGAGACCGCGCAACTCGGCCTCGACGGTGTCCATGTGGTCGAGGATCGCTCTCGCGCGGCGGGCCAGCAACAACCCGGCCGGGGTCAGCCGGACCCGGCGGCCGGTGCGTTCCAGCAGTCGCGTGTGTGTCTCGGCCTCGAGGACCGCGAGTTGCTGGGACACGCTCGACGCGCTCAGGTTGGCCGCCTTCGCGACCGCGCGGACGGTGCCGAGCGTGTCCAGCCGGCTCAGCAGGCTGAGCCTCCAAGGGTTGAGCATGACGCCCATTGTTGTACGGATCAGCCGAACAGCACAGCCGGAATCGTGAGCTGGACGTGTCGCTCGGCTCCGGCTTACCGTCGAAGCATGGCTGCTCCGATCACCGACTCGTCCACCGCCGAACGTTTCTGGGCCGACGCCGACAGGCACCTCGTGCGCTACGCCGGGGCCGGCGACTTCACCCGCGAGATCATCGACCACGCCGCCGGGAGCTATCTGTTCACCGAGTCCGGACGGCGGATCCTCGACTTCACGTCCGGGCAGATGAGCGCGATCCTCGGGCATTCGCATCCCGAGATCGTCGAGACCGTGCGACGTCAGATCGGCTCTCTCGACCATCTGTTCAGCGGGATGCTGAGCCGTCCCGTCGTCGACCTCGCGCGGCGCCTGGCTGAGACTTTGCCGTCACCGCTGGAAAAGGCGCTGCTGCTGACCACCGGGGCGGAGTCGAACGAGGCCGCGATCCGGATGGCGAAACTGGTGACGGGGAAGCACGAGATCGTTTCGTTCGCCCGGTCGTGGCACGGGATGACGCAGGCGGCGGCGAACGCGACCTACAGCGCGGGCCGCAAGGGCTACGGCCCGACCGCGCCGGGCAACTTCGCCATTCCCTCGCCGAATTCCTATCGGCCGGACTTCCTTACGACCGAAGGGGAACTGGACTGGCGGCGCCAGCTGGACTTCGGTTTCGAGATGATCGACGCCCAGTCCGTCGGCAGCCTCGCGGCCTGCATTGTCGAACCGATCCTCAGCTCCGGCGGCATCATCGAGCCGCCGCCCGGCTATTTCGCGGCCTTGCAAGAGAAATGCCGTGAACGCGGGATGCTACTGATCCTCGACGAAGCCCAGACAGGCTTGTGCCGCACGGGAAACTGGTACGCCTTCGAACGCGACGGCGTCGTCCCCGACATCCTGACGCTGTCCAAGACGCTCGGCGCCGGGCTCCCGCTGGCGGCCGTGATCACCAGCGCGGAGATCGAGCAGGAGGCACACGACCGCGGCTACCTGTTCTTCACCACGCACGTCGCGGACCCGCTGGTGGCGGCCGTCGGGAACACCGTGCTCGACGTCCTCACCCGCGACCGCCTCGACGAACGCGCCACCGAACTGGGCGCCTTCCTCCGCCACGGCCTCGACAACCTCGCCGACCGTCATCCCGTCATCGGCGACATCCGCGGGCGGGGCCTGCTGGTCGGTGTGGAACTCGTCGTGGACCGTGCCACGAAACAGAGCTCCGACGAACTGGGCGCACTGGTCACGCGGCGCTGCCTCGAACTGGGGCTGCACATGAACATCGTGCAGTTGCCAGGGATGGGCGGGGTTTTCCGGATCGCTCCCCCGCTGACGGCCACGGAGGACGAACTGGCGGAAGGGCTGGGTGTGCTGGACCAGGCGATCGGGGACGCTTCAGCGTGAGTGGGTCGTGAGTGGTAAGTGTCGTTTGAACGACACTTACCACTCACGACCAACCCGACCCGCGGTACCCGTGCGGGCTCCTTGCCGCGGGACAACAGGACGGCCACGATCCCGGCGGGGAAGAACATGAGCACGCCGTAGATCCCGGCGGGCACGGCCATCGTCTTGTCGCCGAGCACGGAGATCGCCACGGCGATCGCGAGGGTGGCGTTGTGGACGCCGATCTCCATGGCGGACGCGATCGACTGCCCGCGGTCCACCCGGAACAGCCGCGGCACGTAGTACCCGATCGCGAGGCTGAGCACGGAAAGCGCCAGCGCCACCGGCCCGAGCGTCCCGATGTTGTCCAGCAGGGTCCGGAACTCCTGCGCGATCGCGGCCGCGATCACCAGCACGAGCACCACGGCGGAGCCGATCTTGACCGGTTTGCGCATCCGCTCGGCCCAGCCGGTGAACCGGCTCCGCACCGCCATCCCGATCACGACCGGGATCAGCACGATCGCGAACACCTGCACGAACTTCGCGGGCTGGAGCCCGACAGAGGCACCGCCGTCGAGGAATCCGGCCATCGACAGGCCGACCACCAGTGGCAGCGTGAACACGGCCAGCACGGAGTTGATCGCCGTGAGCGTGACGTTGAGGGCGACGTCGCCGCCGGCGAGGTGACTGAACAGGTTCGCCGAAGTCCCGCCGGGTGAGGCGACGAGCAACATCATCCCGACCGCGAGCACGCCTTCGAGGCCGAACAACAGGATGAGCCCGACGCAGATCGTGGGCAGCACGATCATCTGGCACACCAGCGCGATGACGGCGGCCTTCGGGTACTTCAGCACCCGTGTGAAGTCGCCGACGGCCAGGGTCAGCCCGAGCCCGAACATGACGAGCGCCAGCGCGACGGGCAAGAGGATCGAAAACATCGCCGAACCCATCCAGGGGCCTCCGTCCGATATGCCCTTTTCAGCTCGGCAATCGTGCCAAGCGGCGAGAACCCGGTCAAGGCACCGAAACCCAGACGTGACCCCACTTGACTTTTCCGAGAGCAGTGCTCACTATAGTTACAAGCTATAACGAGCACGAGAAGCAATCAGGGAGAACGAGATGAGCACGCTGACCGAGGTCGTACTGCCGGGCAAGGTCGAGCCGGAAGGCCTGGAGCTGCGGGAACGCCCGCTCCCCGAGGCCGGTCCCGGCCAGGTCGTGGTCGCGATGGAGGCGACCGGGGTCTCGTTCGCCGAACAGCAGATGCGCCGCGGCAAGTACTACGACCAGCCGCCCTTTCCCTTCGTTCCCGGCTACGACCTGGTCGGCACGGTCCTGACCACCGGCGACGGGGTCGACAGCGGACTCGCCGGCCGCCGGATCGCCGCGCTGACGAAGGTCGGGAGCTGGGCCAGCCATGTGGTCCTCGACGCCGCCGACGTCGTTCCCGTCCCGGACGGCCTCGGCGCCGAAGAGGCCGAGACCGCGGTGGTCAACGGCATCACCGCCTGGCAGATGCTGCATCGCAAGGCCCGGGTGCGCGCCGGGCAGACGATCCTGGTCCACGGCGCGAACGGCGGGGTCGGCTCGCTGCTGGTCCAGCTCGCCGTCCAGGCGGGTGTGCAGGTGATCGGCACGGCGTCGAAGCGGCACCACGAAGCGTTGCGGCGCTGGGGAGTCATGCCGATCGACTACCGGACCGAGGACGTCTCCGCCCGCGTCCGCGAGCTCGCGCCCGAGGGTGTCGACGCCGTCTTCGACCACGTCGGCGGCGCCAGCGTGCCCGCGTCGTGGAAGCTGCTCGCCCGCGGTGGCACGCTCGTTTCCTACGGCAGCGCGGCGACCCGCGACGACGAGGGCTCCAAGCAGTTGCCCGTACTCAAGATCCTCGCCCGCGTAATGCTGTGGAACACCCTGCCCAACGGCCGGAGCGCGTACTTCTTCAACGTCTGGGCGGGACGGTCCTTCGCCAAGGACCGGTTCCGCGCTCGCCTGCGCGAAGACCTCACCCAGGTTTTCGCGGCGCTCAAGGACGGCGCGATCACGGCTCAGGTCGCGGCGCGGCTGCCATTGAGCCGGGTCGCGGAAGCGATGCGGCTGGCCGAATCCGGGACTGTCGCGGGCAAGGTGGTGCTCACGCCGTAAGGGTTCGGTAACCGCGCGAACCCGGCGATCCGGACGGTTCGCGCGGTTGAATGACCCTCATGAAACGCAAGCGGGTGCTCACCGTCCTGGCGGCCGGACTGGTGGTGGCGGTGGCCGCGGGCCTCTACTGGTTCCAGCCGTGGAAGCTCTGGGTGAACGAGACGGTCCAGGAGGCGCTTCCGATGGCCCAAGTCACCGAAAGTGCCGCGCCTGCCCCGAAAAAGCCCACGGTCGTGGCGACCGGCGAACTGATCGATCACGAGCACGCGACCAGCGGTGCCGTCCGGATCCTGCGGGCGGAAGACGGATCACTGGTGCTGCGCCTGGAGAATCTCGACACGAGCAACGGCCCGGATCTGCGGGTCTGGCTCACCGACGCGCCGGTGCTCCCCGGCAAGGACGGCTGGTTCGTGTTCGACGACGGAGCGCACGTGAGCGCCGGGAAACTCAGGGGCAACAAGGGAAGCCAGAACTACCCCCTGCCCGCGGGCACCGATCTGGCGCGGTACTCGAGCGTGACCATCTGGTGCGACCGGTTCGACGTGTCGTTCGGCGCGGCCCAGCTGACCAAAACGGTCTAGGCAAGGCGGTCCACGGCGTATTCCATTTCCGCGCGGACGGCGCGCAGATCGATTCCGCCGGGATCGATGATCGTGGCCACCGCGATCCCCCGCAGCTGCCCCACCAGCGCCGCCGCGTACGCGTCCGGATCGCGGACGCCGGCGATGGAACCGTCCGCGATCCCGGCGGCGACGGTCTGCGCGATGGCGAACCGGTACCGGCGGTCGGCTTCGGTCATCGCCGACCGCACCGCCGGATCGCCGACCGTCGCGTCCGTCCAGAGCACCACGAACGCCCGGTTCAGCGGCGGCATGTCGGTGAGCAGTTCGAAGAAGATGTCCAGCAGCGCGCGCAGCATGTCCATCGGGCTCGGTGTCAGCCCACCGGTCCGGGTGGCGACGGCGGCGCCGAAGACGTCGGCGAACTTCTCCGCGGCGAACTCGACGAGCCGCTGTACCAGCGTTTCCTTGGAGCCGAACAGCTGGTAGACGATGGCGCTGTGATAGCCGGTCCTGGCACAGATCATGCCGATCTTGAGCCGGGCGAAACCCGCCTCGCCGATGAGGCGGGCGGCGGTGTCGAGAATCCGCGCCCTGGCGATCTCCTGGTCACGCTGGACCTGACGCTCCTCCGCAGACGAGTCCACGACGAGATCCTCCCATGACTTCCGGTTCGTCACCTGTTGACGCGGCGTTACGATCCGGACATGAGGATCGCCTTCTCCGCCGACGACCGGAACGCCACCACGGACGCCGTCCAGGCCTTCCTGACCGAGGCCGGACACGAGGTGATCCGCCCGGCGACGTCGGACGACTGGCCGGAACTCGGCTCGGCGGTGGGCAAGGCTGTCGCCGACGGCGAGGCCGACTTCGGCGTGGTGATGTGCTGGACCGGGACAGGCACGGCCATCGCGGCCAACAAGGTCCCCGGGGTGCGGGCGGCGCTGGCCTGGGACACCTGGATCGCCGCGGGCGCGCGCAAGTGGAACGACGCGAACGTACTGGCGCTGAGCCTCAAACGGCTCGCCCCCGACGTGGCCGTCGAAATCACCGAGGTGTTCCTTTCCGGTATCGCGCCGGATCCCGACGAAACGGCGAATATCGCCCGGCTCGGGGAAATGGACGAATTCCGTCGGTGAACAGCACCGAACCAGTGAACGGTTAACGCTGTCGAACGTATTAGGCCGTTCGCAGGAAAATCGCCACTCTACGTAGTGACGCTTCCCATATTGGTCCAGACCACGTACCGTCTCCCGCAACAAAGCGTTCCGCATGGAGGTGGTCGATGAAGACGCATCCCCGCCTGCCCGGCTTCGGCCGCGGCAACGCGATGTCGCCGATTTCGCACTGACGAAATCCTTCTCCAAGATCATTTCCCTGCACCGTGTTGTAAGGAGTGAAATGTCAAGAAAGAGATGGCATCTGGTCGGCCTGTTCACGGCCGTCGCGGCACTGGCGGTCGGTCTGGTGACCGTGCCCGCGGCCGCGGCGGGTGGGGTCGGGGCCACGCTGACCAAGGGCTCGGATTGGGGCTCCGGCTGGGAAGGCAAGTACACGATCACGAACAACTCGGGATCGAGCCTCACCTCCTGGACCCTCGAGTTCGACCTCGCGGCGGGACATTCGATCGCTTCGCTGTGGGACGGTAGCTACACCGCCTCCGGCCAGCACGTGACCGTCAAGAACACTTGGAACGGCAACGTTTCCAACGGCGCTTCCGTCAGCTTCGGCTTCAACGTCAAGTACTCCGGCGCCTACACCGCGCCCGCGAACTGCAAGATCAACGGCGGCTCCTGCGACCCGGGTGGCGGCACCCCGACGACGAGCAACCCGCCCACGACCACGACGTCCAACCCCACGACGTCGAACCCGCCCACCACGACCACCACGAGCAACCCGCCGACCACGACGACTTCGAACCCGAACCCGGGCGCGAAGAAGAACCTCGGCTACTTCGTGCAGTGGGGCGTCTACGGGCGTAACTACCACGTGAAGAACATCCACACTTCCGGATCCGCGGCGAAGCTGACGCACATCAACTACGCGTTCGGCAACGTCACCAACGGTTCCTGCACGGCGAACGACGACACCTACGCCGACTACGACAAGTTCTACGACGCCGGGTCCAGTGTGGACGGTGTCGCGGACTCGTGGGACGCGGGCGCGATTCGCGGTAACTTCAACCAGCTGCGCAAGCTGAAGAAGATGTACCCGGGCCTGAAGGTGCTGTGGTCGTTCGGTGGCTGGACCTGGTCCGGCGGCTTCGGCCAGGCGGCGAAGAACCCCACCGCGTTCGCGGAATCCTGCTACAAGCTGATCAAGGACCCGCGGTGGGCCGATGTCTTCGACGGCATCGACATCGACTGGGAGTACCCGAACGCCTGTGGTCTCACCTGTGACACCAGCGGCCCCGCCGCCATCAAGAACGTGTCGCAGGCGCTGCGCACCAAGTTCGGCTCCTCGTTCCTGGTCACCGCCGCGATCACCGCGGACGCCAGCAGCGGCGGCAAGATCGACTCCGCCGACTACGGCCCCGCGTCGGCGTACCTCGACTGGTACAACGTCATGACCTATGACTTCTTCGGCGCCTGGGCGGCGCAGGGTCCGACGGCCCCGCACTCGCCGCTGACCGCGTACCCCGGCATCCCGCAGCAGGGCTTCAACACCGACGACGCCATCCAGAAGCTCAAGTCCAAGGGCGTCCCGGCGAACAAACTGTTGCTGGGTATCGGTTTCTACGGCCGTGGCTGGACCGGCGTCACACAGGACGCCCCGGGCGGCACCGCGACCGGCGCGGCACCTGGCACCTATGAAGCGGGCATCGAGGACTACAAGGTCCTGAAGAACTCCTGCCCGGCAACCGGCACGATCGCGGGCACCGCGTACGCGAAGTGCGGCAACAACTGGTGGAGCTACGACACTCCCGCAACCATCAATTCGAAGATGGGCTGGGCCAAGAACCAGGGTCTCGGCGGCGCGTTCTTCTGGGAACTCACCGGCGACACCGGCAACGGCGAGCTCGTCACGGCCATGCGTAACGGCCTTAACTGAGAGGTTTGAGAAGTGGCTAAGCGGACTTGGATCCAGGCCGTGGGCCTGGCCGCCGCTGCCGCAACGGCCGGCGCGGTCCTCGTGATCGCGCCGGCTTCCGCGGCCGGCGGCGTCGGCGCCGCCTTCAGCAAGGGCTCCGATTGGGGCTCCGGCTGGGAGGGCAAGTACACGATCAGCAACAACTCCGGATCGAGCCTTCCCACGTGGACGGTCGAATTCGACCTTCCCGCGGGACATTCGATCGCCTCGCTGTGGGACGGCAGCTACTCCGCCTCCGGACAGCACGTGACGGTGAAGAACACCTGGAACGGCAACCTCGGCAACGGGGGCAGCACCAGTTTCGGGTTCAACGTCAAGTACTCCGGAAGCTACGTCGCCCCGGCGAACTGCAAGATCAACGGCGGCTCGTGTGATCCGGGCGGCGGTGGCCCCACCACGACACCGACCACGACCACCTCCTCGCCGACGACCACCACGTCGACGTCGAACCCGCCCACGACCACCACGAGCAATCCGCCGCTGCCCGGCGGCCGTGGCGCGCCGTATCTGTACATGGGCTGGGGCAGCCCGCCGAACCCGCAGACGGTCATGAACGCGACCGGGATCAAGTGGTTCACCTTGGCGTTCGTGCTGGCTTCGAACGGCTGCAACCCCGCGTGGGACGGCAGCCGTCCGCTGCAGGGCGGCGTCGACGCGAACGCGATCGCGCAGATCAAGGCCGCGGGCGGGCAGATCGTGCCGTCCTTCGGCGGGTGGAGCGGCAACAAGCTCGGCCCGAACTGCTCGACGCCGGAATTGCTCGCCGGTGCCTACCAGAAGGTGATCGACGCCTACGGTCTCAAGGCGATCGACATCGACATCGAGAACACCGACGAGTTCGAGAACGCGACCGTGCAGGATCGCGTCCTCAACGCTTTGAAGATCGTGAAGGCGAAGAACGCCGGTATCCAGACCATTCTCACCTTCGGCACGACGACCAGCGGCCCGAACTCCTGGGGCAACCGGCTCATCGACCAGTCGAAGGCGCTGAACGCCGGTGTCGACGTCTACACGATCATGCCGTTCGACTTCGGTGGCGGCGCGGACATGTACGGCAACACCATCAAGGCCGCGAACGGCCTGCGGGACAAGCTGAAGTCGACCTTCGGGTGGGACGACGCCACGGCGTACAGCCACCTGGGCATCAGCGGGATGAACGGCCTTTCGGACCAGCAGGAACTGACGAGCCTCGACGCCTGGACCAAGATCACCAACTGGTCCAAGACGAACAAGATCGCCAGGCTCGCGTTCTGGTCGGCCAACCGTGACCGGCCGTGCCCCGGTGGCGGGGTCGCCGAGAACTGCAGTGGTATCGCTCAGAACGACTGGGACTTCACGCGGATCACCGCGGGCTTCTGACGTCCCTTGCTCGGTGGGCTGAAGGGGCCCATAACCGCATCTGACGTGGCGAAGGGAGCCTTCGCCACGTCAGATGCGGAGAAAGTCCCCTTCAGCTCCCGACTCCCCGAACTGCGGGCCCGCGCCGAGCTGCACGGTGCGGGCCCGCTCCTTTACGCGATCAGTCCTCTGAATGCGGCACTTCGCGGGCCCGGGTACTTGCTCAAGCCCACGTCCCGGCTCCGGCCAGGCCGCCCTGTCCCCAAGATCAACAGCAGGCACCCGACTCCCCGCATTTCGTCCTCTAAACGCGGGCCGAGGACGTGCGACGTCTCGCATTTCGTCCTCTGGATGCGGGCCGAGGGCGGGACGAGCTCGCGCTGGGTGCCCAGCCTGGCCGGGGTGCGCAGGGCGAAGGGGACTTTCGCCGCATCGCATGCATGGAGGGCATCCCCTCGCGCCAAGAGGGGTCGTGAGTGTTGAGTGTCGTTAGAACGACACTCAACACTCACGACCCCGTCAAGTACTCAAGCCCAGAGGCGCATTCAGAGGACTAAACGCGGGATCAGGGCAGGGCGTTCAGGAACGGTTCGTGAGCGTTCTGGAATTCCCAGCCGTAGTACCGGTCCCAGTTGATCGACCACGTCATCAACCCGCGCAACGCCGGCGAAGCACCGCCGCGCAACGTGTACGAACCGCATCCGGAGTTCTTCACCAGGCAGTTCAGCGCCGAATGCACCGCCGCCGGCGCGGTGTGCCCGTTGCCCGCGCTCACCGCGGCCGGGAGCCCGAACGCGATCTGGTCTTCACGCAGCCCCGGGAACCGGAACCCGGTCGAAGACACCGTGAAGCCCGCCTTGATCATGTCGGTCATCGCGATGTGGAAGTCCGCGCCGCCCATGAAGTGGTACTGGTTGTCCAGGCCCATCACCGGCCCGGAGTTGTAGTCCTGGACGTGCAGCACGGTCAGCGCGTCCCGCATCGCGTGGATCACCGGCAGGTACGAACCCGTCCGGTTGTCGGCGCCGCCGAGACCGCCGTAGTACTGGTACCCGGTCTGCACGAAGAACGTCTCCGGTGCCATCGTCAGCACGAATCCCGCACCATACTTGGCTTTCAGCGTCTTCAGGGCCGAAATGAGATTGACGATCACCGGCGTGGTCGGATTGCGGAAGTCGTTGTCGCCGGAGTTGAGGTACAGCGAGTGTCCCTCGAAGTCGATGTCGAGCCCGTTCAGCCCGTACTTGTCGATGATCGCCGAAACCGAGCTGACGAAAGCGTCGCGCGCGGCGGTCGTGGTCAGCTGGACCTGCCCGTTCTGCCCGCCGATGGAGATCAGGACCTTCTTGCCCTGCGCCTGCTTCGCGCGGATCGCGGCGATGAAGTCCGCGTCGCTTTCCACCGTCGGGCATTCGGCCACCGGGCACCGCGTGAAGCGGATGTCACCCGAGGTCACCGAAGTCGGCTCACCGAAGGACAGGTTGATGATGTCCCAGGCGGCCGGGATGTCAGCCATCCGCGTGTAGCCGGAACCGTTGGCGAAGCTCGCGTGCAGGTAGCCGATCAGCGCGTGCTTCGGCAGGCCGGTGTCGACGCAGCCTGTCGTTGTGCCGCCCGCCTCCGCGCTCTTCGGCGATTCACCGGCGCTGTTGTACGCGGCCACCGAGTAGTTGTGCGAAGTACAGGCCGTCAGCCCCGAAATCGTCGCCGAGGTCCCGGTCACCGTCGCGACCACGTTCCCGCCTTCGTACACGCGGTACCCCGTGACCGTGCCCGCCGAGGCTCCCCACGAAAGCGCGATCGACGAGTTCGTCACCGCGCCCGCGGCCGGATTCCCGGGCGCCGGAGGTGCTCCCGGGGTCCCGCCGCCAGGACCGTCGAGGCTGATGTCGTCCGCGTAGAAGGTGCCCGACCCGTACCAGCCGTGGACGTACACCTCCGCCGTCGTCTGCGTGGCCGACGTCGTGAACGACAGCGAAAGCTGCGTGTACGACGTCGCGGCGGTCCAGGTCGACGGTCCGCCGGTGACCCCGAGGTAGACCGGGTTCCCGTTCACCCAGGCGGAAACCGCGTAGGTCGTACTGGGCTTGACGGATACCGTCTGTGCGCACTTCCCGATCGTCGAGCCGGGCGTGACCGAGACGGCGTGACCGCCCGAGTGGACCGGTGTGGTGACGGCCGCGCCTGCCGCACAGGACCAGCCGGACGTCGAACCCGCCTCGAAACCGGGATTGAGGAGCAGATTGGCCGCGCTCGCGGTGCCGCCCCCCGCTATGAGCCCGGTGAAGGTGAGCACCAAAACGGCCAGAAAGGCCAGGGATCTGGAACGCCTCATCGCGATTCCTCCGTGAAAGGGCGGCCTGCCGCCGCACTGGGCTAATTGTCTAGACCAATCCAGGGAAAGTCCATACCTCCTGGGCACCAGGGCCTAAAGACCTGACTACTCCGGGCTGCTGTACCGGTGTGACGCGCGAGCGCGCTCCGTAACGTCGGAAGGGCCAAAGAGGGCTGGGGGCTTTCGGGAGGTGGGGACAATGGGAACGCACAGGGGCACACCGAGAACGGCCCATCCGGCGTGATGGCCGTGGCCGAAGCCGTGCGCCCGACATATTCGCCTCGGCCGGGAGAGCCGGACGGCGAATTGATCCGCGCGGCGATCAGTGGTGACCGGCGGGCCGTCGGGGCCCTGCTGACGCTTCTCCGGCCGATCGTGATCCGGTACTGCTCGGGCCGGCTGGGCGGGACCACGCGCGGCATCTCCAACGCCGAGGACTGCGCACAGGAAGTCCTCATGGCCGTGCTGGTCGCCTTGCCGCGCTACAGCTATCAGGACAGCAGCTTCCTGCCCTACGTCTTCGGGATCGCCTCGCACAAGGTCGCCGACGTCCGCCGGAACCTCGCCCGCGACCCGTCCGCGCCGGTGCCCGATCCGGAGCCCGAACTGGACAGACCGTGGAACCCGACGTTCGAAGAGGTCGAGAAGGCGGATCGCAGCCGCCGCCTCTCCCGGCTGTTCGAGGTCCTCTCGGCGAGGCAGCGTGACGTGCTGGTACTCCGCGTGATCCACGGCTTCAGCGCCGAGGAGACGGCGGGCGCGCTGGGCATGGCGAGCGCGGGCGCTGTCCGCGTCACCCAGCACCGGGCGCTCAACGAACTGCGCCGGGTACTGCGCGAGAACCCGGACTTCGCCGGCGGGTTCACCTTCTTCTAGGAGGTGGGCTTCCGGCGCTGCGTGGCGTAGACGGCGGCGGCGGTGCGGCGTTCGAAACCGAGCTTGTGCAGCAGGGACGACACGTAGTTTTTGACCGTCTTCTCCGCCAGGTACAGCTTTTCCGCGATCTGGCGGTTGGTCAGCCCGTCGGCGATGTGGTCGAGCACCCGCCGCTCCTGCGGGCTCAGCTGTTCGTAGCGCGGGTCCGGCAGGTCGGTCTCGCCGCGCAGCCGGTTCATCACCGACGCCGTCAGGGTGCTGTCCAGCAGCGATCCCCCCGCGGCGACCGTGCGGACGGCCTTGACGAGCGCGCCGCCGGAGACCTGCTTGAGCATGTACCCGGCCGCGCCGGCCATGATCGCGCCGAACAACGCGTCGTCGTCGGAGTAGGACGTCAGCATCAGGCAGGCGGGCGGCGGGTCGATCGACGCCCGGATCTCCCGGCAGACGCTGACCCCCTCGCCGTCCGGCAGCCGGACGTCGAGCACCGCGACCTGCGGTCTGACCGCGGGGATCCGCACGTAGGCCTCGGCGGCCGTGGACGCCTCGCCGACCACCGTGAGGTCGTCTTCGGCTTCGAAGACGGTCTTCAACCCGGTGCGGACGAGTTCGTGATCGTCCAGCAGGAACACCGAAATCGTCATCCCACACTCCCCTGTCGGGCCGGCAACTCCACCGACCAGTCGAGCCTCGTCCCGCCTTCCGGCCTCGCTTCGACGCTGAACGACCCGCTCCAGCGGGCCGCGCGTTCGGCGAGGTTCGCGACCCCGCTGCGATGGCCGGGCTCGACGGGCATGCCGACCCCGTCGTCCACCACCGAAAGCCTCAGCCACCGCCCGTCGCGGTCGACCGAGACGTCGACCGCCACCGTCGTCGCCCCAGCGTGTCTGACCACATTGGACAATGCTTCGCGCAGGGTCGCGATGAGGTCCGAGCGGACCGTGTCCGGCACGGTCGAATCTAGCGGTCCGTCGAACCCGACCCGGGGTTCGGACGCGCAGCCCGCGTCCAGCGCGACACGCAGCAGCTCCGACCGGAGGCTGCCCTGCGCCTCCGCCGGTTCCTGCAGCGAAAAGATGCTGTTGCGGATCTCGCGGATCGTGCGGTCGATCTCGTGTGCGAAGCCGGTCACGCGGTCGGCGACGGCGGGTTCGGCCGCGAGCCTGCTGAGTCCCTCCAGGCCGAGCCCGATCGCGAACAGCCGCTGGATCACCAGGTCGTGCAGGTCGCGGGCGATCCTGTCGCGGTCCTCGAAGACGGCGAGCCGCTGCCTGTCCTGTTGCGCGCGGGCGAATTCGACCGCGAGCGCGGCGTGCGCGGCGAAGGTCTCGGCGAGCTGGACGTCGTAGGCGGAGAACGGCGTCTTGTCTCGGAACTTCGCCACCAGCAGGACACCGAGCTTCTGCTCGCCGACGATCAGCGGGACGGCGATCGTGGAGTCCAGGTCCTTGATCGCCGCGGGCATCGCGGAGGCGTTGTCGCCCTGGTATTCGAGCACCTTCTCGCCGTAGTCCCGGACCACGACGGGTTTCCCACTGGTGAACGCCATCCCGGTCGCGGTGCCCTGTGTCGGCACGGCGACGCCGGCGAGCTTGTCGGCGTCCGGCCCCGGCGGCTCGACGATCTCGAAGACCAGCTTCCCGTCGCCGCTGGGAAGGGCCACCGCCCCCGCGGTGCCACCGGCGACGACGCGGGCGCGTTCGGCGATGAGGTGCAGGGTCGCGGTCAGATCCTGGTCGGTCAGGAGCGCACCGGTGACGTGGTAGGAGGCTTCGAGCCAGCGTTCACGCCGCTGTACCTGGTCGAACAGGGCGGCGTTCTCGATCACCACACCGGCCGCGGCGGTGAGGGCGACGAGCAGGCCTTCCTCGGCTTCGGTGAACTCCTCACCGTCCGGTTTGCGGGCGAGGTACAGCATCCCGAAGATACGGCCGCGCACGCGAAGCGGGATCACGCGGGACTCGTCCTCGGACGGCGGCTTTACCCAGGCGTCGGCGAAACGGATGAATTCACCCGAATCGAGGACGCTCAGCGCGCCGAACGGCGCACCGGTCAGCTCGCAGGCGGACTCGACCATACGCCGCAGCACGTCGGAGGGGCTGAGATCGTGAGCGATCCCGGCCACCGCGTCCAGAATCCTGGGCGCCTTGGCGTCACCCGCCGCACTCACCCGCCGCACCGCCGTCACCGTCCCGGAGTAACGCCCCGGGCAGTGAGGTCAGGAATGGCAAACGCGCCCGGATCGCTCATCTGGTGCGTCGATCACGGACAGTGCTTCGTTACTGCACACGCCGAGGATCCTTCGTCCGGTTACCGACTCGACCGGGATCCGGAGGTAGCGGGAGTCCGTTCGCCCAGTCCAGCAGCCCAGTGGCAAGGTCGAGAGCTCGGCGATCACGATCGGATCACGCACCTCGGAGGCGCGGCCGAGAGCGGTGACGAACCACCCTGTTCCCAGGTCCGCGGTGAACTCGTCGACCGCGAACGCCACCACACTGTCGAGCACCCCGGCGAACAACGCGCTCTGCGCCGGGGTCCGCACCACGATCGCGCCGTGGTGGAGCGCGAACCGGGCGGGCTGGATCGCGGGCAGGGCGCGGGAGGTGAACACCACCCTGCCGAGCCCGGCGCCCGCGAGCAGCGCCAGGCACTGCTCGCGGTCGAGCGTCTCGAGACCCAAGGAGTCGGACATCGGCATCCCCGCGTTCTCGTAGTCCTGTGTCGAGGTCCACGGTCCCCGGCCTGCCGACTCACCGGTAGGGCCAATGGGCCCGCCTCATGCGGGGGATGCGCGTGTTAGGCCTTGGGCGAGAGCAGGACCACGGGGATCTCCCGCTCGGTCTTGGTCTGGTACTGCGCGTAGTTCTTGAAGTCCTTGGTGATCTTCGGCCACAGGCGGGCACGCAACTCGGTGTCGGCGACGCTCGCGACCATCGGCCGGGCGGTCTCGCCCTTCAGGGTGACCTGGACGTCGGGGTTGTCGCGGAGGTTGAGGAACCACGCCGGGTGCTGGTCGTCGCCACCGCGGGAGGCGACGATGACGTACGCGTCGCCCTCGCGCAGCGGTGAAGTCAGCAGCACGGTGCGCGGCTGGCCGGATTTGCGGCCGATGGTGGTCAGTTCCAGGACGGTCATCCCGGCGACCTCCCAGCCGGCGCGGCCGCCGCTGACCTTCTGGATGACGCGGTGGACGGCGTTCATGGTCTTCAAAGCGAAATCACTGGGCATGCGGAGAAGGCTACTCCGCTTTCATCGCGACTTCGATTCCGTCCAGGAGAACAGCCAGCGAGAGCTCGAAAGCCTCCCTCGCCTCCTGCTCCAGATAGGAAACCGTCTCGTCCTCCATCCGGAACGCGTGCTCGCCCTCCATCCAGGTCAGCGTCGGGAATCGTTCGGCGAAGTCCGGCGAGACCTCCCGCAGATGCGCGGACCGCGCGTACCACCACTCGTCGCCGGATTGCCCTGTCACCTTCTCGGCCAGCCGCGTTTCCGAAGCGGTCCTGGCGGGCTCGCGCACGCACGCGTACAGCGCGCTGACCAGCCGCCGCAGCACGACCGGGCGCAACCCGGTCCGGCGCAGGCTCTTCACGAGCGCCTCCAGCACGACGTACTCGTTCGGCCCCAGTACCGGCCGAGCCTGCGAGATCCGCAGGACCCAGGGATGCCGCAGGTAGAAGTCCCAGAGATCCTCGGCCCAGCGCGCGACGTCGGCCCGCCAGCCGCCACCGTCCCGGGAAGCCGGCAGTTCGGCGAGCACCTTGTCGTACATGAGATCGAGCAGTTCGCTCTTGCTCGGGACATAGGTGTAGAGCGCCATGGCCGTGCGGCCGAGCGTGTCTCCGACGGCCCGCATCGACAGGCCGGCCATCCCCTCGGCGTCCGCGATGGCGATGGCGGTGTCGACGATCAGCTCCACCGAGAGCCCCTGCTTGGGACCAGGGCGTTCGGCGTCCGGCGAGTCCGTCCGCCACAGCAGCGCCATCGACCGCCGAGGGTCCCCTTGAGCCGCGTAGACGACCACTCGCTAACTCCTTACAGCATAAACTAACCTCTGCTACCCTCACTTTACAGGCTAAAGAGTTCCAATCAGGGGAGAGCCATGCCTTCGGCCGCCGACAGCCACGACATGATCCAGGTCCGAGGAGCCAGAGAGAACAACCTCGCCGACGTCTCGGTCGACATCCCCAAGCGCCGCCTCACCGTCTTCACCGGTGTTTCGGGCTCGGGGAAGTCGTCCTTGGTGTTCGGCACCATCGCCGCGGAGTCGCAGCGGCTGATCAACGAGACCTACACCGCGTTCATCCAGTCCTTCATGGCCCCCGTCGGACGGCCGGACGTGGACGCGCTGCGGAACCTGAGCGCCGCGATCGTCGTCGACCAGGAGCGGATGGGGGCCAACTCCCGCTCCACGGTCGGTACCGCGACCGACGCCCACACGATGCTGCGGATCGTCTTCAGCAGGCTGGGACAGCCGCATATCGGGACGTCGGGCGCGTTCAGCTTCAACCTTCCCGAGGGGATGTGCCCCGACTGCGAGGGGCTGGGGAAGGTCTCCACCATCGACGTCGACCAGCTTGTCGACAAGGAGCTTTCGCTCGACGAAGGGGCGATCACCGTCCCGAACTTCGCGCCGGGCGGCTGGTACTGGAAGGGGCTGGCTGAGTCCGGCTTCGTCGATCCGGCGGTCAAGCTGAAGGACTACACCCCGCGGCAGTGGGAAGACTTCATGTACAAGCCCGCCACCAAGATGAAGCTCGGCGGGATCAACACGAACTACGAAGGCCTGCTGGTGAAGGTCCAGCGGCTGTTCCTGGCCAAGGACAAGGAAGCGACGCAGCCGCACATCCGGGCCTTCGTGGACCGGGCGATCACCTTCCGGCTGTGCCCGGCGTGCGACGGCGCCCGGCTCAACGAGGCGGCGCTGTCCTCGAAGATCGACGGGCTGACCATCGCCGACTGCTCGGCGATGCAGATCAGCGACCTGGCCGACGTCGTCCGCAAACTCGACGATCCGTCGGTCGGCCCGCTGATCCAGACCCTGCGCGGCACGCTCGAATCGCTCGTGGAGATCGGCCTCGGCTACCTGAGCCTCGACCGTGAGTCCGGGACACTTTCGGGCGGCGAGGCGCAGCGCGTGAAGATGGTGCGGCACCTGGGGTCCAGCCTCACCGACGTCACCTATGTCTTCGACGAGCCGACAGTCGGGCTGCACCCGCACGACATCCAGCGGATGAACGGCCTGCTGCTCCTGTTGAAGGACAAGGGGAACACGGTGCTCGTCGTCGAGCACAAACCGGAGACGATCGAGATCGCCGACCACGTCGTCGACCTCGGCCCGGGCGCCGGGCCGAACGGCGGGCAGATCTGCTTCACCGGCGACGTCGCCGGGCTGCGCACGTCCGGCACGCTCACCGGACGGCATCTGGACCACCGGGCGCGGCTGCGCGCCGACGTCCGCGAGCCTGCCGGGCGGATCGAGATCCGGAACGCGACCCGGCACAACCTGCGCGATGTCGACGTCGACATCCCTCTGGGCGTGCTGACCGTGGTCACCGGGGTCGCCGGTTCGGGCAAGAGCTCGCTCATCCACGGCTCACTGTCCACAAGGGACGACGTGGTGGTGCTCGACCAGTCGCCCATCCGCGGCTCGCGGCGGAGCAACCCGGCGACCTACACCGGCCTGCTCGACCCGATCCGCACCGCGTTCGCCAAGGCCAACGGCGTCAAGGCGGCCCTGTTCAGCGCGAACTCCGAAGGCGCGTGCCCGAAGTGCAAGGGCATCGGGCTGATCTACACCGACCTGGCGATGATGGCCGGGGTCGCGACGGTCTGCGAAGAGTGCGAAGGCAAGCGGTTCACCGCCGAAGTCCTGACCTACCGGCTGCGCGGCAAGAACATCAGCGAGGTCCTCGCGATGCCGGTCGCCGAGGCGCGCGACTTCTTCCCCTCGGGCCAGGCGCGGACGATCCTGGACCGGCTTTCCGACGTCGGCCTCGGCTACCTCGGGCTCGGGCAGCCGCTCACGACACTGTCCGGCGGGGAACGGCAGCGGATCAAACTGGCCATCCGGATGGCAGAGAAGTCGGCGACCTACGTCCTCGACGAACCGACCACCGGCCTGCACCTCGCCGACGTCGACCAGCTGCTGGGGCTGCTGGACAGGCTCGTCGACGACGGCAACACGGTGGTGGTCATCGAGCACCACCAGGCGGTGATGGCGCACGCGGACTGGATCGTCGACCTGGGGCCGGGCGCCGGTTCGGACGGGGGTCAGGTGGTCTTCACCGGGACTCCGGCCGATCTGGTCGCCTCCGGTGACACGCTCACCGCACAGCACCTTCGCGCTTACGTGGGCCGGTAGCGCGCGCTATGAAAGGTCCTTTCCTTGCAAATTTTGCAAGGAAAGGACCTTTCATAGCGCCCGGGACCGACGCCGAACCGCTTCACGAGCGGCCACCGCACCGCTAAGACCCAGCACCCCCAGCGCCAGCCCCGAGGTCACCATCTCCACCGGCGAAGCCGCCAGCGGCGAAACCCCGGTCACCGACTCCACCCCCACCACCGCGGTCAGCACGGCGTAAGCACCGATCGCCGCCCACACCAGCCGCACGCGCCGCCGTTCCGTCCAGTCCGCGAACCGCAGCAGCCAGGCGAGTCCCGGCACGATGAGGATCGCGTGCATCGCCACCGCGTGCAGCGGCTTCAGCGCGCCGGCCGTGGTGTACGCGGCCTGCGGGTTCCCGCCCCGCGCCTCGACGACGCCGCTCGCGATCATCGCCGCGCCCGCGCCCAGCGCCACCAGCAGCGCGACGAAGCCGAACCGCACCGCGAGCCGCATGCTCGCCGTCATCTCCCCTTCGCCGCGCATCGCCGCCGCGGTGAACGAGACCGCCGTCAGGATGAGGACGCCACCGCCCGCCGCGAGCGTCGTCGACACCGCGTTGTCGAAACCGGTCTCGAAGTTGAAGTGCGACGGCACCCCGCGCCAGGCCTGCATGCTCACCAGCACCGTCTCGACGACGCTCGCGCCGGTGAAAACGCCGAGCAGCACGTTCCGCACGCGCGGCCGCACCGCGACGTACGAGGTCGCCCAGGCGACGGTCGCCAGCGTCAGCCCGAACGACCACCCGAAGGTGACCGCCTTCCGCAGCGAAAGCGGCCCGGTCCACGAACCGCCGGACGCGATCAGCACGGCCGCGTGCACGAGACCGCTGAGGAACAGGAGCGCCCCGGTCACGTAGGCGACGCGTTCGATGGTCCGTATTTCCTTCATGTCCAAGAGTGTCTTCCGGAGCTCGATGGGAAGCGTCGGCCGTGAAGCGACACCTCGTCTACGTCCGGCGACGTACCTGAGAGCCCCTCAGCGAAGACCGCGGTAGAGACCGACGGTCTGTTAGCCTGGCGTCATCATGCCTCGCATCCTCGCCCGCGTCGCCGCGCTGATCGCCGTTCTCGCCCTCCTGTTCGGAGTGCCGTGGTGGACGATCGTCGGCTCCCCCGAACTCCCGTCCGCGCTCGAAGTCCTCGGCACGATCGTGTTCGCCGCGGCGGCGGTCGCCGTGCCCGCGTGCATGATCCTCGGCCACGGCCCCTGGCAGCGCGACCTCGCGGCGAAGATCGGCGACCTCTCCCTCGGGCTGATCTGGCTGCTGTTCTCCTTGTCGGTACTCGGAAACGTGCTGCGGCTCGTACTCGCGGTGTCCGGAGTGGACAGTGCGGCGGGAATCGTGTCCGGCGTCGTCCTGGCGGCTTTTGCGGCGCTGGCGGCGTACGGGATGGTCGAAGCCCGGCGCGTGCCGAGGCTCAAGGAGCTCGACGTCGTGATCCCCCGCCTCGGCGCGGGACTCGACGGTCTCCGCTTCGCGATCATCACCGACACCCACTTCGGCCCGCTGAACCGGACGAAGTGGTCGGAGAAGGTCGTCGAGGTGGTGAACGAACTCGACGCCGACGTCGTGGCCCACGCGGGCGACCTCGCCGACGGTTCCGTCGCCAAGCGCGCGCAGCAGGTCGCGCCGCTCGGGAAGGTCCGCGCGAAGCTCGGCAAGTTCTACATCACCGGCAACCACGAGTACTTCGGCGAGGCGCAGGCCTGGCTCGACCACATGCGCGACCTCGGCTGGGAACCGCTGCACAACCGGCACCTGCCGGTCTCCCAGGGCGGGGACACGCTCGTCTTCGCCGGCATCGACGACCCGACCGGCACCGCCTCCGGTCTGCCCGGTCACGGCCCCGACCTCCCCGCCGCGCTCGACGGCGTCGCCGCGAGCACCCCGGTCGTCCTGCTCGCCCATCAGCCGAAGCAGGTCAAGCAGGCCGCCGAGGCCGGTATCGACCTCCAGATCTCCGGGCACACCCACGGCGGCCAGATCTGGCCGTTCCATCTCCTGGTGCGGCTCGACCAGCCTGTTTTGGCCGGGCTTTCGCGCCACGGTGAGCGCACGCAGCTCTACACGAGCCGCGGCACCGGCTTCTGGGGACCGCCGCTGCGCGTCTTCGCGCCGAGCGAGATCACCCTTCTGACCTTGCGAAACAGCAAGTAGTCCGCTGATTGCGACCCTTCGGGGTCACAGCAGGCGTCACCGACAATTTTTTTTGTCTTGACAATCGGGACTTTCGGAGCGAAGGTTGTGCCAACGCACTCCCGCCCCGAAAGGCCGAAACGATGACCATCGCCGCCACCCGCGCCACCACCACCGTCCCGACCCGCGCCCTGCTCGCTTGCGGCGCGGCCTCCGGCCCGCTGTACTTCCTGATCTCGCTCACCCAGGCCGCCGTCCGCGACGGCTTCGACCCGACGAAGCACCCGGCGAGCATGCTGAGCAACGGCGACGCCGGCTGGATCCAGGTGACGAACTTCCTGGTCACCGGCATCCTGATGATCGCGGGCGCGATCGGCTTGAGCCGGACGCTCGAACCGGGCAGAGGCAGTACGTGGGGCCCACGGCTGTTGGGCGTCTTCGGCGCCAGCCTGCTCTTCGCCGCGGTCTTCAAGGCCGACCCAGGCAATGGCTTCCCGGTCGGTTCCGGCCCGGCCACCATCAGCACCGCCGGGATCCTGCACATGGCAGCCGGCTCGGTCGGCTTCCTGTCGCTGATCATCGCGACCTTCGTGTTCGCGAGCCGCTTTTCCCGTGCGGGCCACCGCGGCTGGGCCGTCTACTCCCGCGCCACCGGCATCGCGTTCTTCGCCTCCTTCGCCGGGATCAGTTCCGGCAACGCGAACGCCGTCGTGATGCTCGCCTTCTGGGCCACCGTGATGCTGGCCTGGGGCTGGGTCACCGCCGTCGTCCTCCGCGAATCCCGCTAGACAACCCTAGGAGAATTCCCGCCATGAGCACCGTGACCTCGCAAGACGGCACCACCATCGCCTACACCCGCACCGGCTCCGGCCCCGCCGTCATCCTGGTCGACGGCGCGATGTGCCACCGCGAGTTCGGCCCGGCCAAACCGCTGGCCGCCGAGCTCGCCCCGCACTTCACCGTCTACACCTACGACCGTCGCGGCCGCGGCGAAAGCGGCGACACCGCCCCGTTCTCCGTCGCCCGCGAAGTCGAGGACATCGCGGCGCTGATCAAGGAAGCCGGTGGGACAGCCCGCGTCTACGGGATCTCCTCCGGCGCCGCGCTCGCCCTCGAAGCCGCGAAAGCCGGGCTGCCGATCACGAAACTGGCGGTCTACGAATTCCCGCTGGTCGTCGACGACACCCGCCCGCCGGTCCCGGCCGACTACACCGAACGGCTGGAAAAGGCCGTCGCCACCGGAAAGCCCGGCACCGCGATCAAGACCTTCATGCGGGAAGGCGTGCGGGTCCCGGCGCCGGTCGTGTTCATGATGCAGTTCATGCCCGCCTGGCCGAAGCTGAAGAAGGTCGCGCCGACCCTGCGCTACGACGCCGCGTTGTTCGACGGCCTGCACGACGGCACCCCGCTGCCCGAAGGCCGCTGGGCGAGCGTTTCCGTGCCGACGCTGGTCATGGACGGCGGCAAGAGCCCCGCGTGGATCCGCAACGGGGTCGCCGCGCTGGCGAAGGCGGTCCCCGGCGCCGAGCACCGGACGATCGAAGGCCAGACGCATATGCTCAAGCCGAAGGCGGTGGCCCCGGTATTGATCGAATACTTCAACGACTGACGGAGCGATCATGAGGATCGAACTGGTCGAAGGCGACATCACCGAACAACAGGTCGACGTCGTGGTCAACGCCGCGAACTCGTCCCTGCTCGGCGGCGGCGGGGTGGACGGCGCGATCCACCGCCGCGGCGGGCCGGAGATCCTCACCGAATGCCGGGCGCTGCGCGCGGGGCACTACGGCAAGGGGCTGAAGACCGGAGAGGCGGTCGCCACCACGGCGGGCCGCCTTCCGGCGCGCTGGGTGGTGCACACCGTCGGGCCGGTGTGGTCCGGCGACGAAGACCGGTCCGCGCTGCTGGCGGCCTGCCACCGCAACTGTCTGCACGTGGCCGCCGATCTCGGCGCGCACACCGTGGCGTTCCCCGCGATCTCGACCGGGATCTACCGGTGGCCGGTCGAATCCGCGGCGGAGATCGCGCTGGAGGCCGTGCTGAGCACGCTTTCGACCGGCTCGTGTTCGGTGGAACTGGTGCGGTTCGTGCTGTTCGGGACCGCGGCCTACGACGTGTTCCGGGAGCAGGCGGACGCGCTCGGCGTGGGTGGTGATTCGGTTTAAGGCCGACAATGTCTTAGGTACCTACTGGATTCTGGCTGCGGTCGCTCGCACGTCCAGTCCGTGAAGGCCTCCTTGCCTAACCTGAAGGTAGGGAAGGAGGCCTTCACTACCTCCGTGATCGCCACGTTCGCCCCACGCGCACCAGCAGTCACAGCGGCCGCGCGTGAAGGCCCCCTTCCCTCGGCTCAGCCGAGGAAACTCGACCCTCACCTCCCCAAGTACCTCAAGTAGCCAGGCCGGCGGTGACGCGTCGGTCCAGGTGGTCGTGAGTGGTAAGTGCCGTTCTAACGGCACTTACCACTCACGAGCCACCTACACCCCCGCCGGCGAACTTCCGTGCTGCACCAGCTCCCGAGCCGCCCCGTTTCCGTCAGCCGGAACAGCCCAGATCCCCGACTCCAGCCCATACGCCACGGTCCGGTCGTCGAGCCAGGCCGCCTGGTCGTCCACGCTCCGCGTCTCGGCCAGCATGGTCTCCTTCCCCGAGGCCAGATCGAGGACGGCCAGCCGCCAAGGCGCCGCGATGTCGGCGGAAACCCGCTTCTTGAAGGCGATCCGCTTCCCGTCCGGCGAAAGCGACGGGCATTCGACGTTCTCACGGATCATCCTCGCGACGAGCTTCTCGTAGTCCGCCTCGACGAGGTAGGTCTTCCCCTTCGTCCCCACGGTCGCGTAGAACTTCTTCCCGTCGGCGGCGAAGGTGATCCCCCAGTAGTTCACGTCGGACGAGTAGTACGGCTTGCCGTCGAGCAGGAGGGTCATCTCCTCGATACTCTTCGTCAGTTTCCCGGTCGACACGTTGAAGATGCCGGCCCTGGTCGAAAACCCGGTCTCCGCGTAGGAATCCCCGTTGACGAACAACGTCCAGTAGGCGAGCTTCCCGTCCGGCGAGACCCGGCCGCGGCTGGGTGTGCCGGGCAGTTCGATCCGGCGGATCTCGTTGAGGTCCTTGTCCAGCACGATGACGTCGGTCATCGGCGGCAGCACTCCCGGCTGCGCGGCCAGGCACAGCGCCGTCCCCGCCGATGCGGCGAACCGGTCACAACTGAGGCCGGACACCTTTCGCGCTTCGCCAGGCCGATCGACCGGGACGGTGGCCAGGTGACCGAAATCGGGGCCTTCGGCGGTATTGCGGAACAGCAGCTGTCCCTTGGCCTGCACCGAAACCGGCTGCCCGGTGACGACGGCGACGGAGTTGACCTCCGGCCCGCGGTCCCGCGAGTAGAGGCCGTAGCCGACGGCCGCCGCGATCAGGACGACGACCGCCGCCACCACGCCCAGGATCCGCGCCCTCATGCGTAAGTCCTCAAAGGACGGAGGACGGCGGCCGCGACGACCACGACGGCCAGTGCACCCGCGGCGACCAGGACCGCGGCGTGCAGGTCCCAAGTGGTCCACGCGAGTCCGAAAAGGACGGACGCGAACATCCGGGTCGTCGCCTGCCCGGTCTGCACCAGCGCCAGCCCGCTCGCCCGCTGATGCTCGGGCAGCAGCGGCCCGGCGGCGGCCATCAGGACGCCGTCGGTGGCGGCGTAGAAGACACCGTGCAGCACCAGCGCCAGCACCGCGAGGATGCCGCCGTCCACCGGTCCGAGCAGCGCCAGCAGCGCGACGACCAGCGCGACGTGTCCACCGAGGAACACCTTCCAGCGGCCGATCCGGTCCGAAAGCCTGCCCAACGGAACGGCGAGCAGCAGATAGACACCGGCGGTTCCCAGTGGCAGCAAGGGGAAGAAGACCGCGCCGAGTTCCCAACGGCGCTGCAGAACCAGATAGAGGAACGAATCGCTGAGGGTGACCAAGCCCAGCAGGGCCGCCCAGACGCAGATTCGGCGGAACGACGCCTGGCGGATCAAGCCGGCGGTCTCCCGTAAGGAGACCTTGGGCCGCTCGGCCCTCGGCGTGGGCTGGTGGTCCTTGACCAGCATCACCAGGATGATCACGCCGATCGCGGCGATACAGAAGCTCGTGAAGAACACGGAGTCGTAGCTGCCGAGGCTGAGCCACAGCACGGCCATGGCGACCAGCGGGCCGAGGAAAGCGCCGAAGGTGTCCATAGCGCGGTGCACGCCGAACGCGCGGCCGAGGTGTTCGGGGTCGCTGCTCAAGGTGATCAGCGCGTCCCGCGGCGCGGTCCGGACGCCCTTGCCGGTGCGGTCGGCCGCCAGGACGGCGCCGATCGCCACGGTGGACGAACCCGCCAGCATCAGGCCGATCTTGCCCAGTGCAGAGAGCCCGTAACCGAAGCAGGCGACGGCTTTGAGCCGCTGCCACCGGTCCGCGAGATGCCCGCCGACGAGCCGGACGACGGCGGTGACACCGGAGTAGAGGCCGTCGAGCACGCCGAACTGCAGCGGGCTCAGGCCGAGACCGAGGACGAGGTAGAGCGGGAGGACCGCGGTCACCATCTCCGACGAGATGTCGGTGACCAGGCTGACCAGGCCGAGCGCGACGACGTTCCCGGTGACGGCCCGTTTCATGCCGCTCTTCGGTACTTCCGCCGCGGTGTCCGCTCCCCTGGCGGTGGCGATGTACATGGGAGACCTCCTACGCCGCGAGGAGGTGCCGGGTCGCGGTGCACACGGCCGCGACCCGGCACCTGATCGCGAGGATCAGTGGCAGGTGTAGGTGGGAGAGGAGTCGATGGTCTTGCCGTCGAGACCGATCAGCTGGGTCGAGAAGGCGTTCTCCGACATGTTCAGCTTGAGCACGCCGTAGGTCGAGATCGCCTTCGCCGTGGCCGGGTGTTCGGTCTTGACGGGGTACAGGGTCGCCCCACCGCCACCGCCGATGATCTGCACCGGACCGGCCGCGTCCTTGTCGCCGTCGGCGTTCTGCGGGAAGAACCGCTCGTAGTGGTGGTCATGGCCGTTGAGCACCAGGTCGACCTTGTTTCCGACCATGGTCTCCCAGAGGGTGGCCATCTTGTCGTTGTCGCCGTGGTCACCCGAGGTGTAGCGCGGGTGGTGGTAGTACGCGGCGACACAGGGTTTGGTGTTGTTCTTCAGGTCCTGCTTGATCCAGTTCAACTGCTCGTCGCTGACCGCGTTCGCGGCGAGACCGGGGGAGAACTCCGTGCTGTCGATGGCGACGAAGTGCCAGTTGCCCATTTCCCAGCTGTAGTAGGTCTTCCCGTTCGGCGTCGCGATCTTGCCGAAGTACTTCTTGTAGGCACCCAGCGGGGTGTCGTCGTAGGTCTCGTGGTTGCCCGGGATCGGGTGCATGATGCTCTTGTACTTGCCCCAGGTCTTGTCGAAGTACTTCGTGAAGTCCTCGATGTGGGCATCGTCGTACTGGTTGTCGCCCATGGTGATCACCGCGGCCGGGTTCATCTGCCCGACCAGGTTGGCGGTCTTCGGGTGGACGCACGACGACGAGGACGCGGTGCACTGTTCCGCGATGTCACCGGAAGCGGCGAGCACGAACGACGAACCGCCGCCCGCCTGTGTGGTCGCCTGGATAGCGCCGCTGGCGGCCGAGGTGTTGCCCGCGGCGTCCTTCGCCCGGACGCTGTAGGTGTACGCGGTCGCGGCGGTGAGTCCGGTGTCGGCGAAGGAAGCGCTTTCCGTAGTGCCGACGACCTGGCCGTTCCGCAGCACCTCGTAACCGGCGACGCCGACGTTGTCCGTCGACGCGGTCCACGTCAGGTCCACTGTGGACGCGGTGATCGAACCGGCCTTGAGGTTCGTGGGCGCGGTGGGAGCCTGCGTGTCGCTGGAGGAGTCCGACGTTCCGTAGACCTGCATCTCCCAAAGGGAATAGCCGTAGCTGGTGGCCCGCTTGGTCGCGACCAGGCGCAGGTAGCGACCCTTGCCGGACAAGCCGGTGAGGTCGTCGGTTCCGCCGTTTCCGTTGGTGACGGACTTGATCGAGGTCCACGCCGAGCCGTCGTTGGAGACTTCCAGCTTGTACGCGGTGGCGTACGCGGCCTCCCAGTTCAGCTTGACCCGGTTGACGGCGGAGGGGCCGCCCAGGTCGATACGGATGAACTGCGGGTCCGCGCCTTCGACGCTCGCCCAGCGGGTGCTGGTCTTCCCGTCGACGGCGAGCGCGCCGGCGTACGACGAGGACTCCACCGAGGAGACGATGACGGGTTTGTTCTGGGACAACAGGACGTCGGCGGCTTGCGCGTTGCCGCTGAGCAGCGTCGGCAGCAGGATTACGGCCGCGCCTAAGGGCAGTAGTCGGGTACGGGCCTTCACATCGATCTCCCCGGGAATCCGTGGCGGCGGGTTGAGAGGGACGGGTGCGCGGCGTTCACTTCGAGTACACTTGTTCGTTTGGTAACTTTCCTAACGAATGCGTACGGTAATCCGTACCACTCAGTGAGTCAAGACATAGACTCGTCCCATGACCGGTGCCTTGATCTTCGACTTCGACGGAACGCTGGTCGACACCGAGGCGGCCGTCCTCGTGGCCTGGCAAGAGACTTTCCGCGAGCGCGGCGACGAGCTCCCCCTCGACGTCTGGCACACCGTGATCGGCACCCAGAACACCGCCGTCGCGATGTTCGAACTGCTGGAGAAGAACGACGAGACCCTCGACAGGATCGCGGTCCGCACCGGCGTCCGCGCCCGGGTCACCGAACTGCTGGAGTCCGAGGGGCCGCGCCCCGGCGTCCAGGAGTACCTCGAAGACGCGAAGGAGCAGGGCCTGCGGCTGGCCATCGCGTCCAGTTCGACCGGCGACTGGGTCTCCACGCATCTGAACCGGCTGGGCCTCGCGGACGCGTTCGAGGCCGTCCTCACCGGCGACCTCCACGAGGCGAAGCCGAGCCCGGACCTCTATCTGGCCGCGCTCGCCGCGCTGGACCTGCCCGCGACCGAGGCGATCGCGTTCGAGGACTCACCGCACGGTGTCACCGCGGCGAAGGCCGCCGGACTGCGGTGCGTCGCGGTGCCGAACCCGATCACCGCGGTGCTGAACTTCGACCACGCCGATCTCGTACTGGGATCGCTGGCCGACAAACCGCTGGGCGAATTACTGGAGCGGTAGGGCCGCGCCGGTTACTCAGCCGTTGAGCAGTTCACCCAGCCGGACGAGGAACGGGCGCTGACCTTTGAGCAGCTTCTCCTCCGCTTCGGCGAGCCCGAACCAGGCGGCCCCGTCGACCTCGGGGAACTCCTGCGTCCGGCCCGACCGCGGCGGCCACTCCATCTCGAAGGTGCCGGGGACGACCTGAGCCGGATCAAGGTCGCCCTCCACCGCCCAGACCGTCACGACCTTGCCGCCGGACTGCTTCACCTGACCGAGCGGGAGGTACTCGCCCTCCGGCGCCGGCAGCCCCAGTTCCTCCCGGAACTCACGCCGCGCCGCGTCCTCCGGCGCCTCGTCCGGCTCGTACTCGCCCTTGGGTATCGACCAGCCGCCCGCGTCCTTCTTCGCCCAGAACGGCCCGCCCATATGCCCGAGCAGCACCTCGGTCACCTCGCCCGACCTGCGGAAGAGCAGGATCCCGGCACTCGTCTTACCCGCCATGGCGACCAGTCTGACGCTGGGCCGACCGGGTGATGTGACCGGCCCGCGAAAAAACTTTCCGCTCGCATGTCGATTGGCGCCCGGCTCGTCCGACGCATGAGCAGAAGCAGCCGGACAGAAACCTCCCGGAAGGACCGGAACCATGACGCAGACCATCACCCCCGCCGAGACCACCGCCACCACGACCACCGCCACCCCGCGTGCTGCCAAGGCACAGGGTGCGATCCAGTCGGCCGTCCGGATCGTCGTCTCGTTCCTCTTCCTCTGCCACGGCTTGCAGGGATTCGGCTTCTTCGGTGGCGTCGACGGCGCGGGCGGTTCCGTCGAACTCGGCTCCTGGCCCGGCTGGTACGGCAGCGTGATCGAGGTCGTCGGTGCCGTGCTGGTGCTGGTGGGCCTGTTCACCCGGCCGGTCGCGGTGCTCCTCTCCGGCGTCATGGCCTACGCCTACTTCACCGTCCACGCGCCGGAGGGCCTGCTGCCGCTGCAGAACATGGGCGAGCTCTCCACCCTCTACTGCTGGATCTTCCTGCTGATCGCGGTGGTCGGCCCGGGCACCTTCGCGCTCGACACACTGCGCCGCCGCCGCTGAACGCCGATAAAGAGGCCCCTTTCCTGGAATGATTCCAGGAAAGGGGCCTCTTTATTGCGTACCTGTCGATTCGCTGTCAATAAATTCGGCCATACCATGGAATTACCCCCCAAAAGAAAGTTCCCTACGGATGGGGGTATCCGGCATCCTTTATCGCATCAATGGTTTAGACCACCTTGAGCCGGAAGGATGCGTCATGACCCAGACAGCCACCGCCACGACCACCGAGATCGGCCAGACAGCCAAATGGCAGGGTCTGGCCCTCTCCGTCGTCCGCGTAGTGGTCTCGTTCCTGTTCCTCTGTCACGGTTTGCAGTCGATGGGCTTCTTCGACAAGCCCGCCGTCCCCGTCGGCACCTGGCCGAGCTGGTACGCCGGGGTGATCGAACTGGCCGGATCGCTGCTGCTCCTGGCGGGCCTGTTCACCCGCCCGGTCTCGGTACTGCTTTCGGGCACGATGGCGTACGCGTACTTCGTCGTACACCAGCCCGACGCGCTGCTGCCGTTGCAGAACAAGGGTGAGATGGCCGCCCTGTACTCATGGGTCTTCCTGCTGTTCGCAGTGGTCGGCCCGGGCACCTACGCGCTCGACACACTGCGCCGCCGCCGCAAGTCCTGAGCCTCACCAAGTGCCATGAAAGGTCCTTTCCTTGCAAATTTGGCAAGGAAAGGACCTTTCATGGCGTTCAGGTGCGGGAAGATCAGCGTCCCTGGGGCAGCCCTGCCGCCAGATCGGACAGCGCCAGCACGTGCTCCATCAGCACGGTCAGCACCTGCTTCGTCGAGTCGCGTTCCCGCGCGTCGCACAGCAGCAGCGGGACGTCCATGCTGACGTCGAGCGCCTGCCGGACCTCCTCGGTGCCGTAGCGATACGCGTTGTCGAAGCAGTTGACGGCGACGACGAACGGCAGTCCGCGGCGCTCGAAGAAGTCGACGGCCGCGAAGCAGCTGTCGAGCCGCCGAGTGTCGGCCAGCACGACGGCGCCGAGCGCACCTTCGGCCAGTTCGTCCCACATGAACCAGAACCGGTCCTGTCCCGGCGTGCCGAACAGGTACAGGATCAGCTCGGGGTTGATGGTGATGCGGCCGAAGTCGAGGGCGACCGTGGTGGTCGTCTTCTTCTCGACGCCGGTGAGATCGTCGACGCCCTCGGACGCCGCGGTGATGACCTCTTCGGTGCGCAGCGGGGGAACCTCGCTGACCGAGCCGACCATCGTGGTCTTACCGACCCCGAACCCGCCGGCGATGAGGACCTTGACCGCGTTCGCGGTCAAGGATCGCCGGGGCTCAGAGTTTCCGGATGCCATCAAGAACCGCCTGGAGTACGTGTTTGTTGGGGGTGTCGGTGACCGGGGTCGCGGTGCGGAACAGCACGAGGTTCTGTTCGATGAGGTCGCTCAGCAGCACCTTCACCACCGGCAGCGGCAGATCGATACGCGCGGCGACCTCCGCGACGGAGGTCGGTCTCTGGCACAGGTTGAGGATCCGCCCGTACTCCGGCTCGAAGCCGGCGACCTCGTGCGCGGTGCGCATGGCCACCACCAGGGTGATCAGGTCGAGGCCGAGCGTATCCGAGCGGGTGCGCCCGCCCGTGACGGCGTACGACCGGACCAGCGGCCCTGCCTCGTCCTCGAACCACGACTCGTGCCGCCCGCTCATGGCGACAGGGGAGTCGCGGCGCGAGGCGCCGAAGTGAGTACCGCGCCGACCCGCTTGACCATCAGGTTCATCTCGTAGGCCACGAGACCCATGTCCGCGTCTTCCTTCGCCAGCAGCGCGAGGCACGCGCCGCGGCCCGCCGCGGTGACGAACAGGAAGGCGTGATCCATCTCGACCATGGTCTGCCGGACGTTGCCGCCACCGAAATGCCGTCCCGTGCCCCGCGCGAGGCTCTGGAACGCCGACGCGACCGCGGACAGGTGCTCGCCGTCCTGCTCCGACAGGTTGCCGGACCGTCCGATGAGCAGGCCGTCGGCTGACAGGACTACCGCCCTGTCGGCACCGCTGACACGCTTGACCAGGTCATCCAGCAACCAGTCGAGTTCACTGACTCCCGCGTTGGCCATCTAGTCACGATCTCCGTACATGTCGTGGTCGGTGTACTCGTCGGTGGGTTCGGTGTCCCGGCCACGGCGCGTCCCCTGCTGGAAGGCGGCGAGGCGGTTCCTGGCCAGCTCGGGGGTGTCCTCGCGGACGTCCTCGCGCCGGTCGGCAGGCCGGTCCTCCATCAGCTGGGGGACCAGGTTCGTCTGACGTCGGCGCTGCGGCAGCGGTGGCCTGCCCGGCGCCTCGGGGCCGGGTCGCCGGGTCTGCGGCGGACGGCCGTCCTGCGGTCGGGTGTCGGCGGGCGGCCACGCCGGCGGCTGCACCGCCTGCGGCCGTGACTCGGCACGCGCAGGCTCCGGGCGGATCGGCTCGGGCCGGGCCGGGTCGAGCCTGGGCGTCTCGGGCCGGGGCACGCGCGGCTGGCGCGAGGGCAGCGGCGGCAGCGCGGCACCGGGCTGTTCCTGCGGGAACTCCGACTGGGGAGCCACCGGCATCGGCACGGGCAGTTCGGGCCGCTCCACGGGGAACTCCGTGCGGTGACGGGCACGGCGGCCCGGCAGCAGCGGCGCGGCGTCCGGCACCTCGGTGCTCTCGGGGTCCACCTCGTCCTCCGGCTGATCAGACGGGACCGGCGCGAGCAGGTCGGTGCGGACGAGCACGATGGCCCTGGTGCCGCCGTACGCGGACTCGCGCAGGTGCACGGAGATCCCGTGGCGAGCGGCGAGGCGCGCGACCACGAACAGGCCCAGCCGCGGCTCGGCTGACAAAGCCATGATGCCGAAATCCGGCGGATCGGCCAACATCGCGTTCAGCTCGGCGGCCTGCTCGGGCTCGATGCCGAGGCCCTGGTCCTCGACCTCGATCACGACGCCCTTGCCGACCACGTTGCCCCGCAGCTCGACCCGCGACTGCGGCGGCGAGAAGGAGGTGGCGTTGTCGATCAGCTCCGCGAGCAGGTGCACGAGGTCGCCGACGACCGGGCCCTGCACCGCGACCGCGGGCATCTTCGCCGTCTTCACCCTGGCGAAGTCCTCGGTCTCGGCCGAGGCGCCGCGGGTCAGCTCGGCCAGCGTGACCGGCTTGCGCCACTGACGGCCGGGCTGGCCGCCACCGAGGATGATCAGGTTCTCCGCGTTGCGGCGGGCACGGGTGGAGAGGTGGTCCAGCTGGAAGAGCGTCTCCAGCTGCTCCGGGTCCTCCTGCTTGCGCTCGGCCTGCTCGAGCACCTTGAGCTGGCGGTGCACGATCACCTGGCTGCGGTGCGCGATGTTGAGGAACACCGTCTTGGTGCCTTCACGGGTCCTGGCTTCTTCGACGGCGGCCGCGATGGCGGTCTGCTGTGCCTTGTTGAAGGCCTCGGCGACCTGGCCGATCTCGTCGTCGCCGTGGTCGAGGAAGTGACCCTTGTCGTCGAGGTCGACGGGTTCGCCCGCGCGCACCCGGTCCACCAGTTCGGGCAGCCGGATCTCGGCGACGTCGAGGGTGTCCTCGCGCAGCCGGGCCAGCCTGCCGATGAGCCGGTTGGACAGCCGCAGGGCGATGATGAACACGCCGATCGCCACCAGCAGCGCGATGGCCGCGGCGATGGCCGAGGTGATCAGTGTCCGGTCGGCCTCGTCGATGGCCTCGGTCGTGGCGGCACCACTCTGCTCGACGAAGCCGCGCATCATCGCGTCACCGACGCCGCGCGCCGCTTGCAGCCACGTCTGCTCGGGGATGGGGAGCGTGGCCTTGCTGTTCTGCAGGAAGGTGTTCTCGACCGAGTTGACGGCCTTCCACGGATCACTCGCGACGAGCTGGTCGAACTTCGCCTTGACGTCCGGGCGCATCCGCGAGACGGACGACTCGAGCAGCGAGCGGTACGAACCGACCTGGCTGACGTAGGCGCGGTAGGTCTCGTCGGTGAAGCCACCGCCCGCGACCGCCGCGGCGGCGAGCGAGTTCGCGCGCTGCAACTGGTCGATCGCGGTGAACAACGGCACCGCGGTGATGCGCTGGTAGGCGTTCTCGGCGTTCGGCGCGTCCTGCGCGAGACCCGTGAGGCCTTCGACGAACTGGTCGAGGATCTGGTTGTAGAAGGTGAAAGCGTCCAGCAGCGGCAGCTGACCGGAGTCGGCCGACTGACGGATCTGCGGCATCTTCTGGAACAGCCCGTTCACCGTGGCGATGTTGCGCTGCACGCTGTCGGGCGAGTCCCCGATGAACTTCTGGAGGTGCGTGACGACGCCCTGGGTGGCGGCGTCGGTCTTGGCGCGCTGCTCCACGAGCGAGGCGTGCTGCGAGCGGTCGCCCGCGAGCTCGCGCAGCGTCAGCCGTCGCTCCTCCTGGATCTGGGCGAAGAACGGGACGGAGGGGGCCTCCGAGTCACGGATCCGTTGCGCGTAGTCGCGGCCGTTCACCGCGTCGAAGATCAAGTAGCCGCCGATCGCGAGACCGACGAGCATCAGCGCGGTGCTCGGAATGAGGGCGATCGTGAGAACGCGCGAACGAATCGAAGAGCCGCGGCCTCGTCGAAGGGAAATCTGCTTCACCGTGGTCCGTTTTCCTTCCGGCAGTTATTGGTGTCGGGTCGCCGGGGATCTCATACCCGCGGGATCCGATAGCCGGATCAACACAGCGTGGTCCGCTCCGCCCGCGAAGACGCTAGGAGACCCAAACGGGTGAGTCAAGTCCGGACGCGAAGGGTAGTCGCGTATGGCCGTGACCAGCTGACGAGAGCTCGGTGGACCTCGAAAGTCCACCACGTGGACCAGGACACCCCGCCAAGTGACTCGCCAGTAGATCACCTGGCGGTTTACCGCAGGCAGCGGCTTGATCGACGTTCATCGGACTCGATCAAGTCACAGCTCGCCGCGTTCGCGTCTCAGCCGAAAAGTCGACGAAAACTACTCGCCGTGACCTCGCTCACGCTTTCGGACCAGAGCTCCACATACCGTTCGGTTTGCGAACGACATCACCGCGGAGGAAGGCCGCCGTAACGCCGTTCGAACCACGGAATCGAGAATTTCCGAAGCTTATCGCCGCGGTTTCGGCGAAATGATCTTCGTCGACACGGCCGAGCTCGTCTTCGAGGAGCGCGTCGACCCGCCCGGACGCGTCTCGGAGCAGCCGGACGCCCGCCCAGCACAGCGTCACCACTCCGCAGGCCAGGATCAGCACGAGCGCCGTCTCGACCGGATATCGCGAGCCGAATTCATTGAGCAGGAAACCGGAGACGACACCGCACACGGCGATGGCGGTATAGGTGAACGACACGATCCCCTCCTTCTCCGGGCGCCGTGGGCCGCGCCTCGCCGCTGAGACGAGCGACGCGGGTTTCCCTTACGCCACAGGGGAAGGATCTACGTCACACTCGCGGCGAGAGCGAACGTCGAGATTAACAGCGAATTCGCGACGGGTCGCCGTGTCTCCCCCACCGGGGCGAGGTGATCACCTATTTGCCACCGATTCCCGAATGAACTTCATGCTTTTCGCCACCCCGAGTGTCATTTCCGGAGGTCTCGAAGCGTCGTGACGGCGCGAAGCACCTCGCCGTAGGTGGTGTAGAGCGGTGCCAGGCCGAACCGCAGCACGTCGGGCGGGCGGAAGTCCCCGATCACCCCTCGTTCGATCAGGGCGGCCATCGTCTTGGCCGCGTCGTCGTCGACGACCGAGATCTGGTGCCCGCGGTCGGCGCCGCGCGGGGTCCGGATCTTCACGCCGTCGAGCAGCTCGTCCGCGCATCGGAAGAAGAAGTCACCGAGCGCGAGACCCTTCTCCCGCAGCGACCCGCGATCCACCCCGACCCAGACGTCGAGGGCCGCGTCCAACGCGAGCAGCGAAAGGATGTCGGGCGTGCCGGCGCGGCCACGCGCGATCCCGGCGTGGGCCTCGTAGGCGCCCCGCATCGCGAACGGGTCACGGTCGCCTGCCCAGCCCGCCAGCGGCTGCTCGAAGCTTTCCAGCCATTTCGTTGCCACATAAAGGAAAGCGGGGGCGCCCGGACCGCCGTTGAGGAACTTGTAGGTGCAGCCGACGGCGAGATCCACGCCCGCCGCGTCCAGTTCGACCGGGAGCGCGCCGACGCTGTGGCAGAGGTCCCAGAGCGTCAGCGCCCCGGCGCGACGCAGCGCCGCGGTCAGCGCGGCCATGTCGTGGGCGCGCCCGGTGACGTAGTCGACGTGGTTGATCAGCGCGACGGCGGTCCGCTCGCTCACCACGTCCGGCATGTCCTCGGCGACGACCCGGCGGACCGTGCGCCCGGTCAGGCGGGCGGCCTCGTCGGCGATGTAGCCGTCGGTCGGGAACGTGTCCGCGTCGACGAGGATCTCGTCGCGGCCGGGGTTGAGCCTGGTCGCGGCGATCAGCGCCTTGAACAGGTTCACGCTGGTCGAATCCGCCACGACCAGCTGCCCCGGCGCGGCACCCACCAGCGGCGCGATCCGCTCGCCGACCCGCAACGGCGCTTCCCACCAGCCCTCCGACCAGGACCGGATGAGCCGGCCGCCCCACTGTTCGCGGACGACCTCGGCGACCCGCCCGGCCACGTGCTTCGGCGGCGCGCCCAGCGAGTTACCGTCGAAGTAGGCGACGTCCGCGTCGAGGTCGAATTCGTTTCGCTTGTGCGCCAAGGGATCGGCCGCGTCCAGTGCCGCGGCTTCGGCTACGAGGTCAGTCACGCCCGCCATCGTCGGCGAGTGTGTTCCAGAAGTCCAGTTCGTACGCCTGGAACAACCGCGCGTGGATCCGGGCGTCCTTTTCGGACACCTGTCCGACGTCGAGCGCGGCCTGGACGGCCTTGGCGGCCAGGTCCTCGAGCTCCGGCGACGGCGCGCCGAAGAAGTCGAAGAAGGCGCACGCCTCGTCGTCGAAGCCGTAGTGCTCCCGCATCGCGGCGGCGATCGCGGCACAGTACCGGCCGAAGGCGGCGAAGTTGGCGACGATCGCCACGATGACGTCCGCCGGTTCGCCATTGAGCGCCAGCCAGGCGACGAACGCCGGATACGCCTGGCATCCCGCGCGCGGCTCGAAGTCCGGCGGCTCCTCGGCGAGGGCAGGCAGCTTGCCTAACGCCAGCCCCTCGCCCGAGGCCAGGGTCGCGAAGAACTCCCGCGCGTTCTGCTCCTGGGCTCGTGAGGCGAGGTGGAGGAAACCGCGCCAGTCGCTGCGGACGATCCGGTACTCCTCCGCGGCGATCGCGGAGAAGACCTCCCGTGGCGCTTCACCCGCCTCGACCATCGGGACGAGCCGATTGTCGTCGTCGTGGGGTGCCAGTTCCGCCTGGACCGCGTCGATCAACTCACGTGCCGAACCGGTCATCGTCGAGGCTCCTCCTTGTTCGCGACTGACGCGCTGAAAACGGAAAAGGTGGACATTTCGCGTAGCGCAACCGTGGCCGCGATTCTCTATCCACCGCTGACGAGAGCCCTTACAGTGTGCCTGATCAGGCAGCATCGAGGAGGCCAGCGTTGACCACCCAGCCGACCGTCGCCGAGCAGATCGAAGGCCAGACCATCCCCGCCCTGCTTCACCGCAACGCCGAGGAGTTCGGCGATCTGCCGGCGGTCACTTCACTCGACGCCGAGGGCAAGCCGACCCTGAACTGGCGTGAATTCCGCACCGCCATCGCGGAGGTGTCGCGCGGGCTCGCCGGTCTCGGGGTCGGCACCCGCGACCGGGTGCTGATCATGGCGCCGAGCAGCCCCGACCACCTGATCGCCGACCTCGCCGCCGCCCATCTCGGCGCGATCCCGTGCACCGCGTACGCGACGCTCAGCCCGGAGCAGATCGGGTTCGTCGCCCGGCACAGCGCCGCCGGCGTCGTCGTGCTCGCCGGTGCCGAAGAACTCGGCCGCTGGTCCCAGGTCCTCGACGACCTGCCCGCGCTGCGGCACGTCGTCCTGCTCGACGCGTCCGTGCTCCCCCAGGACGACAAACGATTCCTGTCGTTCGCCGATCTGCGCGCGGCCGGCGCCGAAGCGCACGCGGCCGACCCGGAGGCGTTCGCGACGGCGTGGTCCGCGATCAGCCCGGACGACCCGCTGTCGATGATCTACACCTCCGGCACCACCGGCGACCCCAAGGGTGTCGTGCTGTCGCACCGCAACGCGATCCACGAGGCCACCGCGGTCATGCGGCTGCACGACTCGCCGATGCACGCCACGAACATCGCGTACCTGCCGCTCGCGCACATCGCCGAACGCGAACTGTCGATCTACATGCCGATCGTGTGGGCCGGGCACGTGCACACCGTCGGCGACCCGACGGCCGTCGTCGGCGCGCTGGGGCAGGTGCATCCGCTGAGCTTCTTCGGCGTCCCGCGGGTGTGGGAAAAGATGGTGGCGGGCCTGAAGAACCTGCTCGGCTCCCTGCCGGAGGAGAAGCGGAACGGCCTGATCGGCGCGAACGAACTGCTGCAACAGGGCTACAAACTGCGCAGCGACGGCAAGGAGGTGCCGCCGGAACTCGCGGAGAAGATCGCGCGGACCGACGCGGCCGCGCTCGCGCCGGTGCGGGCGATGCTGGGCCTGGACAAGGTCGAGGTCGCCTCCAGCGGTGCCGCCGCGCTGCCGGTGGAGATCCTGTACTTCATCGCCGGGCTCGGCGTCGAGATCCAGGAGGTCTGGGGGCTGTCCGAGACCACCGGCGCGGTCACCTCGAACACGCCGTCGGCGTTCAAGGCGGGTTCGGTCGGCCGTCCGCTGGAAGGCGTCGAGGTGAAGGTCGCCGAGGACGGCGAACTGCTGGTCCGCGGCGCGATCGTGTTCCTCGGCTACCTGCAGGAGGACGGCTCGATCAAACCGGACGTCGACGCCGACGGCTGGCTCGCCACCGGCGACATCGGGACGATCGACGAACGCGGCTTCGTCACGATCACCGACCGCAAGAAGGAACTGATCATCACTTCGAGCGGCAAGAACATCGCCCCGACGAAGATCGAAGGGCTGCTCAAGGAGCACCCGCTGATCGGACAGGCCGTCGCGATCGGCGAGAAGCGGCCGTACGTCACGGCGCTGATCGTCGTCGACGACGAGATCGCGCCCGGCTGGGCGACCGCGAACGGCATCGAGCTCACCGAGGGCGAGTCGCTCGCGGACAACGCGCAGGTGCGCGCGGAGATCGAGAAGGCCGTCGAGGCGGCGAACGCGCGGCTGTCCCGGATCGAGCAGATCAAGCGGTACCACGTGATCCCGAAGGCGTGGACGCCCGAGAGCGGCGAACTGACCCCGACGCTGAAGCTGAAGCGGCGGATCATCAACGACCGGTACGCGCCGACGATCGCGGACCTCTACCCGTCGGACACTCCCGCCCCCGCCGCCGGCTCCTGACGCGCCGCCGAGAAGGCCTGTCCGTGAAGGCCTCCTTACCTACCCTGAAGGTAGGTAAGGAGGCCTTCACGGACGTGAGACGGCCAAGCGGCGGTGACGCGTCGGTCAGGTTGGTCGTGAGTGGCGATTCGGGTCAGAACACGAAACGCCACTCACGACCCACCCAAGTGAAGCCGCGCAAAGAGGTCGCCGCCAAGCCGCCGCCGCTGCTAACTTGCCGCCGTGGATCTCTTCTCCCGCTCATGGGCGGCGCTCCTCGCCGCCGTCGCCGAAACCCCCGACGAAGACTTCGCCAAACCGTCCGGCTGCGCGGGCTGGCTGGTGCAGGATCTGGCGTGCCACCTGGTGATCGACGCCCAGGACGTCCTGATCACCCTCGCCACCCCCGTCGAAACGGCGGCCACCCGCGACGCGGTCACCTACTGGGAGGTCGCCAGCACCCCGCCCACCGGGGAGGACGACCTCGACGCGCTGATCGTGCGCCTCGCCGCCGCGTACCGAGAACCCCGGCTGCTCAAGTTCCACCTCGACGACGTCGGGTCCGCGGCGGGCCGTGCCGCGCGCCTCGCCGACCCCGCGACGCGGGTCGCCACCCGCGACATCGTCCTGTCCGCGGGTGACTTCCTGTCCGCGTACGTCCTGGAGTGGACGCTGCACCACCTCGACCTCGTCGCGCATCTCCCGCACCTCGACGGACCCGCCGCCGACAGCCTCGCCAGGACCCGGCAGATCCTGGAGCAGCGCACCGGCGAGAAGTTCCCTGAGTCGTTCTCCGACACCGACGCGCTCCTGGTCGGCACCGGACGCCGCTCACCGACCGAAGCGGAGAAGGCCGCCCTCGGCGACCTGGCCGCGAAGCTCCCCTTCGTCGTCGGCTAGCGGACGACACTCGCGTGATCAGACACGGAACTCGCGTGATTGAAGGCGTAACTCGCGTGATTGAAGGGGTAACTCGCGTGTTCCGCCTCCAATCACGTGAGTTCGCCGTCCAATCACGCGAGTTCGCCGTCTGATCACGCGAGTCACGCGAACTAGGCGGTCCGGGTCGACTCCGTCCACTTGCGCAACCGGGGCGGGACACGCTTCTCGAGCCCGTAGTTCTCCAGGTGCGCGCTGAAGACCTCGTCGAAGGCGCGCTGCACGGTCTCGGTGTCCCACACCGGCCGTTCGAGGATGGGCTGCTTCAGGTACGGCTGCCCCATGATGTGCAGTTGCGGCCCGTTGCAGCGGATCATCTGGCCGGTGATCCCGTCGGATCCGGCGCCGAGCAGGAAGAGTACGACCGGCGCGATCCGCGACGGCGTCCGGTCGGGCGGGCAGGACCGCAGTGACCGTTCGGACTTCCACACCATCCGGGTGTGCGCGAGCGGGCAGACCGCGTTCACCCGGATCCCGCTCTCCTCCAGGTCGAGCGCCCAGGAATAGGTCAGCGAAGCGACCGCGCCCTTGCTGGCGGCGTACACGCCGAGCTTGCGCTGCCCGAGCGACGCCCCGGACGAGATGTTGACGATCGAGCCCGGCCTCCCCCGCGCCATCATGGCCTTGATCGCGGCGAGCCCGGTGTACATGACGCCGAGGACGTTCACCTCGACCAGTTCGCGGGCCTGGTCGACGTCGTCCTCCCACGGCAACGCCTCGTAGTTCAGTCCCGCGTTGTTGACCAGCCCGTCGATCGCGCCGAACTCGGCGAGACAGAGGTCGACGATCTCCTGCGCCTGTTTCGGATCCGCGACGCTGTGCCCGCTGGCGACCGCTCTGCCACCGAACTGCCGGATGTTCTCCGCCGTCCGCGCGGCCAGTTCGGCGTCGACGTCGTTGACCACGACGGCACCGCCCGCCCTGGCCACGTGCACCGCGAACGCCTCGCCGAGGCCCCTCCCGGCCCCGGTCACGACGACGGCCTTGTCGTCGAGCAAACCGTTCATCGCCTTCACCCCTTTGGCCCAGCCGGCCTCCACCTCCAGGCCGGTCTCTACTCAGTGTTGGCCCATTCGGCTCAACCGAAACTCAACCGGCGGCGAACGGCGTCCGGGCTGCGCCGAGCGAAGGACGGGCGATCGGCGCGCAGATACCCGCGGGCGAGTCAGTCCGGCGTCACTCACCGGTCAGACGGCGTAGCTTGATCGGCCTAACAGGGGAAGGATTCACTGGTCTTCTGTTCGTCTCCCTGTAGTCAGAGGCATACTGAACGTTGCTCGGCGGGTCGACAACTGTGACTCCCTCGTCGGCCACGTAACAAGACAGGCAAGAATGCGAGGGAGCTAAGTTCACCCGATCGGGGGGAGGTGGTCACGGAGTGAAGACGAACGCGGCGCCGCGGATGACCGCCGCCCTGGCGAACCGCGAGTTCCGCGCACTCTGGCTCGCCGAGGTGCAGTCCCTCATCGGGGACCAGCTCACCATCGTCGCGCTGGCGATCCTCGTCTACGACAGGACAGGCTCCGCCCTGCTCTCGGCGGTGGTCTACTCCCTGACCTTCCTGCCCGCGCTGGCCGGTGGCCTCGGCCTCTCCCAGCTGGCCGACCGCTACCCGAGGCGCACCGTCCTCGTCTGTTCCTCGCTGATCCAAGGCGTGCTGATCGCGATCATGGCGATCCCCGGCGCCCCGCTCGCCCTGCTGTGCGGGCTGGTGGTGCTGGCCCGGCTCGCGAACGCGCCCGGCAACGCGGCGCAGAACGCGTTGACGCGCGAGGTGTTCACCGACGACGACCTCTATCTCAAGAGCCAGGACATCCGGGGCATCTCGACCAACACCGCCATGCTGCTCGGGCTGGCGGGCGGCGGTCTGCTGGTCACGCAGGTCGGGGTGAGCTGGGCGCTGGCTTTGGACGCCGCGACCTTCCTGCTCAGCGCGGCCGTTGTCCGCTTCTCCGTCTCGCGGCGGGCGGCTGCGTCCGACGGCAACGGCAGCTGGTTCGGCGCGGTGAAGCAGGTCTTCGGCAACCGTCACCTGCGGGTGCTGATCTGGTTCTCGTGGCTGGTCGGCCTGGCCGTCATCCCCGAGGGGCTCGCCGCGCCGCTCGCCGCTGAGATGGGCGTGGGGAAACAGGCTGTCGGCTGGTTGCTGGCGGCCGATCCGCTGGGTTTCGTCATCGGGGCGTTCCTGTTGTCCCGGTTCGTCTCCGCGGAACAACGACGGAAGCTTCTCGGCGTGCTGGCAGCACTACCGATGGTCGCCTTGATCGGCTTCGTGCTCAAACCGGGGCTGATCCCGGCACTGCTCCTGCTGGCGGCGGCGGGTGCCGCGGGGGCGTACCTGATCACGGTGAGCGCCACGTTCATCACCTGGGTCCCGAACGAACTCCGGGGCGGTGCCGGCGGGGTGTATCGCACGGGGTTGCGGGTGGCTCAGGGAATAGGGGCGGGACTCGGCGGGCTCGCCGCCGATCGGCTCGGGGCCGCGACCTCGGCCATCGCACTGGCAGGCGTGGTCGGCCTGCTGCTGGCCGTGCTGGTCGCACTCAGTTGGGGGCGCATCAACGGATCCAGCCCGGAACCGTTGCTGTCATGAGGAATCCACACTGGACGACCCCTGGGGCGGCACTGCCGCCCGGCGGGCTCGTACTCGTGAATCTCGACGGAACACTGCTTCGACGCTCCGACCTTCGGCACCGGGGTCTTCGGCACGTTGGCAAAAAGAAACGACTCTCGATCAGAAGTCACGGCTCGACACGGTCAGACACCTCCCGGCCACCTCGTTACTGCGAACTAATACCTTGTCCGGGCTCAGAAGTCACGGCTGGACACTATCCGTCACCCCTTCCGCGTCGCGTCTCGAAAAACATTCAGCTGCCAAGATCAGAAATCACGGGACACGATTGCCACCTCCGGTCCGTGTTCGCGGGCACCCTTGCCGGTGTCGAACAACTGATGCGATGGGATGATACCGGCCGTGGAATACGAACGGTGTGTCAGTCGGTACCGGTGAGATTACTCAGCCGTGCCATCCGCGCGGAAAAGAGGTAGCAATTGCCAGCCGAGACCGGCGACCGCCGCCAGCACGGCGACGGCACCGGCGAGCCTGAGGGGCGAGCGGCGGCGGCCGACGCCCAGAGCGGTGCACCGGTGACCGAACGCGGGCAGGCAAGCCCGGAAGGTGACCAGGCCGAACCGCCGCAGCGCCATCCGTACGATCCCAGGGCCTGGGCGCTGTGGCAGCGGCCGAAGCGATTCATCGCGTTCCTCTTCGCGATGGAGGCCATCGGAATCGCGATCATGGTCCTCGCGACGATGGATTCCGCGAATCCGGAAAGAATAGACTGGGTTCGTTTCGCAATTCTCGCCGTCGGCGCCACGGCACATATTCAGCTCACCCAGCGGCAAGAGGAAAGACGGCGTGATCGAAGCCGCACCGTCCTTATCGACCTCACCGCGGTCTGGACATTTCCCGCTGCGGTCATCCTGCCGCTTTCACTGACGCTTTCCATCATCGCACTGGTCCGGATCCAGCATTGGTTCATCGCCCGGCGACCCGCGCACAACTTCGTGTTCTCGTCGGTCACCCACGGCGTTTCGGTGACCTTGGCTTCGCTCACCTTCGCCGCGTTCGGACCGCATGAATGGGGACGGATTTCCGGCTGGGACACACTCGGCGAATTCGGTGTCCTGATCATCGCCGGGATGGTCTTCGAAGCGGTGCAGATCGCCTACATCGGCGGCATCCTCGCGATCGGCTCGCCGAAGCGGCCGTCTATGTCGACCGTGCTCGGCAATGCGGCGGACAACCTGCTGGAGGCCATCACGATCGGCCTCGGCGCGGTCACCGCGGTACTGCTGTTGATCATGCCTCCGATGGTGATCGTGATGGCCGTGGTGACAGTGGTGTTCAATCGCCTCGCCGAGATCGACCAACTGCAAAACGACGCGCGGACGGACCCGAAAACCGGTGTTCTGAACATGCGCGGATGGTCGGAGTCGGCCGATCGGGCGCTCGGAAGGACTGCCCGATCGGACGACAACCTGGCACTTCTGATGATTGATCTCGACCACTTCAAGTGGATTAACGACACATATGGACACCCGGCCGGCGACGACGTCCTCCGCGATGTGGCACAGAAATTGGACGAGGTCACCCGGCCCGCCGACGTGATCGGCCGGTTCGGCGGCGAGGAATTCCTGGTCCTTCTGCCGGATATCGACGAAACGGCGGCCAAACTCGCCGCCGAGCGAGTGCGCAGTGCTATCGCGGAACTGCATATAGTGACCACGGACAAACGGGGCAGTCGCGTGACCATCTCGGGCCGCACTACCTCGATCGGGGCGGCTCTGTTCCCTCGTCACGGTGAATCCCTGGAAGAACTCCTGCACGCCTCCGACGCCGCCGTCTACGTGGCCAAAGAGAACGGACGGAACCAGGTGCGGTTCGCCCAGGACGTGGAACGGACTACTCCTCCTCCCCCCGCCCTCGGGCCACCCGGTGGGTGAACCCGGGGGTTATCCGGATGTCGGCCCCGAACGGCGGATGGCACCCTGAACGGCATGCCAGCGACAGCCGCAGCCGACAGCGAGCCCGCCCGGATCCGGCGGCCCTGGTCGACCTCCGGCTGGTTGCTGCTGGTCACGGTGCTGGTGTTCGGCTTCGGCCTGATCGCGTCGCGGCCCGCCTCGCCGCCGGACCAGGGCCCACCGACGGGTGACATCCTCGCCGCCCAGAACGCGGTCGACGCGCTGGTGCGGCCGGGCCCGGTCGAGAACGTCATCGCCGAACTGCCCGCCGACTTCACCTCCGTCAGCGGGATCACCCCGGGCGTGATGACGGCGCGGGACGGCACCGTGCGCGCCGTCCACACCGACGGCGGCTGCTCGGCGCCCTGGGGCGACGACAACACCAAATGGGACTACGCGATCCCCTGCAAGGCCCACGACCTGGGCTACGACATCCTCCGCTACGCCGAACGCAAGGGGCATCCCCTCGGCCAGGAGGCCAGGGCCTCGCTCGACGACCGGCTCTCGACCGACATGCACAACGCCTGCGTCATCAACCCGATGGACTCACGCGGCACCTGCGACGTCGTCGCCTCCCTCTACACCGCCGGTCTCGTGCTCAACTCCTGGCACCAGCGCTGGGGACCGCCGGTCGGCGACCCGCTCGGCCCGATGATCGTCGGGGTGCTGGTGATCGGCGCGCTGCTGGTGTTCCGTCTCCGCGGCTGGGCCCGCGTCCGCCGGACCGTCGTCACGCTCCCCCGCGAACCGCGGCCGATGGTCCCGGTCGGTCGATGGGCGTTGCTCGGGGTCGCCGGTGTCGTGCTGATGCTGCTCGGCGAATCCGCCGTCGCGCTCGCGCACTGGGCGGGCGCCCCGGAGCGGTCGTTGTGGCCGTTCACCTGGCTCGCCCAGCTCTGTCCGGTGATCTTCTTCGCGGTAGGCCGGATCAACGAGACGGGCTGGCGGTCGATCCGCGCGAGCGGCGGCCGGTATCCGCAGTACCTCGCCGACCGCGCGAGCCCGCTTCTGCGCCCGGCGCTGATCTTCGCCGTCGTCGCGCTGGTCGTCCCGCTCGCGCTGGAGGTGCTGGGGATCCCGACGGGCACGAACGCCACCGTCATGCGGATAGCGCTGCACCCGCTCTGGCTGCTCGGCGTCTTCCTGCTGACCGTGGTCCTCGCGCCGGCGCTGCTGGCCCTGTACCGACGGACGCGTATCGCCTCCGTCGCCGGGCTGCTGGCCTTGACCCTGGCGAGCGAGGCCGCTGCGCAGTGGTCCGGCTCGGCCGTCCCGCGCTACGCCGAGACGTTGTTCCTCGCCTTGTTCGTCCAGCAACTGGCGTTCGCCCACGCCGACGGCGTCCGACCGCCGCGGGGTGTCCTCCTGGCGACGGCGTTCACCGGCGCCGCCGGGCTGGGCCTCGCTGTCGCCGCCCGCGGTGAGGGACCGATGCTGCTCGGCGGTCCCGGCGCCCCGGCCGCGCTGTCGGGCCCGCCGTGGGGCGTGCTGCTGCTCGGCCTGATCCAGCTCGCGCTCCTCGGCCTGGCGGCGCGGCCGCTGACCCGGCTCGGCTCGCGTCGCGTGGTCGCCGCCACCGCTCGCCTGGTCCTTCGCGCCCCGATGAGCCTCTACCTCGGTTTCCTGTCCGCGATGCTGCTGCTCGTGGCCGTCGTCTACCTGCCGGGCCCGTTCGTGGACGGGCTCAGCTGGCTCGCCAGGCCGAGGGTCCTGCTGGCGCTCGCGCTGCTGGCCGTGCCCGCCGTGCTCGTCTTCTGGTGGTTCGAACGTCATTCGGGACCGCGGCAACGGGCGGTCGACGAGCCGGGCCTGCGCGCCGCGGTGTTCTGCCGCGCGGCGGCGACGGTCGGGATGGCGTACGCGATGCTCGGCGTGTTCGGGTTCGCGCTGACCCGCTTCGGCGGCGCCTCGGCCGACGCCGATCTCCTCGGGCTTCGGTTCGGGCCGGTCCAGAGCCTGGTCAACCTGCTGCTCGGGGTGTACCTGCTGCACACCGTGCGGAACGGCACCAGCCGGATGACCGGGACCTGGCTGGTGTGCGCGGTCGCGTGCGCGCCGCCCCTGATGGGTGCCCTCGACGGCAGACAGGTGAGCGCCGCCTCCGTCGCGCTGCCGGTCGCGACGATCGTCGTCGCGATGCTGGCGGCCGCCGCCACACTGGTCCCGGCCCGCGCGGCCCGGCGCGTACTGCCCTGATCCAGGCGGCGCTGACCAGGCATTCTCCGTACTCTTGACGGGAAACCGGTGGTGCATGACACATCTTCGGGGGGATGTGTAATCCTGCGACAACCCGCAACAGGCACCATGCGTCCCTTGAGCAGACCGTCAAACCGGTAACGAACAGAAGGAGCAGACCGCGTGGAGTACCCGCCTCGGAATGGGCAAGGGGATCGACGTCCCGCCCGGCCGCGGCAGGACGCGCCCGGACGCGTTCCTTCCCGCCCTGCCGCGCCCCGTGGCGCCCGCCCGGCGCCCGCGGGCCCTCCGCCCCGGCGCCCGGAACAGCGGCGTTCCCCGCGACGGTCGTTCCGCGGGCCCAAGATCGCGCTGGGCCTCGTCTCGCTGCTGATCATGGGCCTGACCGGCTACGCGTGGGCCGCGATGGACGGTCTGACCTTCGCGAACGTCGGCATCGGCGCCGACGAGGGCGACAAGCCCGCCGACGGCGCCCGCGACATCCTGCTCGTCGGCCTCGACAGCCGCACGGACGCGCAGGGCAACCCGTTGTCCAAGGAGGTCCTCGCCCAGCTGCGCGCCGGGCAGGCCGACGGCGAACTGAACACCGACTCGCTGATCTTCGTGCACATCCCGAACGACGGGTCCAAAGCCGTCGCGATCTCGCTGCCGCGTGACTCCTACGTCGACATCCCCGGCGGCTTCGGCAAGCACAAGATCAACTCGGCGTATGCCCGCGCGATGCTCGACGAGCGCAAAAAGCAGCAGGAGAACGGCGTCTCCGACCCGAAGGAACTCGACCAGAAGGCCAACGAGGCCGGGGCGAAGACCTTGATCAAGACGGTCGAGCAGCTGACCGGCTCGACCATCGACAACTACGCCGCCATCAACCTGCTGGGCTTCAGCGAGATCACCCAGGCCATCGGCGGAGTCGACGTCTGCCTCAGCGACGACGTCGACGACCAGTTCTCCGGCGCGAAGTTCACCAAGGGCCCGCACACCATCTCCGGAGTGGAGGCGCTCGGCTTCGTCCGGCAGCGCCACGGGCTGCCGCGCGGCGACCTCGACCGGGTCGTCCGGCAGCAGGTGTTCATGGCCGGGATGGCGCGCAAGGTGCTCTCGGCGGGCACGCTCACGAACCCGGGCAGGCTCAACGACCTGATCGCGGCCATCAAGAAGTCGGTCGTGCTCAACCAGAACTGGGACATCTTCGGCTTCGCGCAGCAGATGAAGGGCCTCACCGGCGGCCAGCTCGAGTTCCGGACGATCCCGATCGTCAACATCGAGTACAAGACCCCGAACGACGGCACCGCGATCCAGGTCGACCCGAAGCAGGTCAAGGACTTCGTCCAGGGACTCGCGGGCCCGCAGCCCGGCGAACAGCCGGCGCCGCCCGCCGAGTCGCCCAACAAGGCGACCACGGTCGACGTCCGCAACTCCACGACCCGGGACGGACTGGCCTCGGCGGTGCTGAAGCAGCTCACCGACAAGGGCTTCACCGCGGGCGACACGGCCACCGCGAGCGCGCGCAAGAAGACGGTGGTCTGGGTCGCCAAGGGCCAGAAGGCGGCGGGCCAGGCTGTCGCCGACGAACTCGGCGGCAACCCGACCGTCCAAGAGGACAAGAGCGTCGAAGCCGGACATGTGATGGTGTTCCTCGGCTCGGACTTCAAGACGCCGAGCGGCGCGGAGGGCTCCGGCTCCTCGCAGAACGCCGCCGGTTCGTCGGCCGCGGCCCCGCCGCCCGAGCAGTCCGACGAGCAGCCGATCACCGCCGAGGGTGTCCCCTGCGTCAACTGACGCCCTCGGAACACCCGCTTTCTTCACCCGTTCGGCCCATCAGGTCAAAATCGGTATGAAAAGCACCCCCGAAACCGCGTAAGAGCGGGCGACCTGCCGACTTTCATACACGTGAGTGCGCTCGTGCCGCTTTTTGTCACAGGGGGCGAGCCGGTGGAGAAGAGGGGTCGGGGAGAGTGCTGATCGACGCTGAGAGCTATCAGCGGATACTCGGAGACGAGCTCCGCAAGCTCCGCCGTAAACGTGGCTGGACACGCAAGGAACTGAACCAGCATCTGCAGAGCGAGATCTCGCTCCAGACGCTGGCCACCTACGAGCTGGGCACCCGGCACTGTTCGGTGGTGCGGCTGGTCGAGCTGTGCGTGGCGATGGACGAGCTGCCACAGGACCTGCTGGCCAAGGTGCATCGCCGGGTGTTCGTGGACGAACCTGGCCGGGTCCGGATCGACCTGCGCCTGGTGATCAACGACGACCAGGACGAACTGTTCCCGCTGCGACGGTGGGCGGACGACCGGCTCAAACGGTCGGGCGACAACGGTTCCGCCGAAGTCCACCTCGACTTCGCGGCGCTGGAGCGGATGGCCGAACTCTGCGGCATCCCCACCGTCGATCTCATCGGAAGGCTTCGCCGGCTCAACCCCTCATGAGCGCGGCATCCCCAGGTCCGTGAAGGCCATGCCCCCCATCCTGGCTTTCACGGACCCTCCCCACTTCGCGGCTTCAGCCGAGGAGTTCGTAGTCCTCGCGCCGCACCTTGCGGGTGTCCAGCCAGTACCGCCAGGTGAAGCCCGGCCAGATCGTGCGGTTGACGCCCTTCGCGTCCAGGTACCAGCTCTTGCAGCCGCCCTGGGTCCAGATGCCCTTGGCGAGTTTGCGCTGGATCTCGCCGTTGAACCGCTCCTGCGCCTCCGGCCTCGGGTCGAGCGCCTTGCCGCGCGCGAGCCGCAGCGCCTGCGCGACGTAGGAGATCTGCGCTTCGATCATGAACACCACGGAGTTGTGCCCCAGCCCGGTGTTCGGGCCGAGCAGGAAGAACAGGTTCGGGAACCCGGACACGGTGATGCCCTGATACGTCCGCATGCCCTCGGCCGCCCACTCCTTGCCGAGGTTGCGCCCGTCCCGGCCGATGATCTCCAGGTCGTCGAAGGCGTCCGTGACGTGGAAGCCGGTGCCGTAGATGATCGCGTCGACCTCGTGCTCGACGCCGGCGCCGTCGACGACGCTGTGCTCGCGGACCTCTTTCACGCCTTCGGTGACGACGTCGACGTTGTCCCGCGCGAGCGCCGGGTAGTAGTCGTTGGAGACCAGGACGCGCTTGCAGCCCATGGTGTAGTCCGGCGTCAGTTTCCGGCGCAGTTCGGGATCCTTGACGCCCTTGAAGATGTTGCGCCGCGCGATGCGCTGGCCGATTTTCATCACCCACGGCTGCCCGTTGAAGCCGATCGCGCGGGCTTCGAGGCCCCAGTAGAGAACGTTGCGGAAGGCGCGCTGCAGCAGCGGAATCGAGCTGAACGTCTTCTGCAGCGCTTGCGGCATCTCGCGATCCGGTTTCGGCATGATCCACGGCGGTGTCCGCTGGAAGAGCGTCAGTTCGGCGACGTCCGGCGCGATCCGCGGCACGAACTGGATCGCGCTCGCACCGGTGCCGACCACGGCGACCCGTTCGCCTGTCAGGTCGTAGTCGTGCTCCCACCGCGCGGAGTGGAACGCCCTGCCCTTGAAGCGCTCGATGCCGGGCAGCTTCGGGATCTGCGGCAGGTGCAGCGCGCCGACTCCGGCGACCAGCGCGGGCGCGACGAACTCTTCGCCCGACTTCGACGCGACGTGCCAGCGGTTCTCGTCGGCGTCCCAGCGAGCGCTGGTCATCTCCTGGCCGAAGCGGATGAAGCGGTGAAGGTCGTACTTCGCGGCGACGTCGCGCATGTAGCGCCAGATCTCGGGCTGCGGCGAGTACGCCCGGGACCAGCCGGGGTTCTGCTCGAACGAGAACGAGTACATATGCGAGGGGATGTCGCAGGCGCAGCCGGGGTAGGTGTTGTCCCGCCAGGTGCCGCCCACGTCGTCGGCCTTCTCCAGGATGACGAAGTCCTCGCGGCCCTCTTTTCGCAACTGGATGGCCATGCCCAGCCCGGAGAAGCCGGTTCCGACGATGACGACACCGGTCTCGGTGCGGTTGCCCATGACCCGACCTCTCGCTCGTTTACCTGTTACCGAGAGTTCACCTTACTTGAAGTAGGTTACCTTCGGTAGAGTGTTGTGGTGACGACGGCGAAGCGCAAACGCATGCCACGAGCAGAGCGAATGCGGCAAATGATCGAGATCGCTGAAGAGGTCTTCGCCGAACGCGGCTACGGCGCGGCGTCGATGGACGACATCGCGGAGCGCGTCGGGGTCTCCAAGCCGATGCTCTACGAGTACTTCAACTCGAAAGAGGGACTGCTGCTGGCCTGCATCCAGCAGTCGCGGGCGGCACTGCGCGAGGTCACCGAACGGGCGACCGTCGGCGCGACCTCCGCCGAGGACGCGCTGCGTCGCGGACTGCTCGCCTTCTTCGTCTTCATCCGGGAACGACGGCAGGCCTGGTCGCTGCTCCGTCACGAGATGGCGCTGATCGGCACCGGCGCCGCCGACGAGATCGAGCAGACCCGGCGTCAGCAGACCGATCTGATCGCCGCCCTGATGAGCGGCTACTTCGACGCGGGTGACGACCTCCGCGCCGAGGCGTCCGCGGAGTTCGTCGTCGGCGCGTGCGAACGGCTCGCGATCTGGTGCGAGCGGCACGAGGACGTCAGCCCCGAACTGGCGACCGAATACGCGATGGATGTCCTCTGGTCAGGCCTGTCCGCGAGGGCCCGCTGAAACGACTGTGAAGATGCGCGTGCATTAGGCCATTCGGTCGTCACTCAGAGCACATTGCCGCCAGTGTCTTGTGACACAGAGTTGTCCTACTGTATCGATGACACTGTAGAAACTCTGATGGACCGTCACGGCCTCGGTCAGGAGGGGGCGCCACCACCCGAAAGTGGCGTCATGACGAGGGCGTGGCGAGGTCCACAGAGTGACGCATGCTCGCGAGGAGAGGGGTGAGGCGGATGACCGAACCGATCACCGCGTCGTACGTCCAGGAGGACGACGACTGGAAGGTCACGGTCAGCGGCTCCGGTAAGGAACTGACCGGTCGCGCACCGGGCATCATCGCGGCGCGGGACAGGGCCGACCAGCTGGTCGAGAAACTGTCCCCGCCGGAGAGGTCGACCGTGGTACACCTGCTCAACGGCAGTGCGTTCGACTTCACCGCCGCCTACATGACGGCGAGGCTGACGCTCCCGGAGATCGCACCGCTCGAGGTTCCTCCCCCGGCGAACGGCAAGGCCAAGGAGAAGATCGTGGCCAAGCCTCCGGTGCCCCAGGGCAAGGAACTCCCGAAGGTCGTCGACGAGGCGAAACCCGAGGAGAAGGCCGAGCCTGCCAAGACACCCGCCAAGGCGGCCCAGACCTCCTGAGAGCTACTTCAGGAGCTTGCGGATCAGCAGGACGCCGATCAGCACCGCCCCGCCGATGAGCGGGTACTTCACCTTGGGGTCGTCCAGCTTGGCGCGCAGACCGGACTTCGCGGAATCCACCAGCTTCGCGGGGTTCGCCTTCGTGCCCAGCTGGTCGAGAGTCGCGACCAGCGCGTTCCTGGCCTGCTCGATCTCACGCTCGATGGTCTCGGGATCGCGAGCCACGTGTCCTCCTCGCCGCGACGGACTTGCTGGAAGCCCACGTTAGAGGACACCACCCCCTCGGGCGGCACCGGCCACGCCGAGAAACGCCGAACGTGTCGCACGCTACGCTTTCAGGGCAGTACTGGGGGGCCCGTAGCCCAATTGGCAGAGGCACACGGTTTAGGTCCGTGCCAGTGAGAGTTCGAGTCTCTCCGGGCCCACAGGGTTCACCGGTCACGTCCCCGATCCGGCGATGCGGTAGCCCACGCCGGGCAGCGTGGTGATGACCGCGGGCTCGCCGAGTTTGCGGCGCAGCCTGCCGACGGTCACGGTGACGGTGTTGGTGAACGGGTTGGCGTTTTCGTCCCAGACCTGTTCGAGCAGCTTCTCCGCGCTGAGGTAGACCGGACCGGCGCGCAGGAGGGCTTCCAGGAGCGCGAACTCCTTGGCCGAGAGGTCGAGCAGCCTGCCGTCGCGGGTGACCGTGCGGCACGCCGGGTCGAGTTCGATGTCTGCCCCGCGCAAGGTGCGGGCGCGGGCCGTGGGGCGGCGTCGGCCCAGTGCCCGGACCCGCAAGACGAGTTCGGGGAAGTGGAAGGGCTTCGCGAGATAGTCGTCGGCCCCCAGGGTGAGGCCGCTGACCCGGTCCCCTGGTGAACCCGCCGCGGTCAGCATGAGCACCATCGCGCGTTCGTCTCGCCCGGTGATCATCCGGCAGAGGGTGTCGCCGTGGATCCCGGGCAGGTCGCGGTCGAGCACGACGACGTCGTAGGCGGTGCCGTCGAGTTTGGTGGCGGCGGCGACCCCGTCGTAGGCGATGTCGACGGCCATGCCCTGGTCACGGAGCCCCTCGGCCAGCACGTCCGCCAGCGCGCGGGCGTCTTCGACCACCAAGACCCTCATGCCGGGACCCGTTCCGCGGTCCGCGGCAGCGAGATGACGACGTCCAGCCCGCCCGCCGGTCGCGCGCGCAGCCGCACGTGACCGCCGTGGGCCTCGGCGATGGCCGCGACGATCGACAGGCCGAGACCGGAGCCGTGCTCCGAACCGGTCCTGTCGGCGGCGAGTCGCCGGAACGGCTGGGTGAGGCCGTCGACGTGTTCCTGGGCGAAAAGCGCTCCGCCCGTCTCCACGAGGAGGGCGACTGCGCCGGACTCCTCTTTCGTCGCGACCCGGATCCAGCCACCGGTGTGGTTGTGCGTGATCGCGTTGTCGATGAGGTTGTCCACCACGCGGGCCAGCAGAGTGGGGCTGCCCAGGGTCCGCGCGGTCTCCTGCAGGTCGCCGTCGTCGACGGTCAGGCTCTTGCCCGCGATGTCGGCGGCGCGTGTCGCCAGTGCCGCGGAAACCAGGTCACGCAGGGAAACCGGCACTTCGTCGTCGAGCACGCCGTGCTGTGCCCTGGCGAGGACGAGCAGGCCTTCCAGGAGGCTGTCGACCTGGTCCAACTCGGTGCGGAACCGGTCGGCGAGGGTGATCGTCTGGGCCGGGGGCCGGGGTTTCCCCACGGCCACGTCCAGCGATGCCCGCATCGTCGCCAGCGGGGTGCGCAACTCGTGCGACGCGTTGGCCACGAACCGGCGCTGGGCCGCGAAGGACGCCTCCAACCGCTCCAGCAGGTCGTCGATGGTGTCCGCGAGCTCCTTCACCTCGTCGGCCGGCCCCGGCACGGCCAGCCGCTCGTGCAGATTCTCGGCGGAGATCTGCCGGGTGGCGCCGGTGATGGTCCGCAGCGGGCGCAGGACCCGGCCGGCGACGATCCTGCCCAGCACCACCGAAACCACCACCATCACGGCGAGCGCGATCAGCGAACCCACCAGCAGTTGGCGTGCCCGCGCCGCTTCCAGATCCGAAAGCTGGTCCCGCAGGCCGTGGATGACCTGCTGCGCGGCGGCGAGACTGGTCTGCTCCGTGCCCGGAGACCGCGCCGGCACGGTCTCGGTCAACTGGTTCCCGGCGAGCAGGTTGGTCAGTACCAGCAGAACGATCCCGGACGCGAGGAACAGCCCGGCGTAAAGGAGGGTGAACCTCAGCCGCACTGGCCGCGTCAGACGCCGTAGCTTGCCGTCCATGGGCCCAGGATGCCGCACCGGACCTAACAGCGGTATGACAGCGACGGTTCGGACGGTGTCAGGCCCCGGCCCGTAGAACCGGCGGCGTGCCTTCACTCACCAGAACTTCCGCCGTGGCCCTACGCCAGGAATGGCGCGCCTTCCTCAGCAGGGGCAGGACCATCGCGCTGATCGTCGCGATGGCTGTCGTAGTCCTGTCCGGGCTGCTCTTCGCCTTCAGCAACCGCTCGACCTGCAGCCGGGAGACGGTCGAGGTCGCCTGTCCCGCCGACCCGCGGGGACCGCTGGGCGAAGCGGTGAGCGACACGTTCTACTTCGGACACCGGTCGCTGACCGGCGACGGCGGCATCACCGTCCGGATGACCTCGATGACCGGCACCATCACCTATCCGCCGCCGGACCACGACGAGATCGTGCCCGGCCTCGTGCCGTGGGCGAAAACGGGCATCATGATCAAGGACGGTGTCACGCAGGGCTCTTCCTACGCGGCGCTCATGCTCACCGGCGCCAACGGCGTGCGGATGCAGTCCGACTACGTCCACGACACGGCAGGCAGCCCCGGCGGAGTGTCGCCGCAGGCACCGCGCTGGCTCCGGCTGACCCGCTCCGGCGACACCGTCACCGGCTACGAGTCGCCCGACGGCGCCCACTGGACACAGGTCGGCACGGCCGTCCTCACCGGCGTCGCCGAGACAGTCCAAATAGGACTGTTCGCCACCTCTCCCGGCGACCTGACACTCAGGCCCACCGGTCTCGGCGGGAGCTCCTCGGAAGTCCGCTTCACCCAAGCCTCCGCCACCTTCGACAACGTCACCCCGACCGGCGTCGCCGAGGCGGGCTGGCGCGCCGACGCGGTGGGTGAAATGGGCGGCACCGAATGGGAACGCGAGCATCAGGCGCCGGGACTCGTCACGGCGGACGGCACGTTCACCGTCACCGGGTCCGGCGACATCGGGCCGATCGGCACCGCCCCGGGCTTCGACGTCACGGACACCCTGATCGGCCTGGTGCTCGGCCTCGTCGTCGTGATCGTCGTGGCGGCGCGGTTCAGGCGGCCAGGCGTCGAGGTGTCGGCGGCGCGATCCGTCGTCCTCGGTGGCGCGACCTTCATGACCGGGCTCGTCATGGCAGGCGTGGCACTCCCTGTCGGCGTGGCGTTCATGCGCGCCAACGGCGGCACCGTCCGTCCGATGTCCACGCTCGATGAACTGGGGATCATCGTCGGCGTCGCCGGGCTGATCGCCTTCGCCGCCCTCTTCACCTTCGCCCTCGGCGCGCTGTTCCGGCGCGCCTGGGCGGCGAGCCTCGTGGCGATCGCCGCGATCGTGATTCCCTCTGTGCTGACGGCGTTCCCGCTCTTGCCCGACACCCTGGCCGACTGGCTGCTGAGCCTGACCCCGGCCGCGGGATTCGCCGTCCTGCGGGCGAAACACGAATACCCGCAGGTGGTCGCCCACTACTCGCCGTCCGAGGGGTACTTCCCGCTGCCGGGGTGGGCCGGGCTCGCTGTTCTGGGTGGCTATGCCGCTGTTTTGCTGGCTTTTGCCTTTTTTCGGCAACGCCGCTGCCGGGTTAGTGCTGCCACGCTTTGATGAGCTCGTCCGGGCCGCAGGCGGAACACCCTTGAAACCCGACCACGGGTCTGGCTCATCTAAGTAAGATCGAATCTTACTTAGATGAGGTCATACTTAAGACCCGAAGAAGCGAACCCAGCTCTGGATGGGTGCATCTCCGGCTCGTTGCCGTTTCGCGGCAACGAGCTGTCGACCGAAAAGAGCGGGCACGGGTGGCGAAGATCGAGTTTCCCGCCTCCGCCTGGGCCAGCAAGCCGATCGCTTCATCGTGGGGGCCACGGGTGTCTTCGGTGCCTAGTGGATTCTGGCTGCGGTTGTTCGCAGGTCCGTCAAGGCCTCCTTCCCTACCCTGAAGGTAGGGAAGGAGGCCTTCGCTACCTCCGTGATCGCCACGTTCGCCCCAGGCGCACCAGCAGTCACGAAGGCTGCGCGTGAAGGACCAAAGCGGCAGTCACGCGTCGGTACAGGTGGTCGTGAGTGGTAAGTGCCGCTAGAACGACACTTACCACTCACGAGAGCCGAGGATCAGCGCGAACGGTCGTAGACCAGCGCCATCTCCCCCAGCTCCCCGACCTCCTGATAAGCCAGCGTCCACTTCGACGCGGGCAGCCCGTCGACGAACAGCCGCTGCCCACCGCCGGTGATCTCGGGGCAGATCATCAGGTACAGCCGGTCGATCAGGTCGTCCGCCAGCAGCGCCTTGATGACGCTGGCGCTGCTGTTGACCAGGATGTCGCCGTCCCCGCTCGCCTTCAGGTCGGCGATGACGTCGGCGACGGGCGCGTTCACCACGCGGGCGCGGTCCCAGGGCGCTTCGGTCAGGGTCGTCGAGAAGACGATCTTTTCGGCGTCCACCAGCCACTTCGCGTAGGCACGGTCACGGGGGTCGGCGTTCTCGTCGGCGGCGATGGTCGGCCAGAAGCCCAGGAATCCCTCGGCGTTCAGTCTGCCGAGTACCGCGGTCGTCGCCTTCTCGTGAATGCGGGCGAGGTGGGCACGGGCGATGTCGGTGGTGGCGTACGAGACGATCGCGCCCATGTCGCCAGGGCCACCGGGGCCGCTGTAGTGGCCGTCGAGGGTGAGGCTGATGTTCGCGGTAACGCGGCGGGAAGTCATGTCGTTCAGTCCTTTTCCTGGGTGAGTCGGGCTGCGAGGTTGTCGAGCACCTGGCCCCAGCCGGTTTCGATCCCGGCGATGAAAGGCACGGCCTCGACGGTCGTTTCGGTGATGCGCAGGTCGAGCCGGAGCCGGGTCCCGCCCGGCGCCTCGGCGAACTTCAGGTCGTAATGACCGGTGAAGAAGGTCTCCCCCTTGGCGTCCAGCACCGAGAGGTCGAACTCGAGGTGTTCGCGTTCGGTCGCGGCGCGGACCTGGCCGGCGGAGCGATACCGCCCCTCCGCGTCGCGGTAGTCGAGAACGGCACGCCCGGTGGGCCACGGCTCGATGACGCAATCGGTGACGGTCATCGACGGCGGCGCCCACCAGGACGCGAGCAGCGCGGGTTCGGTCCAGTGCCGCCAGACGTCGTCCCGCGACGCGGCCAGCAGGCGGTCGAACGAGAACGTCCGCCCGTCCGCCCACCGGTCCTGGTCCGCGGCCGCGGAGTCGGCGCCGATCGCGGTCTGATAGCGCGTGAGGACATCTCGCTCGCCCTCGTTCGCCTCGATGGTCGCGATCAGCTCCCGCATCCGGTCTTCGAAGTCCTTCAGCGGCCCTGCCTCGATCGCGTAGACGCGACGCTGCCCGAGCGGGAAGACCGTCACGAGACCGACGCGGGCGAGGGTCTGCAGGTGCTTGGTGGTCTGCGGTTGCCGCAGGCCGGTCAGCTCGGCGAGCTCACCGACGGACCGTGGCCGCTCGGCGAGAAGTTCGACGATGCGCCACCTCGCTCCGTCTCCGAGTGCTGCTGCGATCTGCTCCATGTCCAGAAGTATTCACTCAGCAGAATATTCTTGTCAAGGAATGTCTTGGATCCGGAACTCCAGCAGGCTGCGCTGCTCGGTCAGCGTGGTGACGGACTCGAAGACCAGGCCGTGCGCGGCGGCGAGTTCGCGGAGCTCGTCAAGACGCCGCTCGCGGCCGCCGTAGAGCACGAGCATGACCAGGTCCCATTCGGTTTGGGCTCCGAGATCACCGACCGCCTCGACGACGAGGACGCGACCTCCCGGACGAGCCGCCTCGGCGCAGCGGGCCAGAATGCGATGGGCGTGCTCGTCGTCCCAGTCGTGGAGGATGTCGGACAGCAGATAGGCGTCCGCGCCCACCGGGAGCGGGTCGAAGAAGCTGCCCGCGGTCACCTCGGTCCGGTCTTCGAGTCCCTGCTCGCGCAGTTCCTTCTCGGCGGCCGCCGCGGTGGGCGCGAGATCGACGAGATGGCCGCGCACCGAAGGATTCGCCGTCAGGATCGCGGCGAGCAGGCTGCCATGACCGCCGCCGACGTCGACGATCGTGCCGAAGCGCGACCAGTCGAACCCGGCGACGAGCCCCGGCACCTGCGTCAGGAACCGCTGGGTCATCTGCCGGTCGAACGTCTCCCGCAGGTGGGGATGCTCGGCGAGATCGGCCCAGAAATCCTGGCCATAGCGGCGGATGTAGCCCGCCTCGCCGGTGGCGATGCTGTGCGCGAGTTCGATGAACGCCAGTTCGCCCCGCCCGCCGGCGGCATTCATGTCCAAGAGTCCGGCCAAGCCGTTTCCGGCATCGACGCGGAGATTCGCCCCGTAAGCGGTGGTGCGATAGCCGGTCGAGGTCCGTTCAAGGACGCCGAGGGTGGTGAGGTGCCCCAGCAGCAGGTCGAGCGGGAGCGGGGATTGGCCGAGTTCCGCCGCCAGTTCGGCGGCGGCCGCGCCGTCGCCGGTCAGCCGGTCCGGCAACCCGAGGGTGACCGCGACCCGCAGCGCCATCGGCGTCGCGAGCCCGGCCAGCCGGAGGAGATCGTTTCTGTCGTTGTCTTGGTTCGCCACGAAGATTCACTGTGGCAGCGCGGTCAAGCGGAAATCTCCCGTATCTCGGACACGATTCCCGAGCGCTGTCCGGCCTCGCTGTCGGACAGCACTTTCGCACCGATTCCGGCAAGCCCTTCGCGTGCTCGTTCACAGAGACCGTCCACATGCGACCAGACCTCTTCGATTCCCGCGGACAGCACCAGGTCGATCGACGCACCGAGGGCGGCGATCCCGGCGACGTTCGGCATGCCGCCTTCCAGTCGCCGGTCCGTCGCGTCGGGCAAGTAGGCCCAGCGGTTCACCGCGGGGAACTGATCGCGCGGCAGCGGAGTCATCGGACCCTCCTTAGGTGAACACCGTGTCCACTTCAGCGAAGCCGGCCGACAACCGGTCACAGTGTCCACTTACGGCGTCAGCGTCCGCCCGGTGAGGCTCCCGTTCTCCACCGCCTCGACGTAGCTCCGCGCGACGTCCGCCGCCGGGGTGCCGCCGCCCGGTTCGCCGAGCGCGGCGAGCGTTTCGCTCACCCAGCCGGGGCTGACGGCGTTGACGCGGAGGCCGCGTGGCAGTTCGCGGGCCGCCGCGGCGACGAAGGCTTCGAGCCCGACGTTGGTCAGGGCTCCGAACGCGCTGCCGCGCAACGTCTCCGGGATCCGGCCGGCGGTCACCGTGACCGAACCACCTGCCGGCAGATGCGGGATCGCGTGCCGCACCAGGAATACCTGCCCGAGCAGTTTCCCTTGCAGGCCTAGAACGAACTCTTCGTCGGTGCCGCCGTCGACCGGGACCAGCGAGCCGCTCCCGGCGCAGCACACGACGTGGTCGATCTCCGGCTCGGCGGCGAAGACCGCGTCCAGCGTGGCGGGCTGCTCGACGTCCACCTTGATCTCGCCGGAGCGGGAGGCGGGGAGCACGGTGTGCCCGCGCGCGGTGAGCGCTTCGCAGACCGCGGCCCCGATCGTCCCGGTGGCACCGACCACGAGGATCTTCATCGGCGTTCTTCCTTTCAAGGTCGGGTGAAGGGTTCTGTTTCGTAAGCCTGGTGCAGCACCGCGACGAAGGACGGCGCCTCCGGCAGCGGCGTCGCGCCGATCCGGCGCACCGCGACCCCCGGCGTCCACGAGTTCATGACCACCGCGCCCGCGAGCCCCGGCAGGTCCGCGAGCGTGATCTCCTGGTCCCGTTGCGGCACACCGAGTGCCCCCAGCCGCCGCCGCGCGATGCCCATCGTGGTTCCCCTCAGCAGTCCGGCGTCCGGCCACACCACCGTATCGCCGTCCCAGAAGGCGAGGTTCCAGATCGTCGCTTCACTGAACCTGCCCTGACGGTCGAGGAACGCCGCGTCGTCGAAGCCTTCCAGAACGGCCTGCCGCCGGAAGTACGACTTCGCCATCTCGCCGGTGTGCTTGATGGCGGGGAGGACGCGTTCGTATTCGACCGCCGTCAACGCCAGCGGTCCTGCCGGACCGGCCGCCGGTGGCCGGGTGCGCACCAGGACTTCGAGGTCGCCCGGCAGGTGGATCGTCACGGTCATGGACACGTCGGCGGGACAGGACTCCAGTGCCTTGCGCAGGTAGGAGCGGATCCGGTCGTCGGGCAGAGCGGCTCCGAACAGCTCCGTCGAGGCCGTCCGGAGCCGGTCCAGGTGCAGGTCGAGGCCGCGGATCAGGCCGTCACGCACCTGCATGGCGGTGAAGTGAGCGAAGCCCGCGAAGGCGAGCGGCGCGAGGTCTTCGGCTGTCGCGGTCTCGCCGTTTCGCTGGGCGACGTGAGAACTCATCCCCGCACCGTAAACCGGCCGGTCTCCGGCGTGATGCCGGGAACGGACTTCAGCTCGCCCAGGAGCATCGAGCTGACGACGACCGGATAGTCGTCGAGCGCGTACACCGTCCCGGCGAGCTTCACCCGGACCGGCGTGTCCCCCTTGTGCGCCAGCAAAGTCCGCTTCAGGTCGAGCACCGCTTCCTCGGTCAGCCGCTCGGCGATCGCGTGCAAGGTCAGCGGCGGTTCCCCGTCCCCCGCCGTGGACAGATCGAGTGGCACCAGGCCGCCGCCGAACACGGACATCTTGTCCTCCCGCCAGTTCACCCGGCCGCTGACGCGGACGGCGTTGTCCTCGGCCAGATCCGCCACGAACAGTGCGTACGCCTTGGGAAAGAACAGCACTTCGAGCGCGGCGTCCAGATCCTCGATCGTGCAGATGGCCCACGGCTCGCCCTTCTTGTTGACCCGCCGCTCCATGGACGTGATGAGCCCGGCGACGACCAGTTCCCCCTCCCGCGGCGGATTGTCGAGGATCGCCGCGATCGGCCGGGGCGCATGCCTGCGCAGGACGCGCTCCGCCCCGTCGAGCGGATGCGCGGAGACGTACAGCCCGAGCATTTCCCGTTCGTAGGTGAGCAGTTCCTTGCGCGGCCACTCCTCGACGCCGAACCTGAGGTGGGCGAGCGGCGAGGTGTCGTCCTGGCTCTCCTCGTCCGCGCCGAAGAGATCGAACTGCCCCATCGCCTGCTTGCGTTTCAACGGCACCACGGCGTCCACCGCGTCCTCGTGCACCCGCAGGATCGAGAGCCGCGTATGCCCGAGCGAGTCGAAAGCGCCCGCCTTCGCCAGGGACTCGATCACGCGTTTGTTGCAGGCCACCAGTTCCGACTTGCCGAGGAAATCGGTGAACGACGCGTACTTCCCCTTTTCCCGCCGCGTCGTGATGACCGAGTCGACGACGTTCGCGCCGACGTTGCGCACCGCGCCGAGGCCGAACCGGATCGCGTCCCCCACCGCCGAGAACCGGAGCCCCGATTCGTTGACGTCCGGCGGCAGCACCTTGATCCCCAGCCTGCGGCATTCCGATAGATAGACCGCCGACTTGTCCTTGTTGTCCCCCACCGAAGTCAACAGACCCGCCATGTACTCCGCCGGGTAGTTCGCCTTCAGGTACGCGGTCCAGTAGCCGACCAGGCCGTAACCCGCCGCGTGGGATTTGTTGAACGCGTAGCCGGCGAACGGGAGGATCGCGTCCCAGAGGGCCTGCACGGCCGCGTGGGAGAACCCGTTGGCGATCATGCCGTCCCGGAAGCCCTCGAACTCCTCCTCCAGTACTTCTTTCTTCTTCTTGCCCATCGCCTTGCGCAGTACGTCGGCGCGCCCCATCGAGTAGCCGGCGACGTCGCGCGCGATCCGCATGATCTGTTCCTGGTAGACGATCAGGCCGTGGGTCTCGGCCAGGATCTCGCGCAGCGGCTCGGCCAGTTCGGGATGGATCGACCCGATCGGCTGCCTGCGGTTCTTGCGGTCCGCGTAGTTGTTGTGCGTGTTCATCGCGATGGGTCCGGGCCGGTACAGCGCGTTCACCGCGATGATGTCACCGAATCCGGTCGGCCCCATGCGGCGCAGCAGATCCCGCATCGCGCCGCCGTCGAGCTGGAAGACGCCGAGACTGTCGCCGCGGGCCAGCAGCTCGTAGGTCGCCGGATCGTCGACGCCGAGCGTGTCGAGATCGATGTCCTCGCCGCGGTTGTCCTTGATGTTGTCGAGCGCGTCGCCGATGACGGTGAGGTTGCGCAGGCCGAGGAAATCCATCTTCAGCAGGCCGATGGCCTCGCACGACGGGTAGTCCCAGCCGGTGATGACCGCGCCGTCGTCCCGCCGCCACAAGGGGATCGCGTCGAGCAGCGGCTCACTCGACATGATGACGGCGCAGGCGTGCACCCCCGCGTTGCGGATCAGTCCTTCGAGTCCGCGAGCGGTCTCGAAGATCTTGGCCGCCTCGCCGTCGCCTTCCAGGAGCGTGCGGACCTCGGCGGCTTCGGCGTAACGCTCGTGGCCCGGCTCGACGATCCCGGCGAGCGGGATGTCCTTCGCCGCGACAGGCGGCGGGAGCGCCTTGGAGATCCGGTCCGCGATGGCGTACCCGCTCTGTCCATAGTGGACGCGGGCGGAATCCTTGATGGCCGCCTTGGTCTTGATGGTGCCGAAGGTGATCACCTGCGCGACGTGTTCGGCACCGTACTTGTCGGTGGCGTACCGGATCATCTCGCCGCGCCGCCGGTCGTCGAAGTCCATGTCGATGTCCGGCATGGAGACCCGCTCGGGGTTGAGGAACCGTTCGAACAGCAGGCCGAGGTCGATCGGATCGAGGTTGGTGATGCCGAGCGCGTACGCGACGAGCGAGCCCGCCGCCGAACCGCGGCCGGGCCCGACCCGGATGCCGACGCGGCGAGCGTGGTTCATCAGGTCGGCGGTGATCAGGAAGTACGCCGGGAAGCCCTTTTCGGCGATCACTCCGATCTCGAAGTCGGCGCGTGCGAGGTAAGCGTCGGGGACGCCATCCGGCAACCGGCGGCGGAGCCCGGCCGCGACTTCCTCGCGCAGCCAGGACTCTTCGTCGTGTCCTTCCGGGACCTCGAAGACCGGCATGCGGTCGAGGTGCCGGTAGACCTCGTCGTAGGGCTCGATCCGTTCGGCGATGAGCAGGGTGGCATCCGCCGCACCCGGGACCTCGGCGTCCCAGTACCGGCGCATCTCCTCCGCGGACTTGAGGTAGTAGCCGTCGCCGTCGAACTTGAACCGGCCCGGATCGTCGAGGGTCTTGCCGGATTGGACGCACAGCAGCGCGGAATGCGCCTCCGACTGATTCTGGGTGACATAATGCGAATCGTTGGTGGCCAAGGGTTTCAGGTCGAGTCTGCGGCCGAGGTCCAGCAGCCCTTCGCGCACGGACCGCTCGATCGGGAGACCGTGGTCCATCAGTTCCAGGAAGAAGTCGTCCGCGCCGAAGATGTCGCGGTAGTCCGAGGCCGCTTGGATAGCCTCGTCCGGCTGGCCGAGCCGGAGCCGGGTCTGCACCTCGCCGGACGGGCAGCCGGTGGTGGCGATGATGCCTTCGTGGTGCCGGGCGAGGAGCTCGCGATCCATCCGGGGTTTGCGGTAGTACCCCTCCAGACTGGCCGAAGAGGACAGCCTGAACAGGTTCCGCAGCCCTGTCGCGTTCTCCGCGAGCATGGTCATATGCGTGTAGGCGCCACCGCCGGAGACGTCGCCGCCGTCGCCGCGCCGTCCCCAGAAGACCGGTTTCTTGTGGAAACGTGACTCGGGCGCGAGGTAGGCCTCGATGCCGATCACCGGTTTGAGCCCGGCCCGGACGGACTGCCGGTAGAACTCGTCGGCGCCGTACATGTTCCCGTGGTCGGTCATGCCCACCGCGGGCATGCCGAGCCGCTGGGCCTCGGCGAACAGCGGCGCGATCTTGGCCGCGCCGTCGAGCATCGAGTACTCGGTATGAACGTGCAGGTGCACGAAGGAGTCCACCGGCCACTCCCCACGGTTGTACGATTCCGGTCCGACGGGGCGATTGGACCCAAGGCACGCAGGTGCTGTCCAACAAGCGACACGCGGGCCTCGACAACCATCAGTTGTAAAGGGAGCACAATGGAGCTGGACCTGGGCGCGGTGCGCGCGTTCGTCGCGGTGGCCGAGGACCGGTACTTCAGCGAGGCCGCGATCCGGCTGGAGGTGAGCCAGCAGGCGATCTCCAAGCGGGTCGCCAAGCTGGAGGCGGATCTCGGCGTGCGGCTGCTGTCGCGGACACGCGGCGGGGCCGAGCCGACCGAGGACGGCGAGGAGTTCCTCGTCCACGCTCGTGCGCTGATCAGCCTCGCGGACCAGGCCGTCGAACGTCTTCAGGGCAGGCGCCGTCCCCTGCGCGTCGACGTCCTCGGCACGCGACTGGCGACCATGGAGGTGATCCGGGCGTTCCACGCCGACCACGACGACGAACTGGAACTCGTCACTCCCGGTCTGGGCGCGGCGCGGCGGGCCATGCTGCCCGAGTCGGTCGACGCCGCCTTCGCCCGCGTCAGCACCGTGACGGACCCTGGGATCGGCCGTACGCCTGCCTACCTGGAGCCGGCGAACCTGCTGGTCGGACGGCGGCATCCGCTCGCCCGGCGGCGACTGGTCGAGATGGCGGAACTCGCCGGGCTGACGGCCTGGATGCCCTACAACGCGCGGGCCAGCGAATGGGCCGAGTTCTGGCAGGAACTGTGCCCGGCGTTCGGCGTCCTCGTCGACACCGACGGCCCGAACTTCGGGCTCGAACACCACATCGAGGTACTCAGCCGGTCGAAGGACCGCCTGGGCTTCGTCGGCGCGAAAATGCACGTGCCCTGGCATCCGGACGTCGTCCAGATCCCGCTCGTCGACCCGACACCGGTGTACCCGTTCTCGCTGCTGTGGCGGCACGAGAACCGGCACCCCACGCTGCCGCTGCTGATCGAGCATGTCCGGTCCGGCTACCGGCCTTTCGACCCGGAGCGGCAGTGGCTCCCGGTGGCGGACCGGGAGGCCATGACCCGTGTGCACGATGCGCGAGAGGCCGCCGGTACGGAAAGGTGAAGCCATGGGTGAGGGGCTGATCGGCGCGAGGGTGACCCGGCAGGAGGACGTCCGGCTGCTCACCGGCCGGGCGCGGTACATCGACGACGTCCGGCTGCCCGGGATGCTGGAAGCCGCCGTCCTGCGCAGTCCTCATCCCCACGCGCGGATCGTGCGCGTCGACACCACCGCGGCGGAGGCCCATCCCGGGGTGTTCGCCGTGGTCACCGGCGAGGACGTGCGGGCGAGCACGAAGGCGCCGCAGCCGGTGATCTGGTCGAATCTGCCGGACATGCGGGTGCCCCAGGCCCACGCGCTGGCCGTGGACAAGGTCCGGTATCCCGGCCAAGGCGTCGCGGCCGTCGCGGCGAAGGACCGGGCGACCGCCGAAGACGCGCTGGAACTGATCGAGGTCGAGTACGAGGAACTCCCGACCGCCAGTTCACTTGAGCAGGCGCTGGCGGACGACGCGCCGAAGCTCTACGAAGACTGGCCGAGCAATGTCGCCGGCACCGGGACCATCCCGATGGGTGACGTGGGTACCGCGTTCACGGAGGCCGACGTCGTGCTCACCGAGTCGTTCCGCTTCGCCCGCCAGATGGGCACGCCGATCGAAACGCGCGGCGTGGTGGCGACCTGGGATCCGTTCACCGACCGGCTCGACGTCTGGCTCGCGACGCAGGCGCCCAACCTCGCGCGCGAACTGTTCGGCGAGGTCTTCGGGCTCTCGATGGACCGGATCCGCGTGCGCACGCCCGACGTCGGCGGCGGCTTCGGGAACAAGTTCGACTTCTACGCCGAGGAGGTCGTCGCGGCGATCCTTTCGCGGCGCACCGGCAAGCCGGTCAAGCTCATCGAGGACCGCGCGGAGAGCTTCGTCGCCAACGCGCACTCGCGCGAGCAGAAGATCGACGTCGAGCTCGCGGCCAAGGACGACGGCACGATCACCGGCCTGCGGGCCACGGTGTACGGCGTCCTCGGCGGGGTGCTCGGGACCGTCGGCCCGAGTCCGTGCTGGACGACGACATCGCTGCTGACAGGGCCGTACGCCATCCCGAACGTGGAACTGACCCTCGTGGCCGTGATGACGAACCGTTCGCCGTACGGGTCCTTCCGCGGTTACGGGCTGCCGAAGGCGAACTTCGTGCACGAACATCTGGTGGAGCAGCTGGCGAAACGGCTCGGGATGGACGCGCACGCGGTGCGGCGCAAGAACTTCATCCCGCCGGAGGCGTTTCCGTACCAGAGCCCGGTGTTCGTCTACGACAGCGGCCGCTACGCGGACTGCCTGGACCTTTGCCTGAAAGCCGTCGAGGACGCGGGCTGGGCCGAGCGCCGCGGAAACGGTGTCGGCATCGGGTATTCGTTCCACAACGAGCTGACCGGGTTCGGGCCGAGCCGGATCATCAACCTTTCCGGTTTGGGGCATTCCGGCTTCGACGAGGAGGTCGTGCGGGTCGATTCGACCGGGCACGTGACCGTCCACACCGGACTGTCCTCGATCGGGCAGGGCATCCACACGACACTGGCGCAGGTGGCCGCACACACGCTCGGCGTCCCGCTCGACCACGTGACCGTCATTTCCGGCGACACCGACAGCTGTCCGTACACCGGCTACGGCACGGCGGCGAGCCGCGGGGCGGCCGTCGGCGGCGCGGCGGTGCTGAACGCGTCGACCCGGCTGCGGGCGAAGATCCTGCGGGTGGCCGGTCACATCCTGGAGGTCTCCCCCGACGATCTGTCCCTTGAGGACGGTATCGTTTCGGTGAAGGGCGTACCGGGCAAGGAGGTCACGCTGGCCGCGATCGGCGACGCGGCATACCGGCGGCTGAACGGCGTCTGGCCCGAAGACGAGACTCCGACGTTGGAAGAGCGAGAGGTCTACGACCCGGTCAACGTCGCGACGTCGTTCGGCTGCACCGCCGTCCTCGCCGAAGTCGACGAGGAGACCGGTGTGGTGACGCTGCTGGACTACCTGATCGCACACGACTGCGGCACCGTCATCAACCCGACGATCGTGGACGGGCAGCTGCACGGCGGCGCGGCTCAAGCCATCGGCGGGGCGCTGTACGAGGAACTGGTCTACGGCGCCGGCGGACGGATGGAGACCACTTCGTTCACCGGGTACCTGCTGCCGACCGCGACCGAGATCCCGCCGTTCTCCGTATCCCATATGGCCACGCCCGCCGAGCACGTTCCCGGCGGGTTCAAGGGGATGGGGGAGGCGGGCGTGATCGGCGGTGGCGCGGCGATCGCGCACGCGGTCGAAGACGCGCTGCGCGCCTACGGCGTCGACATCACTTCGCTGCCGATCACGCCGCCGCGGCTGCTGGCCGCGATGAAGCGGGGAGCACGCCGGTGAAGGCCGCGCCGTTCGAGTACTTCCGGGCTTCGTCGCTCGACGACGCCATCGAAGCACTGAGCACGCCGGGCGCGCGGGTGCTGGCGGGCGGGCAGAGCCTGGTGCCGCTGCTGAACCTGCGTCAGGCCCGGCCGTCGCTGGTGGTCGACATCAACCGCGTCGACGAGCTTTCCTTCCTGCGCGAGGAGAACGGACGGCTGGAGATCGGCGCGCTCACCCGGCATCGCGCCGTCGAGACGTCCGCTGTCGTGCGGTCCACAGTCCCGTTGCTCGCCGAGGCCCTGGGTTTCGTGGGGCACGTGGCCATCCGGAACCGGGGCACGATCGGCGGCAGCCTCGCGCACGCCGACCCCGCCGCGGAACTGCCCGCCGTGATGGTCGCGCTCGACGCCGAATTCGCCTTGCGCGGGCCGGAGGGCGAACGGCTCGTCGCCGCGCGGGACTTCTTCCTCGGCCCGCAGCGCACGGTGCTGGGCCCCGGCGAACTGCTGACCCGGATCTCGGTGCCGCGGCATCGAGGCGGCTGGGCGGTCGAGGAGCTGAGCCGCCGAAGCCGTGACCTCGCGCTGGTCGCCGTCTTCGCCACCGTGGCGATGTCCGGCGATACCTGCGAAACCGCGCGGATCGCCGTCGCGGGCGCGGGCCCCACGCCGATCCGGGCCACCGCCGCCGAAGAGTCGCTCGCCGGCGGCCCCCTGACGGACGACGCGATCGCTCTCGCCGCGGAACTCGTCGCGTCGGCGACAGATCCGCCCGAGGACCTCCACGCCCCCGCCGGCTACCGGCGCGAGATGGCCGCCGTCCTCACCCGGCGGGCGATCGCGCGAGCGAAGGAGGTCGCATGATCACGGTCACCGTGACGGTGAACGGACGGACCTACCGCGCCGACTGCGAACCGCGGCGGACGCTGGCCGACTTCCTGCGCCACGACCTGGGCTTCACCGGGGTGCACGTCGGCTGCGAACACGGCGTCTGCGGCTCGTGCACGATCACCCTCGACGGCGCGAGCGCGCGTTCGTGCTGCCTGCTGGCGGTCCAGGTGGACGGCTCGGAGATCGTCACCGTCGAGGGGCTGGCTTCCGATGGCCGGCTGCACCCCCTGCAGGAGTCGTTCCGGAAACACCACGGGCTGCAGTGCGGTTTCTGCACGCCCGGGATGCTGGCGACGGCGGTGGAACTGCTGAAGGAGAACCCGGACCCGACGGACGCCGAGATCCGGCAGGGGATCTCGGGGAACCTGTGCCGGTGCACGGGCTACCAGTTCATCGTGGACGCCATCCGGGATGCGGCGCCCGGCCGGTGAAAGGTCACCAATGCGCTGAGGTCCCGAAGTCCGTGAAGGCCTCCTTTCCTACTCTGAAGGTAGGGAAGGAGGCCTTCACGGGCCTCCAGGATCAGCCGACGATGTCGATCTCGAACTCCATGTTCGAGCTGTACTCGTAGTCGGCCCACACCGCGCCAGGCAGGGCGTACCGCCGGTGCGAAACCGTCTTCGGATTGAATCCGGGCGTCTGCAAGGGATTCCCGCCGACACCGACCTTGTCGCTGCCCCAGGCGTAGATATTGCCCTGCCACACGGGCGCGTCGGTGATCCCGTCACCGTCGACTCGCGGGCGGACGATGATCGCGGCCGTCTCGCTGCCGGAGAGCAACAGCCGCACGGATGTGGTGGCCGAGCTGGCCGGAATGGTCCTGCGTTCCATGAGTTCTGTCGTCGCCTTCCGTTTCGGGGCGGCGCCGCCGCCGGTCAAGTGGGCGTTCGTGTAGGACTCGTTGAGGTCGACACTGCTCGCGCGGACACCGGAGACCTGGCCGGAGTCCGCGAACTGGTGGATGTCGTAGCGGCCCGCGGCCGGATCGGGTTTGGCGCCGTAGCGCGCGATCCAGATGACCAGGTCCGGCACGCCGAACTGATCCGGGCGCAGCATCCTGGCGTGCGCGTTGTTCAGGTAGACACCGGGGCGGAACCCGTGTCCCGCCACGCGGTCGCAGAATCTGATCGCGAAGTCGCGCTTGCGTCCGTCGGGAATGTTCGGCGTACCCGTACCGGGAGGGTTGTCCTCCAGGTCGAGCATGGGGACGCAGCCTGTCGCCCCAAGCCGCCGGACCTCCCCGATCAGTACGTCGGCCTGCGCCTCCGGCGAAGGGCTCACCTGGGCGAAGTGGTACCCGCCCACCGGAATCCCCACCGATCTCGCGCCTGCCACCAGCGCGTCGCCGGTGTTGCGGCCGCCGTTCGGCAGACCACCACCGTCGGTGAGCTTGACGAAGACGAACGTCACCCCATGGTCTTTGACGGCTTGCCAGTTGGTAACGGTCTGAAAGCGGCTGTAGATATCTATTCCCAGCGCCATCGCTACAGCCTGACGGGTGAACCCGTTGGACAAAAGGGCCTAGTGGGCGACTACAGGTACGCCCGATTCGCCCTTTCGAGCGGCCCCTCCCTGGCCGGCCCGGCTCGCCCATGCCCGTACTGTGAGTGTCATGGCGTCTCGAAGCCCTTTTCGCTGGATGACCCGGTGGGCTGACTGGTTCGAGGAGCGCGGCGTCTACGTCCCGGGCGAGGAGAGCCGCGCGGTCGACCCGATGCGCGATTTCGGCTGGCTGATCGTGGCCTGGGTGTCCGGTCTGGCGATCTTCATCCTGTTCTTCGCCTTCGCCGTTTGACCTCGGCCGGTGTGTCATCCAGGTGACTACTGTCACTAGCCGTGCCCTTCCGATCACGGATCGGCCACGGCTGTACACCAGGTGCGCCTCAACCCGGCCGTGCCGCTCCTCTCGGCTGCGGAAGACCGTCACTCTGGACTCTTCGGCACTAATGACTACCTCGAACGGCCCACCCGCACCGCCGACTGGAGTAACCGCACATGGCGCCCCCGCGCACCCCGAAGCTCTTCATCGCCGCCTGCTCGCTGATGCTGGCGGCCGCGTGCGGAGTTCCGGCACCGGAAAAAGGAGCCGCCGTGCTCGGCGCGGACGCCCCGGCGCAGGGACTGGCCGCGACGCACGCGGAAGGTGACCTGGCGTTCGGTGCCCCGCACCGGTTCGCGACCGGTGTCACGATCTCCGTGTCCGCGCCGAAGTCGTTCAAGCCGAGCGCGTCGGCATACCCGCAGAGCCCGCGCGCCGTGGCCTTCGGCATCGAGGTGACGAACGCGGGCGCCGACACGTACCGGCTCTCCGGCCTGTCCGTCACCGGCGAAGTGGACGGTGAAAGCCCGTCGGTCAAACAGGTCGTCGACCCGACTCAGGGCTACAACGGCATCGCGGACGCCGGCAAGGACGTGGCGCCCGGCCGGTCGGTCCACCTGAACCTGGCGTTCGCCGTTCCGGACAAGCCGGTGAAGCTGCGCCTGCAGGTGCGGCCGAGCCTCGCGGAGCCTGTCGCCGCGAAGTACTGCGGGAAGGTCTGACGCCGCCGGTTCGCTACCGTGTGCGTCATGACCGAGCAGCGACTCTCCCCCGGCGACAAAGCGCCCGACTTCACCCTCCCCGACAGCGAGGGCAACGACGTCAAGCTCAGCGACTTCCGCGGCAAGTCGGTCGTCGTGTACTTCTACCCGAGCGCCGGCACGCCGGGCTGCACGAAGCAGGCCTGCGACTTCCGGGACAGCCTCGCGCAGCTCAACGACGCCGGCTACCAGGTGCTCGGCATCTCGCCGGACAAGCCCGCGAAGCTCGCGAAGTTCGTCGAGGCGGAGGGGCTGACCTTCCCGCTGCTCTCCGACACGGAGAAGACCGCCCTCAAGGCGTACAGCGCCTTCGGCGAGAAGAAGAACTACGGCAAGGTCTACGAAGGCGTCATCCGCTCGACGTTCGTCGTCGACGCCGACGGCAAGATCGCTGTGGCTCAGTACAACGTGCGGGCGACAGGGCACGTCGCGAAGCTTCTGCGGGACCTCGACCTGGCGTCCTGACTCGTGAGTGGCGATTCGGGTCCTAACCCGAATCGCCACTCACGACCAACTCAGCCGGCCAGCTTCCGCAGTTCTCCCACCAACGCCCGCAACGCCTTGCCCCGGTGCGAAGCGCCGTCCTTTTCGGACGGTTCCAGCTCCGCCGAAGACCGCGTCCCGCCGTCCGGCACGAAGATCGGGTCGTACCCGAATCCGTTGGCACCACGGCGTTCCCGGATCAGCGAGCCTCGCCATTCCCCGCGCACCACGGTTTCGTCCCCGCCGGGGACGACCAGCGCCGCCGCGCAGACGAAAGCCGCGCCCATGCGCTCGTCGGGAGTGTCGGACAGCTGCGCCAGCACGAGGTCCAAGTTCGCCTCGTCGTCGCCGTGCTTGCCGGACCAGCGGGCCGAGAGCACGCCCGGCATGCCGTTGAGCGCGTCGACGGCGATGCCGGAATCGTCGGCGATGGCCGGGAGGCCGGTCGCGGCGGCCGCGTCCTGTGCCTTCGCGAGCGCGTTGCCTTCGAAGTCCGGAGCGGTTTCGGGTGCTTCGGGGAACTCGGGGACGTCGGCGAGGCCGATGACCTCGACGCCCTCGATCCCTTCGGCCACCAGGATGCGCCGGAGTTCGCCGAGCTTCTTCGCGTTGCGCGTGGCGAGGAGCAGCTTGGTCACTTCGCGCCCTTCTTCTTGTCCGGACGCGGCTCGGGGAGTTCGCCGGGATACGGCAGCGCGAGGGCTTCGGTCTGCAGCCGGGTCAGCTCCTCGCAGCCCGCCTGCGCCATGTCCAGCATGGTGTCCAAAGTGGACCGCGCGAAGGTGGCGCCCTCACCGGTGCCCTGCACCTCGATCAGGGTGCCCGCGTCGGTGGCCACGACGTTCATGTCGACCTCCGCGCGCGAGTCCTCTTCATAGGGCAGGTCGAGGCGCACCCGGCCGTCGACGACGCCGACGCTCACCGCGGCAACCGAGGACGAAAGCGGCTGCGGGTCGGCGAGGCGGCCCGCCGCGCCGAGCCAGGTGACCGCGTCGGCGAGCGCGACGTAACCGCCGGTCACCGCGGCCGTGCGGGTACCGCCGTCGGCCTGGATGACGTCACAGTCGATGACGATCGTGTTCTCCCCCAGCGCCGCCAGGTCGATGCAGGCACGCAGGGACCGGCCGATCAGCCGGGAGATCTCGTGAGTGCGGCCGCCGACGCGGCCCTTGATGGATTCGCGGTCACCGCGGGTGTTGGTCGCCGACGGCAGCATCGCGTACTCGGCGGTGACCCAGCCGAGGCCGGAACCGGCCCGCCAGCGGGGGACGCCTTCGGTGACGCTCGCCGCGCACAGCACCCGCGTGTCGCCGAATTCGATCATCACCGAGCCCGCGGGCCACCGCTGGAAGCCGCGGGTGATCTTGATGTCGCGAAGCTGGTCGTCGTTCCTGCCGTCTTTTCTCGCCACGGCCGTCACTCTAGAACCCCGCGTCAGAGGTCGTAGACGGCGCCCTGTTCGACCAGCTCGGCCGCGGGGTACGCGACGGCCGCTTCGGCGAGGACGGCGGCGCGGTCGGTCCAGGGCGCGACGTGCGTGAGCAGCAACCGCCCCACCCCGGCCTTGCGGCCCAGCTCTCCCGCTTCCTTGCCGGACAGATGGACGCCGGCGGGCCGGTCGGGCGAATCGGTCCAGGACGCTTCGGACAGCAGGACGTCGACGCCGACGGCGAGGTCGGTGAGGGTGTCGCAGACGCCGGTGTCGCCGGTGTAGGCGAGGGTTTTGCCCGCGTGTTCGATCCGCAGGCCGAACGCCGGAGTCGGATGGTCGACCGGGACCGCGGTGACCTCGAACGGCCCGATCCCCATGGGCTCGGCGCACAGGGTGTGAAAGGCGAAGACGTCGGAGAGATCGGTGGTCGCCCGCTCCTCTTCGTTCGCCGCGTAGGCGTGGGCGAGCCGCTCGTGCACGTCGGACGGCCCGTACACCGGCAACCGGGCCGGCCTCGCCGGATACGGCAGGGCCGGGTGGTAGCGCCGCAGCACGGTGAGCGCGCTGACGTCGGCGCAATGATCGGGGTGGAGGTGCGAAAGGATCAGCGCGTCCAGGTCGAACGGGTCGCGCAGGGCCTGGAGCCCGGCGAGCGTCCCGTTGCCGAGTTCGAGCCCCAGGACGAACCCGTCCGCCTCGATCAGATAGCCGGACGCGGCGGCGTTGGGCCCGGGGATGCTGCCTGAGCAGCCGAGGATCGTGAGACGCACTGTGACACCTTAAGCACGGATTCGGCGATTTTACGCACTGGTGGGAGCCAGCACACCCGGAGCGAAACCCATGAACCGCTGAGCGAGTCTGGTGAACGGCTCGGCGGATCCGGTGGCGACGAACTCGTGCCGCGGCGGGGTGTCGCGCTCGGCGAGGAGATCGTCCTCGGTGAGAACGCGTACGAGGTCACGCGCGGTTTCCTCGGCGCTGGACACCAGCGTGACGTCCTGACCCATGACGATCTGCAGCACCCCGGACAGCAACGGGTAGTGCGTACAGCCCATGACCAGCGTGTCGACCTGCGCGTCCAGCAGTGGTTCCAGATAGCCCTGTGCGAGACCGAGCACCTGACGGCCGGTGGTGATCCCGCGTTCGACGAAGTCCACGAACCGCGGGCAGGCGACGCTGGTGATCTCGACGTCCTGTGCCGCGTTGAAGGCGTCGTCGTAGGCGCGGGACCGGACGGTGCCCTCGGTGCCGATCACGCCGATCCGGCCGGAGCGCGTGGCGGAGACGGCCCGGCGCGCGGCCGGGAGGACGACCTCGACCACGGGGACGTCGTAGCGCTCCCTCGCGTCGCGAAGGCAGGCGGCGGAGGCGGTGTTGCAGGCGATGACCAGCGCCTTCACCCCGCCTTCGACGATGTCGTCCAAGGCCGCGAGCGCGTACTCGCGCGCCGTCGCGATGGGAAGCGGACCGTACGGGTTGCGGGCGGTGTCGCCGACGTAGCGCAACTGCTCACCGGGCAGCTGCTCAAGGATCGCCCTGGCGACGGTGAGCCCGCCCACTCCGGAATCGAAGACGCCGATCGGGGCGTCGGCGCTCGGCTTGGTCACCCGGCGAGGTTACCGGGACCGCCACCGGTCGTTCGCTTGGCTTGGGACCTGTCCATCCGCGCCGCCACCCAGGCCGCGAAGATCCCGGACAGCGCGCCGAACAGGTGGCCCTGCCAGGAGACGTTCGGATCACCGGGAAGCAATCCCCAGAGCATTCCGCTCCAGATGCCGAGCAGCACCACGGCCACCAGGATCTGCCCGACCGCCCGGTTGAAGATGCCCCTGACCAGCAGGAACGCGAGCCACCCGAAGGCGACGCCGGACGCGCCCACGGTCACCGTGCCGCTCGGCGCGATCAGCCAGACGCCGAGGCCCGAGAGCACCCAGATGATCGCGGTGACCAGCACCCACCGGCCGATGCCCGCGGCCATCGCGAGGAAGGCGAACACCAGGACCGGGACGGTGTTGGAGAACAGATGCGCCCAGCCGTGGTGCAGCAACGGCGCCCAGATCACGCCGTCGAGCCCGGAGAGGTCGCGGGCGAGGATGCCGCCCTGGTCGAGGTCGGCGGGCAGCACCACGTCGACGAGTTCCACCAGGTAGAGCAGCACGGTGAAGGCCAGCGCCACGATCGCGGCGGCCTTCGGGTTCGGCGGGAGGACACGTTTGGCCGGGTCCGCACCGGGCGACTCGCTCGCCGGGACCGGCTGGGGAGGCAAAGTGGTCACCTCCCCAGGCTACGAGGGGATCGGCGGGATCGCCTCGGTGAGAACCCTGAATTGTCGGTGGGGGCGGCTACGGTCGCTCGTATGGGGATCCCTTCTTCCGAGCACGTCGACGTGCCCGCCTACCTCGCGCGACTCGGCCTCGAGCACGAGCCGCCGGGCCTCGACGCGCTCTTCCGGCTGCACGCGGCGCATGTGGAACGGGTGCCGTACGAGGATTTCGAAGTCCAGCTGGGCCGGGTGACCTCGCTGGATCCGGCGGTGTCGTTCGGCCGGATCGCCGCCGGACGCGGCGGCTACTGCTATCACCTCAACGGCGCGTTCTCGGCGCTGCTGAGGGCTCTCGGCTACCAGGTCACCCGGCATCCGAGCGGGGCGCAGATGGCAGGCGACCAGGCCGGGATCCACCTCAACCACCTCGCGCTGACGGTGACCGGGCTACCGGAGACGCCCGAGGTCGGCTGGCTGGTCGACGTCGGGCTCGGGGACGGCATCCACGAGCCGCTCCCGCTGCGTGAAGGCGAATACAAGCAGGGGCCGCTGGTGTTCCGCCTGCGGGCTTCCGAGGTCACACCCGGTGGCTGGCGGTTCGACCACGATCCGCAGGGCAGCTTCGTCGGGATGGACTTCGCGCCGGAAAAGGCCGTGATGGCGGACTTCGCCGAGAAGCACGTGGAGCTGTCCACGTCCGAGGACTCCGGGTTCGTCCGCACGCTGGTCCTGCAGCGGCGGGACGCCGACGGCCTGGACTCGCTGCGTGCGCTGACCTTGAGCGGCCTGCCGGGCGGCAAGACGGTGCTGGAATCACCGGCCGAGTGGTGGACGGCGATCGAGGACGTCTTCGGCGTGCCTCGCGGCGGTTTCACCGGTGAAGAGCAGGACAGGCTGTGGCGGCAGGCAGTCTCCCAGCACGAGCTTCACAACGCGGGAGGGAGTGAGGCCTTGCCCAGCGCGTAGTCCACGGCCGCTTCGGCGTGCAACCTGGTGGTGGGAAAGGTGGGCACCGGACTGTCTTCGGGGCCGACGAGCAGTTCGATCTCGGTGCAGCCGTAGATGACGCCTTCCGCGCCCGCCTCGACGAGCCTCGCGATGACTTCGCGGTACCGCTCGCGGGAGTCCTCGGTGACGACGCCGTGGACGAGTTCGTCGTAGATGATCCGGTGCACCGTTTCGCGGTCTTGCTCGTCCGGGACGAGCACGTCGAGCCCGTGCGCGGCGAGGCGGTCGCGGTAGAACGGCTGGGCCATCGTGAAGCCGGTGCCCAGGAGCCCGACGCGCACGATGCCTTTCGTCTTGATCGCGACGGCCGTGGCGTCGGCGAGGTGCAGCAGCGGGATGCCGAGGCCCTTGGTGAGCTGGTCGGCGACCTTGTGCATCGTGTTGGTGCACAAGACGACGAAGTCCGCTCCGGCGGCTTCGAGGCCGCGCGCGGCGCGGTTCAGTTCCCGCCCGGCGTCGTCCCAGCGGCCTTCGGCCTGCATCGCTTCGATTTCGGCGAAGTCCACGGAGTAGAGCACAGTGCGCGCGGAGTGGTACCCGCCGCGGACCTCACGGACGAGCTCGTTGACCAACCGGTAGTACTCGGCCGACGATTCCCAGCTCATCCCGCCCAGCAGCCCGATGACCTTCATGCCCGCCATCGTGCCAGCGCCCGGGCGTGAGATGAATGGGACTTTCATGGCAAATTTTGCCATGAAAGTCCCATTCATCTCATCCGGAAGTCAGGCCCAGAGCTGCCCGTCGAGCCTTTCGGCCGCTTCGTCCAGCGAACCGGAGTAAGCGCCCGTAGAGAGGTACTTCCACCCGGCGTCCGCGACCACGAAGGCCACGTCGGCGGGCTTCCCCGAGGCGGCGGCCTTCTCCGCGACAGCCAGGGCCGCGTGCAGCACGGCACCGGTCGAGATCCCCGCGAAGATGCCTTCGTGCTCCAGCAACTCGCGAGTCCGGCGAAGCGCGTCGTACGCGCCGACGGAGAACCGGCCGTTGAGCACACTCGCGTCGTAGAGCTCCGGGACGAAGCCCTCGTCGAGGTTCCGCAGGCCGTACACCAGCTCGCCGTAGCGCGGTTCGGCCGCGATGATCTGCACGTCCGGCTTCGCCTCGTGCAGGTAGCGCCCGACGCCGACCAGGGTCCCGGTGGTGCCGAGGCCGCCGACGAAATGCGTCAGCGTCGGCAGGTCCTTGAGCAGTTCGGGTCCGGTGCCGCGGTAGTGCGCGTCGGCGTTGGCCGGGTTGCCGTACTGGTAGAGCATGACCCAGTCCGGATTGGCCTCGGCCAGTTCCTTCGCCCGGCGCACGGCCTCGTTGGAGCCGCCGGCGGCCGGGGAGAAGACGATCCGCGCGCCGTACGCCTGCAGCAACTGCTTGCGTTCGGTGGAGGTGTTCTCCGGCATCACGCAGACCAGGCCGTAGCCCTTGAGCTTCGCGGCCATGGCGAGCGAGATCCCGGTGTTGCCCGACGTCGGCTCCAGAATCGTGGAACCGCGCCGGAGGGTGCCTTCACGCTCGGCGGCCTCGATCATCGCCATCGCGGGGCGATCCTTGATCGAACCGGTCGGGTTGCGATCCTCCAGCTTCGCCCACAACCGCACGTCGTGCGTGGGCGAAAGCCGGGGAAGGCCGACCAGCGGGGTGCCGCCGAGCGCGTCGAGCAGCGACTCGAAGCGAGCCATCGATCAGCCTCCGGCCACGGCGGGCAGGATGGTCAGGGTGTCGCCGTCCTTGACCTCGGACTCGAGGCCACCGGAGAAGCGCACGTCCTCGTCGTTGACGTAGACGTTGACGAAGCGGTGCAGCTTCTCTTCCTTGACCAGGCGGGCTTTGAGGCCGCCGTGGCGGGACTCGATGTCGTCGATCACCTCGAGCACGGTCTTGCCGTTCGCCTCGACGGACTTCTCGCCGCCGGTGTGCGTACGCAGGATGGTCGGGATGGACACGGTCACGGCCATGGTTTTCTACCTCCGGTGGGTTCTCTACTACGCAGACGTTCGGGCCGGTCCGGGTTATTCCGGACGGGGTTCAGCCGGTGATCTCGACGGGCTCCTCGGTGATCTCCCCGTCCACGATCCGGTAAGACCGGAACTGGTGCGAATCGGGGTCCTTGGTGGAGACGAGCACGTAGTGCGCGTCGGGTTCCGAGGCGTACGAGACATCGGTGCGTGACGGGTAGGCGTCGGTCGCGGTGTGCGAGTGGTAGATGACCACCGGGACCTCGTCGTTGGCGTCCATCTCGCGGTAGAGCTTGAGCAGATCGCCCGAGTCGAATTCGTAGAACGTGGGCGAGCGCGCCGCGTTCAGCATCGGGATGTAGCGCTCGGGGCTGTCCGACCCCTCGGGACCGGCGATCACCCCGCACGCCTCATCGGGGTGGTCACGACGGGCATGGGCGACGATCTCGTCGACGAGTTCACGGCGGATCCGGAGCACACCGCACATCTTAGGTGCTGGACGCGCCTGGTCCACACTCTGAGATTGCCGCCACTCAGAGCGTGTGGACGCCCGGTGTCGCCGGGTCGTCGAGGATCGCGGTCGTGATCATGTTGTCGAGCGAGGTGAGCCAGGCGGACTTCACGTCGCGATCCCGGCTGGCCACGAAGTCGTTCGGCGCGTGCGCCTTCCACCTCGGGCGGCGCAGGTACCTGACCTGTGCCTGGACGAGCACGAGCCGCAGATCGGCGACCCCTGCCCGGTCGAGGACCAGACTCGTCCCGCCCGGCCAACGGTCGAGCACCCTGGCGAGCGTGGCCCGCACTTCCGCGCGCATCTCCGCACCGTGACGCTCCCGGAAGCCTTCGCTATCAGCCTTCTTGAGGTAGGCGTCGGGGAACAACCTGTCGTCCCGGACGTCCTCGGCCCGCGACTCCAGGGCCTGGCCGAAATCGACCAGGATCGCTCGCAGCACTTCGGCCACGTTCTCCGTCAGGTCGAGCCGGACGCAGTCACCGTCCCGGACCGCGCGCGCCCCGTCACGCATGCCTGAGCCTCGCGCGAAGGCCACGCACTTGCAGCGCCGCGACCAGCTTCTCCCCTTCCGCCCACGGGCCAGGCGCCAGATCCACTTTGCCGCGGCGGTCGATGTCACCGGCGACCCGGTACGCGGTCTCGGTGGTGTACCCGAGAACGTCACTCAGCACCAGCGTGACACCGCCGTAGGTGTTGATGTTGTCGTTGTGGATCTCGATGATCCACGATCCCCCTTGACGCATGCCGACTTGATCGCCCGCGCCCGCTTCTCGTTACGCGAGGGCTTCCGGCCAGACGTCGCGGTAAGCGCGCATGCCCCCGGCCGAAGTGGCGTTCAGCACGCCGTGCACCATCGCCCGCCCGAAGACCCGCGCGGTCGCCGAGCAGAGCGTGTCCAGCACCATGGCGCGCCGCGTCGCCGCGATGGGGCCCGTGCCGCCGGGCAGTTCCCGGTCGCCGGTCGCCAGCGCGAACACCGTGTCGCCGTCGAACATCGTGTGCGCCGGGCGGACCGCCCTGGCGAGGCCGTCCTGCGCGGCCACCGCGAGCCGTCGCGCCTCCGCTTTGGACAGTGCCGCGTCGACCGCGACCACGCCGATGGTCGTGTTGAGCCCCGACGCCTTCGCCTCGACGTCGCCGGGCCGGTCCGGCCAGCGGACGCCGAACTCGCCGTCGACCTCGTGATCCGCCGCGAAAGCGCGGCCTGTCGACAGGTCCACGGCTTCACCGGCGGCGTTCACGGCGGCGACGACGCCGACGGTGAACTCCCCGACCCGCTCCGAAGCGGTCCCGATCCCACCTTTGAGTGAACCCGCCTTCGCGCCGGCGCCCGCGCCGACGGTCCCCAGCCGTACAGGCCCCCCGACAGCCGCTTCACAGGCGGCGTAACCGAAGGAAGCGTCCGGGCGGTTGCCCCAGTCGCTTCGCGGCAGGTCGAACAGCACCGCCGCGGGCACGATCGGCACCACCTCGTGCGGTTCCGTGCCGACCGGGATCCCCAGGTTCCGTTCGGCGAGCCAGCGCATGACGCCGTCCGCCGCGGCCAGGCCGTAAGCGCTCCCGCCGGACAGGCAGATCGCGTTGACGTGCTGGACCAGGTTCTCCGGCTCCAGCAGATTGGTCTCCCGCGTGCCGGGCGCGCCGCCGCGCTGGTCGACAGCGCCGACAGCGCCACCGGGGACCAGCACGACCGTCGTCCCGGTCGCCCAGCCGTCGCCGACCCGCTCGTGGTGCCCGACCAGCACGCCGGGAACGTCGGTGATCACGATGTCAGCGACTGGATGAGGGTCTCCTGGACCCAGGTCAGCCAGTGGTAGACGCCCAGATGCGGCGCGCGGGGATCGTCCTCGGGCAGCTCGTCGGGCATGTCCTCGGTGATGTCGAGCGCGGTGCCCAGCGCCAGCCGGACGTCGTTGAGCGCGCCCAGCCACGCGTCGGCCTGCTCGAAGGTCAGCCGCACGTTCCCGCCGTCACGCGGCAGGGTGTCCAGCACGATCTTGGCGACGCCGACCTTCTTGTCCAGCAGATCGGGCTCGTGGAGCGACCGCATCGCGGCGGCCGAGTCGATGTCCTCGCGGGTCGGGTTGTCCGGGTCCAGTTTGTGGAAGTCGGGCAGCAGCCGTGAGAGCACCGGGTCGTCCGGCGACTCCGTCGGGCCCGTGCGGATCCCGGTCAGCTCGGCCAGCTCGTCCTGCGGCGCTTCCTCGGCGCGCGCGGTGAGCATGTCCTCCAGCTGGCTGACCAGACCGCGCAGCACCGCGGCCTCCTGCTGCTCGAACCCGGCGACGATGGTCTCGCCCTTGCGGCGCCATCCGTTCATGAAGGCTGCTCCATGGTCGCCCAGAGACCGGCCGCGTGCAGTTTCGCGACGTCGACCTCCACCTTCTCCTTGGAACCGGAGGACACGATCGCCTTGCCCTTCTGGTGCACGTCGAGCATCAGCTTCGTCGCGTGGTCCCGGCTGTAACCGAACAGCTTCTGGAACACGTACGTCACGTACGACATGAGGTTCACCGGATCGTTCCAGACGACCGTCCGCCAGGGCTTGTCCTCAGAGACGACTTCTACTCCCTGTGGATCAACCTGCGTCTGCTCGGATGCGACAGGCGTGGACATGCACTCCATGGTGTCACGGGCCCAACCCGGTACGGGCTGGCAGGTCCGGCCATGTGGGTGAATAGGCTGGTGCCATGGGTTTCCCCGAGGCGGCCACTGGCGCCAGCACCGCGCTGCTCACCGACCACTACGAGCTGACCATGCTGGCCAGCGCCCTGTCCGACAGGACCGCGGACCGGCCGTGTGTCTTCGAGGTCTTCGCACGTCGTCTGCCCGACGGCCGCCGCTACGGAGTGGTCGCGGGTACCGGGCGGGTCCTCGACGCGATCGCGGACTTCCGGTTCACCGACGCCGAGCTGAGTCAGCTGGAAGCGACGGCCGTCGTCGACGACGCCACCCTTTCGTGGCTCGCGGACTACTCCTTCTCCGGGAACATCGACGGCTACGCCGAGGGCGAGCTCTACTTCCCCGGCTCCCCGATCCTGACCGTCACCGGCGGCTTCGGCGACGCCGTCGTGCTGGAGACGCTGATCCTGTCGATCCTCAACCACGACAGCGCGATCGCGTCCGCGGCGGCGCGGATGTCGGGCGCCGCGCACGGCAGGCCGATCATCGAGATGGGCGGGCGCCGCACGCACGAATGGGCCGCCGTCGCCGCCGCGCGGGCCTCGTACCTCGCCGGTTTCGCCACGACGTCCAACCTCGAAGCAGGCCGCCGCTACGGCATCCCGACGCGGGGCACCGTCGCGCACGCGTTCATGTTGCTGCACGACAGCGAAGAAGAGGCGTTCCGCGCGCAGGTGGACAAGATGGGCGCCGACACCACCCTCCTGGTGGACACCTACGACATCACCAAGGGCATCGAAACTGCCGTCCGGGTGGCCGGGACCGAGCTCGGCGCGATCCGCATCGACTCCGGCGACGTCGGACCGCTGGCGCGCAAGGCCCGCGAGCAGCTGGACTCCCTCGGCGCCGAGGACACCCGCATCGTGGTGTCCGGTGACCTCGACGAACACGCCATCGCGGCGCTGCGGGCGGAACCTGTCGACGCGTACGGCGTCGGGACCTCGGTCGTCACCGGCTCCGGCGCGCCGACCGCCGGGATGGTCTACAAACTCGTCGAGGTCGACGGCAGGCCCGTCGCCAAGCGCAGCGCCCACAAGGAGTCCCGCGGCGGACGGAAATCCGCGCTGCGACGGCACCGCGAGACCGGTACCGCCGTCGAAGAGGTGATCTGGACCGACGGCTCGGTGGTCCCGGAACGGGGACCGAACGACCACGAATTGCAGATTCCGCTGGTCCGGGACGGCCGGACGGTGGATGATTTGCCCACGCTGGACGACGCGCGCCAGCGGCTTCGGCGGGCGCTGGTGAGCCTTCCGTGGGAAGGCCTCAAGCTCTCACACGGAGAGCCCGCCATCCCGACCGTATTCGTCTAAAGAGAACTCAGGAGCAACACATGGGGACCGCTCTGATCGTGGTCGATGTGCAGAACGACTTCTGCGAAGGCGGGTCGCTCGGCCTGCCCGGTGGCGCAGCCGCCGCCGAAGCGATCTCCAAGCAGGCCGAGGAAGGGGGTTACGCGCACGTCGTCGCCACCCGCGATTACCACATCGATCCGGGCGACCACTTCAGCGAGACGCCGGACTTCAAGGACAGCTGGCCGCGTCACTGCGTCGCCGGCACCTCCGGCGCGTCGTTCCACCCCGCGCTCGACGTGGTCCCGATCAGCGAGGTCTTCTCCAAGGGCGAGTACACCGCCGCGTACTCCGGCTTCGAGGGCAACGCGCGCGACGGCAAGACGCTCGACGCGTGGCTGAAGGAGCGCGACGTCACCGAGGTCGACGTCGTCGGCATCGCGGCCGACTTCTGCGTCCGCGCGACGGCGCTCGACGCGGCGAAGGCGGGCTTCACCGTGCGAGTGCTGCTGGATCTCACCGTCGGCGGTTCGCAGCCGACGGTCGACGCCGCGCTCAAGGACTTCGACGAGGCAGGCGTCACCTACACCGGAAAGGCGCCGGTCCCGGCCGCATGATCCAGCACGACCTCCAGGACACCCTGATCGAAAACCGGCTCGTCGCGATCCTGCGGGCCGCGGACGCGAGCCGCTTCGCCGACGCCGCCACGGTGTTGCACGCGGCGGGGGTGCGGGTGCTCGAAGCGGCGTTGACCACGCCGGGAGCCCCGGACGCCATCGCGGCCATCCGCAAGAAGCTCGGCGACGACGCGCACGTCGGCGCCGGGAGCGTGCGCGAGGTGTCCGATGTGGACCTCTCGGCGGACGCGGGCGCGACGTTCCTGGTCACGCCGACGGTGAACCCGCTGGTGCTGGAGCGCGCGCACGAACGCGGGCTGCCGGTGATCTGCGGCGCGCTGACCCCGACCGAGATCGACCAGGCTTGGCGGCTCGGCGCGGCGGCGGTGAAGGTGTTCCCGGTCGCCGCCGTCGGCGGGGTCGCGTACCTGCGGGCGATCCGGGCGCCGATGCCGGACATCCCGCTCGTCCCGACGGGCGGCGTCCATCTCGCCGAGGTCGCGAAGTACCTCGAGTCGGGTTCGATCGCCGTCGCGGCCGCCACGCCGCTGCTCGGCGACGCGCTCACCTCCGGTGGATCGCTGACGGACCTGGCGACCCGGGCGAGCGAGTTCGTCGCCGCGGCTGTGCAATTCGCCGCGCGCTGACGAAAACCCGCCGAAGGGGCGAAGTTCGCACTCAACGTCACGTTGAACGTGAAAGTCGCCCCTTCATCGTGTTTTCGTGGCCTTCGGCCAAAAGCGGCGCGCGGGTGAAGTCCCCGTCGGGCGCAGAGCGCCCTTTGGGAGACCCTGTGGTCGAGTCGGCATGAGCTTCACTCAGGGCTTCTTCTTGCCGTACGGGTCGCAGCGGGCGGTACCGAGGTAGATGTCGCCCTTCGCCGGGCCACCACCCTGCGGGAACAGCTTGATGTGCAGCATGTGCGTCACGAGGCTCCCGTCGGGCGGCGTCGGCGTGACGGTCTCGTTGACCGTGAGCGACGCCAGCGCCGTCCCGCCCTTCCCGCCGGCGATGGTCAGCCGGTAGTTCTGCGGGATGTTGTCCGGCAGCGTGAACCCGGTGACGTCGCCGAACTCGATGTAGCCGAGGCTGCCGTCCTCGGTGGTGCTGCATTTCGCCATGAAGGTGCGGACCTTGATCACCGGACCGCCGAAACGCTTGAGCAGGGTGGTCTCGAACCGCCGCCCGGCCGCCTCGCCGATGGCCACCGCGCCGTTCCGGCCACACCGCGACTCACCCCCGCCGAAGCGGGCGAAGTCACCCGTGGACCCGCCCTGGGTCTTCGCGGTCAAGGGGCCGTCGACGTCGCACGGCGCGAGTTCGCCGGTGACCACGTGCTCGTCGCCGATCTCCACGTCGAGTGACCCGACCGACGCGGACGCCGTCGCGGGTGCCTCGTCGGCCGACGCGATCGCCGGGCCTCCCATCACCAGCGCCCCGGTCAGGATCGTCACCGACACCAGCCTCGAACCGAGTTTCTTCATGTCCGGCAGCCTCCACCAAGAGTCTGGACCGCGCAGGGCCATGCCACCCGGACGAGTGGACGGGCCATGACCGTGAGGTGGCCGACATTCGGTCCGCGGCCCGCCGTCTGGCGTTAACCTCGGTTCACATTCGTGTACTCATAGGAGGTCTGAGTGTCTTCGCTGTCTGTGGCCGGCACCCGTCCGGTTCTCGCCGACCTCGTTCCCGGAGCGCTGGTCCGTGACGCCGTCCTGGTCGCCGGTGGTGCCGTCCTGACCGGCGCGGCCGCGCAGATCCTGATCCCGGTGCCCGGCTCGCCGGTGCCGATGACCGGCCAGACGTTCGCCGCCCTGTTCGTCGGCGCGGCGCTGGGCTGGAAGCGCGGCGCGCTGTCGATGGCCTTGTACCTCGCCGTCGGCGCGGCCGGCTTCGGCTGGTTCCAGAACGGTTCGTCGGGCCTGTTCGGCGCCAGCGCCGGCTATGTCGTCGGGTTCGTCCTCGCCGGCGCGCTGGTGGGCGCGCTCGCCGGCCGCGGCGGGGACCGCACGCCGCTGCGCACGGCGGGGACGATGGTGCTGGGCAACCTCGCCATCTACTCGGTCGGTGTGCCGTGGCTGATGGCGTCGACCGGCTTCGGCCTGTCGACGGCGCTCGAAAAGGGTGTCGTGCCGTTCCTCGTCGGGGACGCGCTGAAGATCGCCGTCGCGGCCGCGCTGCTTCCGGGCACTTGGGCGCTCGTCTCGCGCTTCAGTGAAGACAAGCACAGCCGCAAGGAGTCGTGACCGGTCCTTTCACCGCCCCACGCGCTGCGATGAAGGGGCCTTTCATAGCAAAATTTGCTATGAAAGGCCCCTTCATCGCACGGGGCGGACGATCTTGACGGTGCCCCCGGCTATCGTCTTGTCCCGTGCCCTCCCGTGCTGATTTCCCCGGTGTCCTCGAACTCCTGACCCACGCGGTCGAGTCCGTGGGCGGTGCCGAGCGCGAGGGCCAGGTCCAGATGGCGGACGCCGTCGGCCGCGCCATCCGCACCGGCGAGCACCTCGCCGTGCAGGCGGGCACCGGTACCGGGAAGTCGTTGGCCTACCTCGTTCCCGCGATCCGGCACGCGGTCGAGAAGGAGGCCACGGTCGTGGTCTCCACGGCCACCATCGCGCTGCAGCGCCAGCTGGTCGACAGGGACCTTCCCCGGCTGGCGAAGGCGCTCAAGAAGCCTCTGGGCCGCGAGCCCACCTTCGCGATCCTCAAGGGCCGCCGTAACTACCTCTGCCTCCACCGACTCGATTCCGGCGCCCCGGACGAGCCGGAGGATCAGCAGCTGTTCGACCCGTTCGCCGTCTCCCGGCTGGGCAAGGAGGTCACCCGGCTGCGGGAATGGTCGTCCGACACCGAGACAGGCGACCGGGACGAGCTGGTCCCCGGTGTCTCGGATCAGGCGTGGCGCCAGGTGTCCGTCACGGCCAGGGAATGCCTGGGCGCCTCACGCTGCCCCATCGGCACCGACTGCTTCGCGGAACGGTCCCGCGCCGAGGCGGGCAAGGCCGACGTCGTGGTCACCAACCACGCGCTGCTGGCGATCGACGCGCTGCAGGGCTACCAGGTGCTCCCCGACCACGACCTGGTGATCATCGACGAGGCGCACGACCTCGTCGATCGCGTGACCTCCGTGGCGACGGGCGAGCTGACCAGCGGCATGGTCTCCGCCGCCGCCCGGCGCTGCGGGAAACTCGTCGATGACGAAGTGGCCGATCAGCTGCTCGAGGCCAGTGACGGGCTTGCCCTGATCCTCGACGACATGCCGTCGGGCCGCATGGACTCGTTGCCGCAGGCCCTCACCGGCGCGATCCCCGCGGTCCGCGACGCCGCGCACCGCTGCCTCACCTCCCTCGGCAAGGACCGGAAGGAAGACGTCGACGAGGCCACGGCCCGCAAACTGGCGCGGTCGCTGCTCGAAGAGGTCCACGACACCGCTGTCCGGTTGCTCGAAGCCTTCGACGACGACAAGGCGCATCAGCGCGACGTCGTCTGGCTGACCGGGGACCGCTTCTCCACGAACCCGCGTCCGCCCGCGCTGAAGGTCGCTCCGCTGGGCGTCGCGGGCCTGCTGCGGGAGCGTGTCTTCAACCAGCACACGACCGTCCTCACGTCGGCGACGCTGACCTTGGGCGGCACGTTCGACACCATGGCCCGGCAGTGGGGTCTCCCGCCCGGCGGGGCCAGGGTCGAGAAGTCGCCGGGCACGGCGACGGACAAGGCCGCCCCGGCAGACACTGACGACGCCGAAGGCCCGAAGTGGACCGGGCTCGACGTCGGCTCCCCGTTCGACCACAAACGCAACGGCATCCTCTACCTGGCCAAGCATCTGCCGCCGCCGGGGCGGGACGGGTTGCAGCCCTCGACCATGGACGAGCTGGCCGAGCTGATCGAGGCCGCGGGCGGGCGCACGCTCGGCCTGTTCTCCTCGATGCGCGCGGCGAAGCAGGCCACCGAGGAGATGCGGGAGCGGCTCGACCTGCCGATCCTCTGCCAGGGCGACGATTCCACCGGCCTGCTGGTGCAGAAGTTCTCCGAAGACGCGCGCACCTGCCTGTTCGGCACGCTGTCGCTGTGGCAGGGCGTCGACGTGCCCGGCCCGTCGCTCCAGCTCGTGGTGGTGGACAGGATCCCGTTCCCCCGCCCGGACGACCCGGTGTCGTCGGCGCGGCAGCGAGCAGTGGAAGCCAGGGGCGGCAACGGTTTCCTCACCGTCGCGGCCACACACGCCGCGCTGCTGCTCGCCCAGGGCACCGGACGGCTGCACCGCTCGGTCACCGACCGCGGCGTCGTCGCGATCCTGGATTCGCGGCTGGCCACGGCCCGCTACGGCGGTTTCCTGCGCGCCTCGCTGCCGCCGTTCTGGCCGACCATGGACCCGAAGGTCGCCCGCGACGCGCTGCGCCGCCTCGACGCCGCCGCCCCGGCCTGAGTGGCCTGGAACACGGCCGAGTACCGTTAACGGAACGCCGAAGACAGGGAGAACCGGTTGTCCCACGAGTCGCCCAACGCACAATCCCGGACAGTCAGCGTCGATGACACCGGGGTGCGGCGCCAGCTCGCGGACGGAAGCGAGGAAGCCGTCACGTGGTCCGAGCTGTCCGCGGTGGTGGTCAGAGTGATCCCTGAAGGCCCGTGGAAGGAAGACGTCTTCTTCATGCTCGCCGGCTCCGACGGCAAGGGAACCGCGATCCCCAGCGGCGACCCGGCCGCCGACGCGCTGATCGAGCGGCTGCAGACGCTGCCCGGCTTCGACAACGAGAAGTTCATCGAGGCCATGACCACCGACGCCGACGAGGCTTACGTGGTCTGGAGCTCCGAAGGCCACGCCGCTAAGCACTAAAAGTGTTATGAAGGGGACTTTCATGGCAAAATTTGCCATGAAAGTCCCCTTCATAACATCCGGGGGCCTACTCGGCCGGGAAGCTCTCCGTGACCGGGATGCCCTTCTTCAGCGTCCGGCTCACCGTGCACAGCCGCTCGATGGCGCGGTCCACCGCCGTCGCGAGCGCCTCCCGGTCCTCAGCCCCCAGCGAAGACACATCGACGTCGAAGGCCACATGAACGGCGTCGAGCTCCGAAGCGCCTTCGCGCCTGTCCGCGGTCACGCCGACCCGGAACTTCGAGTCCTCCCCGATCCGGCGCGTGATGAGGTTCTCCGCGGTGACGGCCGAGCAGCCCGCCGCCGCGATCTGAAGCAGTTCGGCGGGCGAGAAGGCACCCTCGGCGCCCTTGCGGCCGATCACGACCTCCGCGCCGCGTTCGTTGCGGCCGATGAAGCGGTGTTCGCCGTCGCGCTGGACTTCCAAAGACACGGTTCTTCCCCTTATCGAAGTGACGGCAGCCTGGGGGCGATCCCGGCGGCCAGCCGTTCCGCGGCCGGGCACATCTCCTGCGGCGGCTTGACCTTGTCCGAAACGTAGATCTCCACCGTCTCGATCATGGCACGCCCGTCGCCGGTGAAGGTCCGGTGCGGGATCTCGGCCTGGCAAGCCTTCCACTCGGCCGAGACTTCGACGAAGGCTTCCCGCGATCCGAGAGCGACGCGCCTGCCGTCGTCTTCGAACGGCGCCCACTCCCGTTCGAACCGGACAGTCACCTCGGTCTCGCGATGGTTCCAGTAGCACTCCCAGTTCCCGAACACCGGATCCGGCGTCGCAGGGCCGCCCACGATGGCCTGCGGCAGGTCCCCGCCCAGCGCGCAGGCGTCGAGGCTCCCGAGCGTCCCGGCGGCGAAGGGCGCGGGTCGCCGCTTGATCGGCTCCCGGTTCAGCACCGCGACCGCGTTCGAGGCCACCGGATCGACGTAGTCGCACAGGTGGGCGTGCCAGTTCTTGATGTGCCGCGCGTGCACCCAGATCTGGTTGCCGTCCGGCAGCTCGATGGCCCGCTGGCACTTGTCTTCGGTGTCGCTCGGCAGCTCGCGCACGGTCAACTGCCCCGGCGCCGGTTTCACCAGCATCGGCGAGCCGGGAATCGTCAGTTCGAGCCGGACGTCGACGATGTCCTCCTCGTCCGGGCTCAGGCGCAGCATGACGCTGCAGGCGTTGAAGTTCCCGTCGGCGGTGTCCAGTTCAGGGGTCCCGAACCGCTTCAGCACGGCCGGGTCCACCAGCGCGCAGGGATCCGCCGTCCGCGGATCTCCGACCGAATCGGCCGGGGACGTGGCAGCGGCCACCGGCGCCGGTTCTTTCATGACGTAGACCAGGCCACCGGCCAGCACCAGCGCCGCCGCCGCGACGGCTCCGATCACGACGGCGCGCCCTGTCGCGCGGAAACGTCGTGAGCGCGCGAGAACGCCGACGTCCGCGACTTCGGACAGCAGCTCGGCGGCGCGGACGGCGTCCGGCCGTCCCGCGGGTTTGCGCCGCAGCAGCTCGGTCAGCACCGGCGCCAGCGGTCCCGACCGGCGGATCGGCTCCAGGGTGTACGACGTCGCCCGCCGGAGCTGCACGAACGGTCCGACGCTCGCGTCACCCCACACCGAGGTGCCCTCGACGGCGGCGAACAACGTCGCGCCGAGCGAGAACACGTCCGCCGCGGCGCCCGCCTGCTGCCCTTCGGCCATCTCGGGCGCGACGTAGCCGGGAGTCCCGACGTCGAGACCGCCGCCGGTGCGGGTCACCTCCGCCCATTGCGCGATGCCGAGGTCGGTGAGTTTGGCGGTGCCGTCCTCGGCCACCAGGACGTTGCCCGGTTTGAGGTCGCGGTGGACCATGCCCTTCTCGTGCATCGCCGCGAGCGCCCCGGCGAGCTGGACACCGATCTTCGCCACCTTGCCGGGCGAAAGCGGCCCTTCGGCGTCGATGATGTCGGCGAGACTGCGCGAGGGCAGGTACTCCATGACGAGCCAGCGGTCGTCCTCGTCGAGCACGGCGTCGAATACGGTGACCACGTTCGGATGGTGCAGGCCCGCGCCGATCCGCGCCTCGCGCCGGATCTGGCCGCTGTCCCCGGCCTGCGAGCGTTTGAGGGCGACGACCCGCCCGAGGTCCTGATCGGTGGCACGCCAGACCACGCCCATGCCCCCGGCGCCGATCCGCTCCTCCAAGCGGTAGCGCCCGGCGATCAGCCGGTCACCCATACGGGGAGTATAGGAGGTTAAGCCCTTTGGGCTAGCACCGTGACGGTTCCGGGATCGACTTCGGTGAACCCGGCGTCCCGGACCGCGACGACGCCGTCACGGCGCCATGAGCCCTCGGGATCCTCGACCGGGCACAGCGCCTTCCAGGTCGCGACCGGCGGGGTCCGCACCGAGCACCGGAAACCGGTCTCGGCCCAGGCCGCCCGTTCGGCCTCGTCCAGCAGCGAAGCCAGGATCATCGTCGCGTGCCCGACCTGGGCCGCCCCCTTGCCGACGGTCATCGAGACCTCGGGGTTCAGCAGCAACCGCGGGAGCCCGTCCGGCGCGGGCCCCGGCTCGTCGGCCGGGAGTTCGCTCCCGGAGATCTGGAGTCGCGAGACCTCTTTCGGCGTCTCGACGACGAGGCCGGGGAGCAAGGCCCGCGCCTCGGCGCCGTCGACCTCGATCGTGATGCCCGGCAGCTCCTGGACCGCCTGCCAATGCGCGCCCCGCGCACGCCGGGCGACCTTGCGGATCCGGCCGTCGACCCACGCCGTGAGCGGCTCGTGCCATTCGCCCTCGGGCTCGGCGCGTTCGTCGAGGCAGACCGCGACAGCGGCCGCCGCGGCCGCCTCCAGCAAAGCTGTCCGAGACGGCGGTTCGGCACGTTCCATCCGCAGGATCACCGGCATGGCTCGGACCTCGGCGGGATCCTCGTCGGAGGTGTCCACCGTGTCCTCGGCGGGCAGTCCCAGCCAGTACGCGTAGCGCGCGGCCAGCGGCTCCAGCACACTCATGGCCGGGAGTACTCGAGACCGTCGGCGGCGTCCGCGGCCTCGATTTCGGACCTGGTGACGCCGAGCAGGAACAGCACGGCGTCGAGGTACGGGTGCGAAAGCGCGGTGTCGGCGACCTCGCGCAGCGCGGGCTTCGCGTTGAAGGCGACGCCCATCCCCGCGACCGACAGCATGTCGATGTCGTTCGCGCCGTCACCGACCGCGACGCACTGCTGCAGCGAGATCTCGTACTCCTCGGCGAAGCGGCGAAGCGCCTTCGCCTTACCCGCGCGGTCGACGATCTCCCCGACCACCCGGCCGGTGAGCTTGCCGTCGACCACTTCGAGCTCGTTCGCGGCGGCGAAATCGAGGCCGAGGTCGTCCACGAGGGACTGGATGATCTTGGTGAATCCGCCCGAAACGACCCCACAGCGGAAACCCATCCGCTTCAGGGTGCGGATGGTCGTGCGCGCGCCCGGGGTGAGCTCGATCGACGCGGCGACCTCGTCGAGCACCGACTCCGGCAGGCCTTCCAGCAGCGCGACGCGGCGCTCCAGCGACTCGCCGAAGTTCAGCTCGCCGCGCATCGCGGCCTCGGTGATCTCGCGGACCTGCGGTTCGACGCCGGCGTGCGCGCCGAGCATCTCGATGACCTCGCCCTGGATGAGCGTGGAATCGACGTCGAAGACCACCAGGCGCTTGGCGCGGCGGGCGAGCCCGGCCCGCTCGACCGAGATGTCGATCCCGGCCTCGACGGCGGCGTCCGCCAGCGCGGTGCGCAGCGCGGCGTCGGCTTCCGGGGTGTCCTGGGCGAGCGAGGTGTACAGCTCCAGCCCGGTCACCGGGTAGTCGGCGACACTGCGGATCGAGTCGATGTTGACGTCCAGCGCGGCGAGGCGGCGCGCGACGTCGGAGAACGCCCGCGCTGTCACCGGGCGGCCGAGCATCAGCAGGACATGCGTCGAATCCTTCTGGCCGATGGCGAACGGGTCCGCGCCGATGGCCGAACCGATCTTCACCTCGACCTGCATGCCGACCGACGCCATCGCCTGCTCGACGTACTCCTGCAGGCCCTCGGGGTCGCGGTACACGCCGGCGAGTACGCCGAGTACCAGCTGGCCACGGATGACCACCTGCTCGACATCGAGGACGTCGACGTCGTGCCGGGAAAGCACGGCGAACAGGACCGAGGACACACCCGGCTTGTCGGGACCGGTGGTGGTGATGAGAACTGGTGTCTGCGTCACGGGGGTCAGTCTCCCTTAACCAGCCATGAAAAAGGCGCGTGCCTCGCCTCGGTGTGAGGCAGGGCACGCGCCATTTCCGCTTATCGGGTCACTGCTCGCTGGAGTTGTCCTTCGAGTGATCACCCGGCATGGCCGCGTCGGTGAGCACCTGGGACGGCGCGCGGTGGGTGTTGACCTTCTGCTTCCCGAAGAAGCCGATCTCACCCTCCTTGTGGATGCGCTCGACCATATGCGGGTAGTGCAGTTCGAACGCCGGCCGCTCGGACCGGATCCGCGGCAGCTCGGTGAAGTTGTGCCGCGGCGGCGGGCAGGACGTCGCCCATTCGAGCGAGTTGCCGTAGCCCCACGGGTCGTCCACCGTGACGATCTCGCCGTACCGGTAGCTCTTGAAGACGTTCCAGATGAACGGCAGCGTCGAGGCACCGAGGATGTACGCGCCGATCGTGGAGATCGTGTTCAGCGTGGTGAACCCGTCGGACTGCAGGTAGTCCGCGTACCGGCGCGGCATGCCTTCGGCGCCGAGCCAGTGCTGCACCAGGAACGTGGCGTGGAAGCCGATGAACGTGGTCCAGAAGTGCCACTTGCCGAGCTTCTCGTCCATCATGCGGCCGGTGATCTTCGGGAACCAGAAGTAGATCCCGGCGAACGTGGCGAACACGATCGTGCCGTAGAGCACGTAGTGGAAGTGCGCGACGACGAAGTAGCTGTCCGACACGTGGAAGTCGATCGCCGGCGCGGCCAGCATGATGCCGGTCAGACCGCCGAAGAGGAACGTGACGATGAAGCCCATCGAGAAGATCATCGGCGTCTCGAAGGACAGCTGGCCCTTCCACATCGTGCCGATCCAGTTGAAGAACTTCACGCCGGTCGGGACCGCGATCAGGAACGTCATGAAGGAGAAGAACGGCAGCAGCACGGCGCCGGTCGCGTACATGTGGTGCGCCCACACGGCCACCGACAGCGCGGCGATCGCCAGCGTCGCCCAGACCAGGCCCTTGTAACCGAAGATCGGCTTGCGGCTGAAGACCGGGAAGATCTCAGACACGATCCCGAAGAACGGCAGGGCCACGATATAGACCTCTGGATGACCGAAGAACCAGAAGAGGTGTTGCCAGAGGATCACGCCGCCGTTCGCGGGGTCGAACACATGCGCCCCGAGATGCCGGTCCGCCAGCAGGCCCATCAGGGCCGCGGTCAGGATCGGGAACGCCAGCAGGATCAGGATGCTGGTGACCAGGATGTTCCAGGTGAAGATCGGCATCCGGTACATCGTCATACCGGGGGCGCGCAGGCAGACCACCGTGGTGATCATGTTGACGCCACCGAGGATGGTGCCGAGACCCGACACGACCAGACCGGCGATCCACAGGTCGGCGCCGACGCCGGGCGAGTGGATGGCATCCGACAGCGGGGTGTAGGCGAACCAGCCGAAGTCGGCGGCGCCACCCGGGGTCAGGAAGCCGGACATCACGATCAGGCCGCCGAAGAGGTACAGCCAGTACGAGAACGCGTTCAGCCGCGGGAAGGCCACATCGGGCGAACCGATCTGCAGCGGCAGCACGAAGTTCGCGAATCCGAAGAGGATCGGCGTCGCGTACAGCAGCAGCATGATCGTGCCGTGCATCGTGAACAGCTGGTTGTACTGCTCCTGCGAAAGGAACTGCTGCCCGGGACGCGCCAGCTCGGAGCGGATCAGCATCGCCATCGCGCCGCCCACCATGAAGAAGGCGAACGACGTGACCAGGTACATGATGCCGATTTGCTTGTGGTCCGTCGTGCGGAACAACCGCAGCAGGTACGAACCCTTAACCGACTCGCGCGCGGGGTATGGGCGCGTGGCGATCGGCTTGGGGGCTACGGCCGTCACTCCTGCCTCCAACACTCAAACCTTGTGGTGGTCAATGTTCTGCCGTCGGCCGGGTCGGGGACCCATTTCGGCGGCTAGTGGGGATCGTAGCCCTCACTACCGACAGTCGCGCGCACCGGCTGGCAAGATCGGGCCGTGACCGACGAACGCACGCGGGCGGGAGTGGCCGCGGCGATCGCTGTCGGTGACCGGTACGGGTTGCCGACCGATGCTCCCGAGGTCCTGCATTTCAAGTCGAACGTGCTGGTGAGACTGGGTCCGATGGTGGCGCGGGTACCGGGCACGACGCGCTTCGCCCGGCCGTCCCCTGAGGACTGGCTCGCGCGCGACGTCGAGCTGTCGAGGTACCTCACGGAACGTGATGTGCTCGTCGTCTCACCCACCACGGATCCCCCGGCCGGACCGCATTTCGCCGACGGACTCCCGGTCACTCTCTGGCATTACACGCCTCACGAGCCGGGGCACACGCTGTCGCCGCGAGAGGTGGCGACTTCACTCGCCAGGGTGCATGCCGCGCTCGCCGACTACCCCGGCGAACTGCCCGAACTCGGACCGGTCCGCGAGCTCCGGACCCTGCTCGACCGGAACGACTCCCTCCTGGGCGACGCGGCTCCCCGGCTGTACGAAGAACTCGAACGGGTGGCGGCGGCGCTTCCGGACGACGAGGCACGGCCGCTGCACGGTGACGCCCATCGGGGGAACGTCGTCGCGACGGCGGCCGGACCGTGCTGGCTCGACTTCGAGGACACCTGGCGCGGACCGCTCGGCTGGGACCTCGGCGTTCTCTACGCGGAGGCAGGGCTCGCGACCTTGGAGGCGTACCCAGCGGATGTCGCGCCTTCGTCGCTGGAGCCGTTCATCGCGTTGCGGCGGTTGTTCGAGGTGCCCTGGCGGTTCGTGATCGCGCAGCGGTTCCCGGAGCGACTCGGGGAAGCGGAAGCCGCACTGGCGCGCTACTTCTCGCGCACCTCGTGAGTGGCAAGGACGGTTCTAACCCGAATCGCCACTCACGACCACCTGGGCCCGAGCCGGTGCTTCGCGTGACTGGGTGGGCGACACGCGTGATTGGACGGGCGACACGCCGCGTTCTGGGGTCTCATCGCGAGTCGCCCACCCAGTCACGTGTGTTGCCCCTCCAATCACGCGAAACCGCCAGACTGTGGGTACCTAAGACACTGTTGGCTCTAACCATCCTTGCCACTCACGAGGCATCAGACGGCCGCCATCAGGAGTTGCGCCGCCACATCGACGCCGTCCGTCCTTACCTCACCGCCGACGTGAGCAGCGCGCGAAGCGACGTCAGGCCGCAGCACCTCGCTCAAAGCGTGCGTCAACGACTCCGCCGTCGGCTCCCCCGTGATCGAGGTCCCCACTCCGAGGTCGCGGACACGCTGTGCGAAGTAGGGCTGGTCGAACATCTGCGGGACGAGTACCTGCGGTGCCCCGGCCCGGGTCGCAGCCGTCGTAGTCCCGGCGCCGCCGTGGTGCACGACCGCCGCGACGCGCGGGAAGAGCGCCTGCTGGTTGACGTCCCCGATGGCGAGGCAGTCAGGCTCGTCGTCGATCAGCGCCAGCTCGGTCCAGCCGCGGAACACGATCGCCCGCCGTCCGTGCGCCCTCGCCGCGTCGATCATCGCCTTCTCGATCTCCTCCGGCGCGCGGATGCTCCCGAAGCCGAAGTAGACCGGCGGTTCCCCGTCGTCGAGGAACGCCTCCAGTTCCGGGGACAGCGGGCTCTGGTCCGGCAGGATCCAGGCGCCGGTCTGGTGCACGTCCAGCGCCGACGGTCCCCGCCACGGCGCGAGCACCGGATCGGCGGCCAGCCACGGCGCCTCGGTGAAGATGTGCCCGCGGACGTCGCCGACCGGCGGCAGGCCGAGCAGTTTCCGCTGCGCGTCGAGCACGCCGCCCCACTGCTCGTTCCACCGTTCCGCGTCGTCGGCCCACAGGGCCGGGACGTCGGCATCGGGATTCTTCGGCGCCCACCCGGAGAAAACGGGCGGACGATGGTGCGGAGAAGGCAGCGTTATCGGGCAGTATGCGGTGAAGAAATAGGGAATCCCTTTTCGCTCGGCCAACGAATGGGCGGCGATGTTCAAGGCCATTCCCGCGACGACGGCGTCGCAGCCATCGGCCGCCTCCGGCATCGTCTCGAACTGGTCGACGACCATGGCCTCGGCCATCTTGCGCCGCCCCTCGGGCGTGGCCATCGCCTTGGTCAGCCCGGAATCCGGCTTCGCGGTCGACCGGAGTTCCGGTCCCAGCTGGACGAAGGAGATCCCGAGACCTTCGGCCCAGTCACGGAAATCCGGCGGCGCGCAGAGCCGGGCCTCCTGGCCGAGTTCCCGCAACCGCACCGCCAGCGCCACCAGCGGCTGTACCTCACCCCTCGTCCCGATAGTGGACAGGAGTACACGCATGGGAATCCCCCTTCGGCAAAACGTGAAGGCACGAATTGTGGACCGGGAATGGGGGCTTGCCGCAAGTCCCCCGGTCCGCTATACCTTTAAAGGGGCGAGGTAATCCGATTCTTACGCGGGGTACCAGCCCAAGATCGCTTCGACGACTCCGGCCGGATCCTCCAGCGGCGTCAGATGTCCCGCTTCCGGCAGCACGACGAGTGTCGCGTCCGGCAGCGCGTCCACCAGGGTGTTCGCCGCTTCCAACGGGGTCAGGCCGTCCTCTTCGCCGACCACGACCAGCGCCGGCACGTCCACCGAGCGCAGCGTTTCGAGCGAATCGGGCCGGGCCGCCATCGCGCGCGCCGCCCACGCGATCCCCGCTGGGGGCTGCGTCGTGATCAGTTCGCGAAGCCGTTCGGCGGCTTCCGGCGAGGCTTTTTCGGCGAGCAGCCCGGATGTGACGGCTTCGGGCATCCATCCGGCGCCTTCCGCCTCGACGCGGGCAGCGACGTCATGCCGGGCCTGCGCGGCTTCGGGAGTGTCGGCCGTGGCCTTCGTGTCGATGAAAACGAGCCCGCCCACCCGTTCCGGCGCGAGGCGCAGCACGGCCATCGTCAGATAGCCGCCCATCGAACAGCCGCCGAGGACGACCTCGTCCAGGCCGAGCCTGTCCAGGAGCGCCACGACGTCGCGAGCGGCGTCGTCCAAGTCCGGCTCACGGTCGGTTTCCGGCAGCGGGCTGCGGCCGAGACCGCGCTGGTCGGGGGTGATCAGCCGCAGGCGTTCGACGAGAGGCGCTCGCACCCCGTCCCACATGCGGGCGTCGACGGGGAAGGCGTGCAGCAGTACCAGCGGGAAATCCTTCATGGCGACAATTCTGTCGTACCCCCGCGCTACCGTCAGATCCGTGCTGACAGAGATCAAGACGGAGCGGCTGCTGCTGCGAAGGCTGCGCGAGGCGGATCGCGCGAACATCGTCGCGCTCCAGGCCGATCCCGATACGAACAAGTTCAACCCGGTGCCGCACACCGTCGAGGGTTCGGACGAGCTTTACGACGCCTGGATGAAGCAATGGGCCGAGCACGGTTTCGGCTATCTCACGGTGTCCGCTTTGGACGAACCCGAGGTGATCCTCGGTTTCGGCGGCGTCCGGTATCACGAATGGAACGGCGAGCGTGTGCTGAACCTCGCGTACCGCTTCTGGCCGTTCACCTGGGGCAAGGGCTATGCGACGGAGATGGCGGCCGCCGTCGTCGAGTGGGCGGAGCGGGAGATCCCCGACGTGCCGGTGATCGCCAACATCATGGTGTCCAACGAACCGTCCGTCCGGGTCGCCGAGCGGCTCGGTTTCAAGATCCACACGGAGGAGGACTTCGAGGGCGAACCTTCACTGCACCTGAGGCGCTGAATCACTTATTCGGGCCGAAGGGCAAGGTGTCTTGTCGGTCGGGGTGAAGGAGACTTTCGTCGCGTCGCACGCCGGGAAGGTTCCCATCGAGACGTTGAACGTCTTGAAGGGGCCCTTCAGGACACGACGTCGAGTCACCGAACCCCAGGGTGCCCCCAATGCCACATTCGGCGCACACTTTCAACGGCAAGCCACGTTTGCCTTACCCCTCGAACAGAACACTGAGTCACCAGCGGCCTGGCCGTCGCCGGGATCGCGCGTCCCAGCACGCCTTGTGCCAATGGCGGCGGTCTGCGACCCCGCCGGTGTCGTCGGCGGGCCAGACGACCAGATGCGGGGTCCCGGGCCGGATCTCGTGGTCGCAGCCGGGACAGCGGTAGTCCTTGGTGGCCTGTGCGCCGGGCACCGTCCGGACCAGCCATTCGCCGTCGCCTGCCGATTCGGAGCGCGCCCATCCTGTCGACGCGCCGAGGTCGGGGCGTCCACCGCGTTCGGGCCGGTTACGTCGAGGCACCCCGGAACCGTAACCGGAGGCCTGGTTCAGCCGCCGAAGTAGGCGCCCGGGGTCACACCGACGGCCTTCCGGAAGGCGAAGACGAACGCGCTCGGCGAGGAGTAGCCGATCCGGCGGGAGACCGCTGTCAGCGGCATGCCCTCGGCGAGCAGCGGCAGCGACGCGCGGAGCCTGGCCTGGACCCGCCACGCACCGAACGTCGTCCGGCACTCGGTCAGGAACAACCGGGCGAGGGTGCGTTCGCTCGCGCCCGCGTCGTGCGCGAAGTCCGCGAGGCCGCGGCGGTCCGCCGGAACGGCGATCACCGCCCGCGCGACGGTCAGCGCCCTGCAGTCGGACGGCATCGGCACGGTGATCGGCACGACGTCGACGGATTCGAGCAGGTCGAAGGCGACGGCTTCGGCCCGGCGGCGCGCTTCGTCGGCGAGGCCGGCCGCGCCGAGGTGCTCCAGCAGTTCCCGCAGCAGCGGCCGGACGGCGACGAGCGTCGGGGTGGTCCAGTGGACCGGGCACCGGTCCTGAGCGGCGTAGATCCCCCGCAGCACGGTCTGCGCGGTGGCACCGGTCCGGTGGACGACACCGGCGGGGATCCACAGTGCCCGCGTCGGCGGCAGCACCCAGTGCCGCTCGCCGACGTTCACGCTCAGGATCCCCCGCGCCGCCCAGGCGAGCTGGTGGCCGTCGTGTTCGTGCCACGGGAGCCAGGTGCCCGCGGGCAGATCCATCTCACCGAGCACCATCGCCGTCGGCATCGGAGGAAGGAGTCCGATTTTCGACATCACTTGGCAGCCTATCGCCTACCGGTCACCGTTAGCTTCGGATTCATGCCGATGAACCTGGTGCACCGCAAACTCTGCAGTTCCGCGCTGTGGGCGAAGGCCGTCGCCGCCGAGATGCCGGGCAACGTCGCCGGCTTCGACCTCGGCGACTCCGTGCTGGAGATCGGGCCGGGGTTCGGCGCGACCACCCGGGCACTCGTCGGGCTCGTCCCGCGGCTCACCGCCGTCGAGATCGACGAGGCGTCGGCGGAGCTCCTGAAACGGGAGTTCGACGGCCGGGTGCGGATCGTCCAGGGCGACGGCGCGGCGATGCCCTTCGAGGACGGCGAGTTCTCGGCGGTCGTCTGTTTCACGATGCTGCACCACGTGCCGACGGCGGCGCTGCAGGACTCGATCTTCGCCGAGGCGTTCCGGGTGCTCCGCCCCGGCGGCGTCCTGCGCGCGATCGACAGCCTGGAGAGCTTCCCGTTCCGGCTGCTCCACATCGGCGACACGATGAACACGCTCGACCCGGTTTCGGTCTGGCCCCGGCTCACCGGCGCCGGGTTCACCGACATCAAGGTCGATCACGTCCCGAAGCGCAGCATCAGGTTCTCGGCCCGGAAGCCGGCCTGACGCGTTTCGTCTTGAGGGCGTCGGTACAGCTGGTCGTGAGTGGCAAGTGGGGTTAGAACGACACTTGCCACTCACGACCACCTGTACCGACACGCCACCTGCCCCTCACCCCGCCAACGCCCCGGGTCGCTCGCCCCAGGTCGCTCGCCCCAGGTCGCTCGCCCCACCCCGATCCCGGGACACGGCGCCTGGCCTGGGGTGCGACAGGACCACGAACTCGTTCAGTCCCCTGAATGCGACGTCAGCCGCGCGCGAGGACCAGGGGGACGAGTTGTTCGGCCGGGGTCAGCGAGCCGTGCTGACCGACCAGGGAGGACTCGACGGCCTCGGCCAGTTCCCGTACGAGCCCGAACCGTCCCTTCGCCGCCACGACCACGTCGCCGATGCGCGGCCGGACCCGGTCGGCGACAGGCCCGAACCAGCCCGCGTCGACAGCCTCGTCGCGCGAGAGGGTCCACGCCCGGTCGCCGATCACCTCGCGCCAGGCCGCCAGGACGTCGGCCTCCGCCCCCGGTTCGCTGTAGACGTGCCGTGCCCGGACCTCGCCCCCGATGGCCCGGACGCCGTCGAGCAGCGCGGGGGTCTCGTCGATGTCGAGCGCACCCTCGACGGTCACCATGCCGTGGTCGGCCACGACCGCGAGCAGCGCACCGGGCGGCAGGCCGTCCACCAGGGACTCGACCAGCCTGTCGACGTGCCGCAGCTGCATCCGCCACGGCGTCGAACCCGGTCCGTAGATGTGACCCAGCATGTCGAGTTCGCTGTGATAGCCCCAGCAGAACGCCGGCCGTGCTTCGAGGCAGTGCAGGATGCAGGCGGCCAGGTCGCCGAGCGCGTGGACGCCCACATAGCGGGCGCCGGACTGGGTCGCGCGGGTCAGCGCGGTGTCGGCGAACTTCGCCGAAGACACCACGCTCGTCTTGATCCCGGCGGCCGCCGCGCGTTCGAACGTCGTCGGCAGGGGTTGCACCTCGCGCGGCGGCAGCGCACCGCGGAGATCGCCGCCGTCCACATGACTGGTCCAGCGCAACGCGTTCAGGACGCCGGCGCCCGGGACCTCGAAGCTGTAGCCGACCAGGCCGTGCTCGCCCGAGGCCAGCCCCGTACCGATGGCGCCGAGACCGGCGGACGTCGTCGCCGGGAAACCGACCCGCAGCGGCGACTTCGCCAGTTGCGTGAGCACGGGTGCATCGGCGGCGTGTCCGGCCAGCAGTTCCCAGCCGAGACCGTCGATGAGCAGGACGCAGGCGCTGGACGCCTCGGCAAGGCTCAGCGAGTTGGCGAATCCCGCGGCGCCGAGGGCGGAGAGCACGGACGGGACGACTTGGCCGAGATGCGGCACGTGCGCCGCGACAGGCAGTTCCACCCGGCCAGCTTGCCATCCCGAAGCCCGGAGGGAGATGGGATAATGCCGGACATGCCGACTTACGCCTACCGCTGCCGCGAATGCGCCGGGACCTTCGAACTGCTGCGGCCGATGAGCGAGTCCGGCGCGCCCGCGCCGTGCCCGGACGGCCACCAGGACACCGTCAAGCTGCTGACCACCGTCGCGCTGACCGGCTCGGCGTCCGGTCCGGCCCCTGTTCCCGCAGGTGGAGGCGGCGGTTGCTGCGGAGGCGGCTGCTGCAGCTGACCACTCGTTCGGGTGGCCCCAGGTGTGATGGGCCATTCGGCGGGTACCCCCTTCCCACCAGTCTGGAAGCTCCAGTGGTGGGAAGGGAGAACGTCCAGTGGCCACATCAGCACTGGCGGCCGTCGATTTCGGTCAAGGCGTGTCCAGCGCCTGGAGTTCGGTCGCCACCTTCGTCCCGAAACTGCTCGCGTTCCTGGTCATCCTGTTCATCGGCTGGCTGATCGCCAAAGCGATCGCCAAGGCCGTGAGCATGGTGCTCGAGAAGGTCGGGTTCAACCGGCTCCTGGAGCGCGGGGGCTTCAAACAGATGCTCGCGCGGAGCCAATTCGACGCGTCGGACATCATCAGCAAGATCGTCTACTACGCCATCCTGCTGATCGCGCTGCAGTTCGCGTTCGGCGTGTTCGGCCCGAACCCGGTGAGCTCGCTGCTCAACGACATCGTCGCCTGGTTGCCGCGCGCCATCGTCGCGATCGTCATCGTGGTGATCGCCGGCGCGATCGCCAAGGCGGTCAAGGACCTGGTGGGCAACGCCCTCGGCGGCGTCTCCTACGGCAAGGTGGTCGCCACCATCGCCTCGGTGTTCATCTGGGGCCTCGGTGCGATCGCCGCGTTGAATCAGATCGGCGTGGCCACCGCGGTCACGCTGCCGGTGCTGATCACCGTGCTCGCCACGGTCGGCGGGATCGCCGTCGTCGGTGTCGGCGGCGGCCTGATCAAGCCGATGCAGCAGCGCTGGGAGACCTGGCTCGGCCGGGCCGAGGCGGAGATCCCGGCCGCGAAGGCGCAGGCCGAGGCCTACCAGCGCGGCCGTGAGGACGCCGGTCGTTCGGGCGATGTGCCGACCGAGCGGACCGTCACGCAGCAGCCGGTGTCCGCCGGACATCACGCGGCCGACCCGAACATGACGGGTCAGCCGCAACAGTTCCCGCCCAGCCAGGGTCAGGTGCCCCCGCGCCAGGATCCCGGCCAGCGGCCCCCCGGTGGGTCAATGCCCCCTCCGCCGGAGTACCGCTGACCTTCCACGGGAGCGGGTGGGGCGTCCGGCCGCCCTACCCGTTCCCGGTCGGCCGGGTCCGCTGGTCGTCCATCGCGGCGGCCAGCGAACACACGCCGACCAGGCGAGCGGTCAGCCAGTCACTGGTGCCCCAGGCGGACAGGTCGGCCGGGGCACGGAACGTCCAGCCCTTGGCCTTGGCCTCGTCGAGCAGCCCGCGCGAGTAGCCGGCGAGGAGCACGACCCCGGCGACCGCCGCCGAACCTTCGACCCCGGCCGCGAGGATGTCGCGCACCGCCGCCGAGTGCTGATCGAAGACGGCCGAAAGCCCGGGAAGAGCCGCCGCCGCGGTCAGCCCGGCCACACCGATCTGCTGGTGCAGCCGGGAAAGCGTGCTACGAGCCGAAGATTCCACCCAGGACGAGACCAGATCTTTCACCCGGCCAGGTTAACCGGACCGGGCGATTTGTCGACATCCCGGTGACCATGATCGCAGTGCTCTCTCAGCAGGCCTTGAGCGCCTGATCCAGGTCGTGCCACAGATCCTCTACGTCCTCCAAGCCCACCGACATGCGGATGAGCCGGTCGGTGACGCCCGCGCCGCGCCGGTCTTCCTCGGCGACGATCCGGTGGCTGATCGACGCGGGATGCTGGATGAGCGAGTCCACGCTGCCGAGGCTGACGGCCGGGGTGATCAGCCGGACCGCGCCGATGAGCGCGTGCGGATCGCCGTCGACCTCGAACGCGATCAGCGGGCCGCCGACGCTCGGGTAATGCACGGCGCTCACGTTCGCGTGACCGCGCAGCCGCTCGACGAGTTCGGCGGCCGTCGCGGACGCGGCGTTGACGCGCAACGGCAGTGTCGAAAGACCGCGAAGCAGCATGTACCCGGCCAGCGGGTGCAGCACGCCGCCGGTGGCGAAGCGGATCTGCCGCAGCATCCCGGCGTCTTCGGCGCCGCACGCGACCACGCCGCCCATGACGTCGCCGTGACCGCCGAGGAACTTCGTCGCGCTGTGCAGGACGAACCGGGCTCCGTGGCGTCCGGGCCGCTGGAGCACCGGAGTCGCGAAGGTGTTGTCGACCAGCACCGGGACCTCGCCCGCGGCGCGCACGATCCCGGCGATGTCGACCTCGCGCAGGGTCGGGTTCGCGGGTGTTTCGAGCAGCACCAGCCCGGTGTCGGGGCGCAGCGCCGCGGCGACGTCTTCCGGATCGGCCCAGGTCACTTCGGTGCCGAGCAGACCGGACGTGAGCATGTGGTCGGTGCAGCCGTAGACCGGCCGGACGGCGACGACATGCCGCTTGCCCTGCGCGACGGCGGCGAGCAGCGAGGCCGACACCGCGGCCATGCCGGTCGCGAACGCGACGGCGTCTTCGAACCCTTCGAGCTCCGCCAGCGCCTTCTCGAACCGCTCGACCGTCGGGTTGCTCAGCCGCCCGTAGACCGGGAGCCCGGACAGCGATCCCGTACTGGCGAATTCGTCGATTCGGCCCGACTCCTCGACGCTGTCCCGCGACGGGTAGGTCGTGGACAGGTCGAGCGGAGCGGCGTGGACGCCGAGGTCCGTGAGATCGTCACGGCCGGCGTGGACGGCTCGGGTGCGCAGCGTTGCGGTCATACTCCAGATGGTGCGATTTTCTCCGGATACAACGCAATATCCTCGGATATCATTCGCAGATGTCGGATTCTGTCGAACTGAGCACGGTGGACCTCCGGATTCTGCGGCTCCTGCAGAACGACGCACGGATCTCGAACAAGGATCTGGCGGCCGAGATCGGCGTCGCGCCTTCGACCTGCCTCGACCGCGTCAACCGGCTTCGCGAGCTCGGGGTGATCACCGGCCAGCGGGCCGAGGTGGACGCCGCCAAACTCGGCCGCCCGCTCGAAGCGCTCCTGTTCGTCCAGGTCCGCCCGCACCGGCGGGACCTGGTCGACTCGTTCGTCGAGCATCTGCTGGCCCTGCCCGAGGTCCGCGCCGTCTACCACCTGACCGGTCCGGACGACTTCCTCGCGCACGTCGCCACCGCTTCGGCGACCGAGCTGCAACGGCTGGTGCTCGACGAACTGACCGCCCGCGACGAGGTCGCCCGGGTGCACACGAACCTGGTCTTCCAGCATTGGAGCGGGGGACCTTTGCTCCCGCCGGTCTGAGCCGGGTCAGTCGATGCGGACCTTGACCGGATGCGTGATGTCGGTGGGGCAGGTGAAGATGTTCAGCACCTCCTGGCGGGAGAACGACCAGCCCGCCGGTTCGTCCTCGGCGACCTCGCACCCACAGCCGACCTCGTGCTCCTCCGTGGACAGCGCGATCGTCTGCCGCAGTTCGGCGCCGCACTCCCGGCAGCCCAGGTCGGCACGATCGGAGGTGTACCAGGCCGTCCAGCCGCCGATCTTCGAGTACTGGTTCAGCTCGGGCCAGCCCTCCGGGTCGGCGCCCGCGCCCTCGGGGATGCCGAGGGCGGCGCGGGTCTCCGGCGGGAAGTCGCAGAGCCGGGGCAGTTCGTCGATCGAGCACGGTTCGAAAACGCAGGGTTTCGGCAGGTAGGAGGCTTTGGCGTCCTCCGGAGCAGGCAGCGGCTCCGCGATGTCCCCCACCTCGCCGGAATCGCGCCAGACAAGCCGGACCGCGGGCCCCTGGTGGTACGGGCTGTTGTGCTCCAGCGGGCAGAACAGGATCTGCAGGACGTCGGTGCCCTCCGGGAAGGGCAGCTCCGGAAAGTCGTCGCGGAAGAACTGCGCCGCGCTGACCATCGCCGGAACCGGCTCGTCGAGCGGATGCCCGCCCAGCCACGCGTCGTCGGACGCGTCCGGGTCGGGGGGCCAGGTCACCGGGCATTCCGGCCATGGCTCGTCCGACGGCCAGAGCAACGGGCCGCCGAAGTGGCTTTCGTCGGGGCGGGGCTCGCCCGCCGCGGGGTGCAGCCGGATGGCCGTCCGGACCAGGTCGTTCAAGCCGGGGATGGGCACCCCGTCGTATGTCAACTGACGCACCCAGGGGAGCTTAGAGGTCCGGCAGCGGATCTTCAGGTTTTGCCACATCTCGCAGGATCTCCGCGTCGGCGGCGTGGACCACCGAGACGTACTCGTCGTCGATCTCGTAGACGATGCCGTTGAACTTGAACCACGGGGTGGTCGCCGTTTCGACCGGCCCGATCCGATGGTTCCGCAGCGTCGTCGAGATGACGCGTTTCGGCGACTTCCTGCTCAACCGGCCCGTGGACAGGATCGTGATCGTCTTGCGGGTCACCGCGATGAACACGCAGGGATTGGCGCTGCCGAAGATGTCGGCCGGGAACACGTAATGGATCTCGTCGTCCGGATCGAGAAACTCCCTGATCCGCTTCCTGACCCCCGAGGAGACTGGCATGTACCCAAGCTACCGACGCCTGGCTCCGCGTCGCCGGGACAAGTGTCATGAAAGGGTCGTTCAGGACGAAAAACGTCTTGAACGACCCTTTCATGACATCCGGGACGGCGTCCGCGCGCCAGAGAGACCTACCGGGCCGAGTAGTCCTTGAAGCCCTTCCCCGTCTTCCGGCCGAGCCGTCCGGCGGTCACCAGGTGCTCCAGCAGCGGCGCGGGCGCGAAGCCCTCCTCCCGGAATTCGTTGAACAGGGTCCGCTGGATCGCCAGCGAAACGTCGAGCCCGACGACGTCGAGCAGTTCGAACGGGCCCATCGGCAGGCCGCAGCCCACCTTCATCGCGGTGTCGATGTCGTCGGCCTCCGCGTAGTGCGCTTCGAGCATCTTCACCGCGTCGTTCAGGTACGGGAACAGCAGCGCGTTGACGATGAACCCGGCCCGGTCGCCGCAGTGCACGGGGTGCTTGCCGACGGCCGCGCAGACGGCGTCGACGGTCGCGATCACGTCGGGCGCGGTGGCGATGGTCGAGACGACCTCGACGAGTTTCATCACCGGCGCCGGGTTGAAGAAGTGCACGCCGACCACGTCCGAAGGCCGCGACGTGGCCGCGGCGCATTCGATGACCGGCAGGGAGGACGTCGTCGTCGCCAGGACCGCGCCCGGTTTCACGACGTCGTCGAGCGCGGCGAAGACGGCCTGCTTGACGGCCAGGTCCTCGGCCACCGCCTCGACGACGAGGTCGACGTCGGCCAGTTCGTCGAACTCCACCGCGGGCGAGATCCGGCCGAGCGCGGCGGCAGCGTCCTCCTCGGACAGTTTGCCCTTGACGACGGCCTTGTCCAGCGACTTTTTCACCCGCGCGACCGACGCGGCGGCCTTCTCCGCGCTCCGTGCCCGCAGGATGACCTCGTAACCGCGTTTCGCGAACACCTCGACGATGCCGGTCGCCATGGTCCCGGTCCCGACGACGCCGACCTTGCGCACTTCCCGCGGCGCCACGGTGTCCACTGTGGACTTCGTGACCGCGTCGGTCACCGTCGGCGAATCGGGCTCGTCGTAGGTGTAGAAACCCTGGCCCGTCTTCCGGCCGAGCAGCCCGGCGGTGATCATCTGCTTCAGCAGCGGCGCCGGCGCGTGCAGCCGGTTGCGCGACTGGTGGTACATCGTGTCGAGGATCTCGTACGCGGTGTCCAGCCCGATGAGGTCGAGCAAAGCCAAGGGCCCCATGGGATAGCCGCAGCCGAACCGCATCGCCGCGTCGAGATCCTCACGGGTGGCGTAGCGCTGCTCGAACATCCGCACGGCGTGGTTGAGATACCCGAAGAGCAGCGCGTTCGCGATGAACCCGGCGCGGTCGCCGATCACCACCGGCGTCTTGCCGAGACGTTCGGCGAACGCGACGACGTCGGTGATCACGTCGGGTTCGGTGACGACGGTGCGGACGATCTCGACCAGTTTGAGGATCGGCGCCGGGTTGAAGAAGTGCATCCCGACGACCTTGCCCGGCCGCGCGGTGCGCACGCCGATCTCGGTGATCGACAGCGAGGAGGTGTTCGAGACGAAGATCGTGTCCGGGCCGGTGATCTTGTCCAGCTCGGCGAAAACGTCGGTTTTCGCTTCGAGGTTCTCCGGAATGGCCTCGATCACCAGGTCCACATCGGACAGTTCGGTCAGCGACGTGGTATACCGGATCCGGCCCAGCAACGCGTCCCGGCCGTCGGCGTCGAGTTTGCCGCCGGACACCGCCCGTTCGGTCGAATGTTCCAGATGGCCACGGCCCCGGTGCACGCCGTCGTCGTCGATCTCGACCGCGACGACGGACACACCGCTCCTCGCGAGCACCTCGGCGATCCCGGCGCCCATGGTGCCGAGACCGATTACTCCCACACTCGAGATTTCCCGCGCCACAACCGGCCTCCGGAGGTTACTCGTCGGTAGTTTCTCCGATCGTGCCATGCCGGGGCGCGGAAAGCAGCCGCTGTCACCCTCCGAATCGAGTAAGTGTCACTCGCCGAAGTTCTGGTCGACGAGGTCTTTGACCTTGGTGAGCGCTTCCTCGGCCTGCGTACCCCTGGCGCGGACCTCGATCCGGTCGCCCTGACGTGCGCCGAGCGCCATCAGCGCGAGCACGCTGTTGGCGTCCGCGGTCTCCTCGCCCAGCCGCACGGTGACCTCCGCGTCGAGACCCGCGATGCTCCGGACCAGGACGGCGGCGGGCCGCGCGTGCAGTCCGACGTCGTTCCGCAGCGTGAGCTCGACACTGCTCTCGCCCTCCTGCGCGCCGCTGTCGAGCGTCAGATCGGGTGGGGCACCGGCCGAGGCCGCGGCATCGGCGACGGCCTGGCGATCCGCCCCGCCCTGCGCCGCGACGGCGGCGGCGATCGCGCCCTCGACGAGCGGCGCGTCCACGACGACCGCGGCCGACGGGTCGGCGAGCGATTCGACGGCGAGGTCCGCTGTCATCTGCGCGCTGCCCAGGTCGTACAGCAGGACGACGCCCGCCCCCGAATCCGCGCGTTGCGTCGCGGCGACGACCTCGTCGTAATCCGTTCCGATCCCGCCTTGCGCCAGGCCGCCCGCCGCCACGATGGTGACGTCCGGCGCCATCTGCGCGGCGAGTTCCGCGAGTCCTTCGGCGATTTTGGCGCTGTGGGAGACGAGCACGATTCCGACGCTCACTTGGCGGCCTCCGCGAACGCGCGCAGCAGCAGCGCCGTCGAGCGGGCGCCGGGGTCCATATGCCCCTTCGCGCGCTCGCCGAGGTACGACGCCCGGCCCTTGCGCGGCACGAGATCCACAGTGGACTCGGCGCCCTTGTCCGCGGCGTCGGCGGCCGCGGTCAGGACCGCCGCGAGGTCCTCACCGGAGGCCTCCTCCGCGGCGGAGACGGCCGGGATCAGCGCGTCGACCATGGTCGCGTCTCCCCCGACGGCCTTGCCCCGCGCCTGCACTCCTTCGAGCGCCGCGCGCAGGGCCTCGACGAGCAGCGGACCGTCCATTTCGGCCGCGGTGCCCAGCTTGACCGACGCGCGCAGGAAAGCCGTGCCGTACAACGGGCCCGCCGCACCGCCGACCTTCGAGATCAACGTCGTGGCGGCCAGTTTCACGACCGCGGCCGGGGTTTCAGGACTCGCGGTGTCCAAAGCGGACACGATGGCGGTGAACCCCCGGTCCAGGTTCTCGCCGTGGTCGGCGTCGCCGATCGCGCGGTCGAGGTCGACCAGTTCGGCGCGATGCTCGGCGATCACCACGGCGGCCGCCCGCAAGGCGGCGGCGAGCGTCTCGGCGGTGCAGGCCATCAGATTCCCCACCTCAGGGCCGGGGTGTTCACCGGCGCGTCCCACAACTCGGTCAGCTCGTCGTCCAGTTTCAGCAACGTCAGGCTCATCCCCTGCATCTCGAGGCTGGTGATGTACGGCCCCACCAGGCGCCGTTCGACCACGATCCCACGCTCGGCCAGCAGCCGCTCGGCGATCCCGTGGGCCAGGTACAGCTCGACCAGCGGGGTGCCGCCCATCGAGTTCGTGAACAGCAGGACCTTGTCGCCCTCACCGAAGGGCAGGTCCGTGACGATCGCTTCGACCATGCGGGCGACGAGTTCGTCGGCCGTCACCACCGCTGTCCGCTCGATGCCGGGTTCGCCGTGGATGCCGATGCCGAACTCGATCTCGTCGTCGGCGAGGTCGAAACTCGGCTCGCCCGCGTGCGGCACGGTCGGCGCGGTGAGCGCGACGCCGATCGAGCGGACCTGGCCGATCACCTTGCGCGCCAAGGCCTCCACCGCGTCGAGCGCGTCGCCTCGTTCGGCGGCGGCACCGGTGATCTTCTCCAGCAGCACCGTGCCGCCGACGCCGCGACGGCCGGCGGTGTAGGTGGAGTCCTTGACCGCGACGTCGTCGTCGATGACCACGCTGCGGACGTCCAGCCCCTCGGCGGCGGCGAGTTCCGCGGCGGTCTCGAAGTTGAGCACGTCGCCGGTGTAGTTCTTCACGATCAGCAGCGCGCCCGCGTCGCCGGTGGTGGCCTTGACGGCGGCTTCGACGGCGTCCGGCGTCGGCGAGGTGAACACCGGGCCGGGGACGGCGGCCGCGAGCATGCCCTGCCCGACGAAGCCCCCGTGCAGCGGTTCGTGCCCGGAACCACCGCCGGAGATCACCGCGACCTTGCCCGCCACGGGCGCGTCCACGCGCACCACGATCGCCGGGTCGTCCTCGACACGCAGGATGTCCGCGTGTGCCGCGGCGAGGCCGCGCAAGGATTCCGCGACCACCGTTTTCGGGTCGTTGATGATCTTCTTCAAGGTGGCCTCCGGCCGTCGGCGGGTGGGGTGTCCCCTTCCTACCTCTCCCGGCCGGATGCCGCCAGGTTCAGGGCTTCGGCAGCTTGGAGATCACCGATTTGGCGATCTTGGTGGCCTTGCCGCAGGACGCCGCTTCATCCTTCTTCTCGTCGTAGTTCTTGTAGATCACACTGACGATCTCGACGCCCTCGTCGGCCCACGGCTTGTGCTGCCACTCGATCTTGCACTCGGCGTCGCCGGTGGTGCCGACCTTCTGGTACGCGGCCATCCCGTCGATGTCGATCTTCTTGGTCCCGTCGCGTTCCTCCGGCGGCAGGCCGTGGCGGAAGCCGATGGAGATCCGCGGGTTGGAGCCCGGGGTCCAGTCGCAGGAGTGGAAGCTGCTCAGCGAGGTCGCGCCGTGCGGCACGACCTCGGCGAGGACGGCGGGGTCCGCGACGGCGCACGGGTCGACGGTGGTCAGTGAGCCCGCGCCGGCGGGGAACTTCGCCGGCGACGCGTGCAGGCTCTTCACGGCCTTGGCCGCCACCGCCCGCCCGGTCGCGCAAGGGTCACCACCGTCGTAGGTGACCAGGAAACTGATCCCGCGCTCGGGTTTGCGCAGCGTCATGATGCCGATGTCGCAGCTGTTGCCGTCCTTGTTCTTCCGCTCGATCTGCGGCAGCCCTTCGACCGCCGAGACGACCGCGTTACTGGCCGAAGAGAAGGTCGACGAGCCGATGTCGATACTGACCGAGAACTTCTTGCCACCGGCGTCGGTGGCCTTCCCGGTGCAGGTGCCGAAGGAGGTGAGCGACGGACGCGGGTCCTCCGGGGTGCCGAGGCCGCTCAGCACGTCCTTGCCCACCAGCGGGCACGGGTCGATCGTGCGCATCACCGCGGGGGTGACCGCCGGGTCGTTGATGTCCCCGCTCGGCACCTCACCACCGGAACCGGCTTCGGCGGCGGCGGTGGTGCGGGCGAAGTTGGACTTGCCGAGGTTCTGACCGCAGGCCGACAGCACGCCGAGCGCGGCGACCAGGGCCAGCACGGACGCGATCCGGCGACGTCGAGCGTTGAGCAGCACGAAGTGCACGGTAGCCGGACCGCCCCGGCGCTGTCCGGACAACCCGGCTATTCGCCGTCCTCGCCGGTTTCGGACGTGGGCGGCACCACGATGGGCCGCAGCTTCGCCCACAGGACGAACAGCAGCCCGAACACCAGCATGCCGATGCCCGCCCACAGGTTGATCCTGACCCCGGCGGCCTTGGCCAGCTCCTCTTCGGTGGTGAAGCCGATACCCATGATCGTGAGCACCAGGCCGTAGCCGCCGATGAGCAGGGCGATGATCAGCCGGATGTCGAAGACGCCGGCCTTCTTGGGAGCTTGGGACGCAGCCATCTCCGGCCTCCTAGAAGATGATGTTGAGCGCGATGGTCAGGATCAGCACGATGCCCGCGAGCAGGCCCGGCTTGCGGTACCAGCCCGCGTCGTCGCCGGTCTCGTCGTGCTTCAGCGACTCCTTCGGGGTGAGGGAGTAGACGAGGCCGACCAGCTGTGACTCCGGCTTCGGCGCGGTGGCCAGCGAGACCCCGACGCTGACCGCGATGTCGACGACGAACGCCGTACCGGCGGCCACGAAGCTGATGCCCTGCCCGGTGAGCCCGAGCACCCCGGCCTGCGACAGCAGCCACACGGTGATCGCGGACGCGGTACCGGCGACAAGGCCGACCCAGCCCGCCGTCGGCGTCATCCGCTTCCAGAACATGCCGAGGATGAAGGTGGCGAACAGCGGCGCGTTGAAGAAGGAGAACAGGTCCTGCAGGTAGGTCAGGATGTTCCCGGAGTTCGACGCGATGAACGCGGTACCGACCGCCAGCACGGTGCCGGCCGCGGTGACCACGCGGCCGAGGCGGAGGTAGTAGCCGTCCGACTCGTTCTTCTTCACGTACGACTGCCAGATGTCGTAGGTGAAGACGGTGTTGAACGAACTCAGGTTCGCCGCCATCCCGGCCATGAACGACGCGAGGAGACCGGCGATCGCGACGCCGAGCATGCCGTTGGGCAGCAGGTCGCGCATCAACAGCAGGATCGCGTTGTTCGCGGTGACCCCGCTGGGCGCATCGCCGCCGTCGAGCAGGATCTGCTTGTCCTGGACGTACTCGGACACGGTGACCGCGGCGATCATGCCGGGGATGATCACGATGAACGGGATCAGCATCTTCGGGAAGGCGCCGATGATCGGCGTCCGCCGCGCGGCCGACATGCTCTTCGACGCCATCGCGCGCTGGACCTCGACGAAGTTCGTCGTCCAGTAACCGAACGAGAGCACGAAACCGAGACCGAAGACGAGGCCGAGGACGGAGAGGAAGCTGTTGCCGAAGCCGGTGAGGTTGTCACCCGGCCAAGAGGACAGCTGCGCCTCGCCGCCGGGATCCGCGCTGAGCTTGTCGACCAGGCCCTGCCAGCCGCCGACCTTGACCAGGCCGACGATGGTCAGCGGCAGCAGCGCCGCGACGATCACGAAGAACTGCAGGACCTCGTTGTAGATCGCGGCGGACAAGCCGCCGAGCGCGGTGTAGGAGAGCACGACCACGGCCGCGACGAGGATCGACACCCACAGCGGCCAGCCGAGCAGGAGGTTCACCACGCTGGCGAGCAGGAACAGGTTCGCGCCGGCGATGAGGATCTGCGCGCTCGCGAAGCTGATGCCGTTGACCAGGTGGGCGGGTTTGCCGAACCGGCGGAGCATGAACTCCGGGACACTGCGGACCTTCGAGCCGTAATAGAACGGCATCATCACGATGCCGAGGAACAGCATCGCCGGGATCGCGCCGATCCAGAAGTAGTGGACGGTCGGCAGGCCGTAGAGCACGCCGTTGGCCGACATGCCCATGATCTCGACCGCGCCGAGGTTCGCCGAGATGAAGGCGAGGCCGGTGACCCAGGCGGGCAGCGAGCGGCCGGAGAGGAAGAAGTCAAGGCTGCTCGAGACCGACTTTCGCGCCATGTACCCGATGCCGAGCACCAGTGCGAAATAGAAGGCGAGCAGGACGTAGTCGATAGGACTCGCGTCGAGCCGCAGATTCGCATCGGCCAGCACGTGCAACCGACCCACCTCCATAGTGAAAATGTTCACGAGAAACGCCGGTATCGCGTCAATCGCGGACCATACTGCATGGATTCAGGAACGGCAGCGCGGGTGGGTGACGACTGACCGGAAGTGTCTGTTTCGGGGCGGTTCTTGACAATTCCCGTCCTGTCGCCGCCGGATCGTCACGCGTTCATCGCCCCGGTCCCGCGTCCGCCGCGCGACGCCGGCTCTTCACCGCCGGGCCGTCAGGTCAGCGGAAAAGGGCCGCTCCGCATCCGGAACAGCCCTTTCCCGTGACCGGTGGGGGTTTACCGGTCCGTGGGCAGGCCTACTTCGCCGTCCTCCTTGATCAACCGGGCGAGGACGTCGTCCGGCAGGTACGTGCGGTGTGGGTAGCTCGGACCCCACGAGTTGAGGAACGGCACGGCGCCGAGTTCGTCGGCACGCGGGTTGCCGAGGACCTCGTGCACCTCGTCGACGGTCTTCGCCCAGCGATAGGCCTGGATACCGTTCTTGACGTCGGGCGTGTAGGCGGCCCGCTTGACGTAGTCGTCACTGGCGTAGGCCTCGGCCCACGTGACGTGCCCCAGTTCGAGCAGCACCTCGGCCGCCGCGCGGACGGACGTGCCGTTGTTGTCGCCGGGATTGGTCTCTTCCCATTCGTCGCGCAGCTTCGCCTGGTCCCACAGCCACCGCGCGGCGTAGAGGTCGCCGTTGAACAGCGTCATGCAGCGCGACCAGCCGAAACCGACGCAAGCACCTTCCCTGCCCTGGTCGTAGAAGGCGTACTGGGTGTCGCCGTCGGCCGATTCGCCAGGTTCGAGGCAGACGCAGTGCCCGCCGCGGATCTTGGTGAGCGACTTCGCGCCGCCCTTCGCGACGAAGAACTCGCCGGACTTCTCGTCCTTCTCCGGTACGTCGAATTCCTTGTACCAGTTGACGCCGATGACGACCGGTGACCGGGTGGGCCGGTCCTCGGCGGCCAGCGCGGTCAGCGGATAGCTGTCGACGTGGCGCCAGTCATCCGGGACGAACCGGCCGAGGCGGCCGTCCGCCGGGTCACTGCCGATCGGGCGATAACGCATGGGATCCTCCTATCCCTCATCCCACCGGAATACCGCCGGCGAGTCACTGCGGCACAATCTTTTCCAGAAACCTCCGCACGGCCTCCCGCCCGTTTTCGAAGAGGCGCTTCTTCTCCTCTTCGCCGAGCCCGAAGTCGACGGCGGAAACGCCGGTCGTGTCGACGCACACCGTCCGCCGGTTCACACCTTCCTCGTGCGACCGGTAACGATTCCAGTCCGAAAGCAGGGTTTCGAGCGAACCGATGGCGATCCGCAACGCGCTCTTCACCGGTTTGTCCCTGCCGCCCACGGGTTCACCGGAAAGCTTCACGCCCCAGGTCGGCCACCGCGGCTCCTTCGTGTCGGTCCGGTCGAAGACGGTGATCGGGAAGTTCGACAGCAGACCGCCGTCGACCCAGGTGACCGTGCCCTCGGGGCGGACGCCGAACTGCACCGGCCGGAAGTAGAACGGGATCGACATCGACGCGCGAACGGCGTCGACGATCTTTTCCTCGCCAGGATCACGGCCGTACTGGGAGTAGTCCCAAGGCAACCGGACGAGCACGCGGCGGGTCAGGTCGCTGACGTGGACGACGAGCGAATACCGTTGATACGGAAGCAAAGTACTCTCGGGATCCTCGATCGCGAGATCTGCGAAAGTACGCACGTCCACCTCGTCGAGCACCGGGGTGAGCCATTCGGCGAGATAGTCACCGGTGTGCATCCCGTCATGCAAGAGCAGGTCGACCCCGTCGCCGATCGGGCCGGCGATCCGGGGAAACGAATAGCCGGCTTCGTGCAACTCCAGCACCGCGCCCAGCAACGCGATGCCTTTGACGCCGCCGCCTTCCAGCACCAGATCGACGCACTTCGGAGAATCAGCCATGGCACATCACCCCTGCACCCACGACCGCCGCAGATCGGCGGTACCCCTCGCGGAAATCGAGTGTGGCACAACGCGAGACCGAGCAATCCGGCGTTCACCCGAATGGCACAGAAACAGCTGGTTCTTTTGCAGGACGAGTCGAGTTCGTTAATTTCTCGCCGCCCTTTTGGGCATTCTGTGGTGCGGGAAAGAATGCAGATACAAAACCGAGGACTCGATTGGATCTCGACTCTTCAGCGAAGTTGGCTCAGAACAGGCGAAACTCGTCCGACTCGATACCGCGCAGCGCGTCGTAGTCCAGCGTGAGGCACCGGATGCCCCGGTCCTCGGCCAGCACCCGGGCCTGCGGCTTGATGAGCTGCGCCGCGAAGACGCCCTGCACCGGCGCCAGCAGCGGGTCGCGGTTGAGCAGTTCGAGGTACCGCGTCAACTGCTCGACGCCGTCGATCTCGCCGCGCCGCTTGATCTCGACGGCGACACTGGCACCGTCGGCGTCGCGGGCCATGATGTCGACCGGCCCGATCGCGGTCGGGAACTCCCGCCGCACCAGGGTGTAGCCGTCACCCAGGGTCTTGATGTGCTCGGCGAGCAGTTCCTGCAGGTGCGCCTCGACGCCGTCCTTCTGCAGTCCCGGTTCCGCGCCGAGTTCCTGGGCGTGGTCGTGGAAGATCTCGTCGATCTTGATGACGAGCTTCTCTCCCTGTTTGTTCTCGACGATCCACAGCTTGCCGTCCTCGATCAGCCAGCACGGCGGGCTCATCCAGTTCAGCGGCTTGTAGGCGCGGTCGTCCGAGTGCACGGACACCGAGCCGTCGGCCTTGACGAGCAACAGCCGGGTGGCCATCGGCAGATGGGCGGTCAGACGGCCGGCGTAGTCGACCTGGCAGCGAGCGATCACTAGGCGCACCACGCGAGGGTAGGACAAGCATGGCGATACTATGCGCATGGACCCCGTTCAGCGTGTCAGCTCGCGTGAGGTGTACCGGAACAACTGGATGACCGTGCGCGAGGACGCCGTCCGGCGGCTCGATGGTTCCGAAGGGATCTACGCGGTCGTCGACAAACCCACTTGCGCGGTGATCATCCCCTTCGACGGCGCCAGGTTTCACCTGGTCGAGCAGTTCCGCTATCCGCTAGGGCTGCGGCGCTGGGAGTTCCCCATGGGCACCGCCCCCGATCGGGCCGACGTCCCGCCACCCGAACTCGCCGCCCGCGAACTGCGCGAGGAGACCGGGCTGCTCGCGGGTTCGATGGCCGACCTCGGCGTGACCGACGTCGCCGCCGGTATGTCGAGCCAGCGCGGGCGCGTGTTCCTGGCCACCGACCTCACGCAGGGTGAGACCCAGCGCGAGGTCGAGGAGCAGGACATGCGGACGGCGTGGTTCGAGCGCGAGGAGTTCGAAAAGATGATCGCTTCGGGTGACATCACCGACGCGCAGACGCTGGCCGCCTACACGCTGCTGCTCATGCGCGAACGCCTCTGACCTGCCCACCCGCGCGTGCGGAGCGCGCTCAGTCGGGCCAGACCGGGGAACGCTTCTCCAGGAAAGCCGCCATGCCCTCCCGCGCCCCGGGAAGCTGCGAAGCCGAGGCCATCACCTCCAGCGCCAGCGCGTAGGCGTCGGCCTCGGGCCGGTCCAGCTGCGCGTAAAGGGTCTGCTTCCCCATCGCCTTGCTCGCCCGGCTCCCCCGCGTCGCGCGCGCCAGCAGCGAAGCGACGGCTTCGTCGAGCGAGTCGTCCGGGACCACACGGTTCACCAGGCCCCAGTCCAGTGCGGTCGCGGCGTCGACGACGTCGCCGGTGAGCGCCAGTTCCATCAGCCGTTTCCGCCCGATCGAGCGGGCGACCGGCACCGCCGGGGTGTGGCAGAACCAGCCCGCCTTGCCGCCGGGCAGGGCGAAGCCGGCGGACTCGGCGGCGACGGCGAGGTCGCAGGTGGCCACCAGCTGGCAGCCCGCGGCGGTCGCGAGTCCGTGCACCCGCGCGACGACGACCTGCGGCACCGACTGCATCGTGCCCATCAGGTCGGTGCACAGCCGCAACAGCTCACGCACGCCCATCAGGTCTCGCGCGGCGACGTCGCCGAAGTCGTGTCCCGCCGAGAACACCGGCCCGGCACCCGCCAGGACGATCCCGGTGGCGTCGGTCGCCCCGGCTTCGCGGAACGCCGCGAGCAGTTCGGCGAGGTGGTCCGCCGACAGCGAGTTCCGCCGCGCGGCGCGGTTCATGGTGATGGTGACGGTGTCGCCGTCCCGCTTCACGAGGATGTGCTCGTACTCGGCCATGCTTCGACGGTAACCGACCGGAAGGTCCGGCGATACGAATCGGGCCCGACGCCGACGTCGGCCCGGAGCCGTCGCCGCAGGTTGGCGGCGGTGCCGAGGCCGGAGCGCTGCGCGACCCGCTCGACCGGGAGCTCGGTCGTCTCCAGCAGGCGCCGCGCGAGCCGGACCCGCTGCGCGCGCAGCCAGCGCCCCGGCGTCACCCCGGTGGCCGCCGCGAACTCGCGATGAAAGGTCCGCTCGCTGAGCCCGGCATGACCGACCAGGTCGTCGACGCCGATGTCGTCGGCGATCCGCTCCAGCGCCCAGTCCATTGTGGACGAAACGCTCGGCCGCGACGGCTTGGGCGGCAACGGGTTGTCCACATACTGCCGCTGCCCGCCTTCCCGCGCAGGCGGCATCACGAGCCGCCGGGCGAGGGCGGCCGCGACCTCGGCGCCGTGGTCGCGGCGCACCAGGTGCAGGCAGAGGTCCAGCCCGCCGACCACGCCGGCGGACGTCAGCACGTCACCCTCGTCGGTGAACAGGACGTCCCGCTGGACGACGGCGTCACGAGCGGCGTTTTCGAGGGCGTCCAGCAGCCGCCAGTGTGTGGTGACGGACAGGCCGTCGAGCAGCCCGGCCGCGGCGAGGGTGAAGGCGCCGGAACACAGCGACGCCACGGTGATCCCGGCCCGGTGCGCCTTGCGCAACGCGGCGACGGCGGCCGCGGGCACCTCGGCGTGCGGATCGACCCTGCCGGGTACGAGGACGAGATCGCAGCCCACCAGTCCGCTCAGCCCATGGGTCGCCTCGACCTGGCCGAACGGGTGGATGGCGACCCGCTCGCGACCGGGCGCGCAGAGCCGGACCTCGAAGGGGCCGATGCCGCTGTCGGTCCGGTCCACGCCCCAGACCTCGCCGATCACGCCCAGATCGAAGGACCGGCTGCCCGGCAGGAGGAGCACACCCACGGTTCGCATGGCAGAAAAGTACCGCATCGCGCGTCTTCTGCCACTCCCTCGCCGGCCGCCACGGGAACGAGACTCGTAGCCATGACCACTGAAACCAAGGCCCTGCTCGTGATCGACGCCCAGCGCGGCTTCGACAAGCCCGTCTGGGGTCCCCGCAACAACCCCGGCGCGGAGGCCAACATCAAGGCGCTCGTCGACGCCTGGCAGGAGCGCGGACTGCCGATCGTGCTGGTGCACCACGACTCCGTGAAGCCCGGTTCGTCGCTGCAGCCAGGACAGGAGGGCAACCACTTCAAGCCCGAACTCGACGGTGTGCGCGCGGATCTGGTCTTCGGCAAGAAGGTCAACTCGGCCTTCCACGGCGACGTCGACCTCGACGGCTGGCTGAAGACCCGCGGCATCACCTCGTTCGTACTCGCCGGGATCCAGACGAACTTCTGCTGCGAGACCACCGCGCGCGTCGGCGGGAACCTCGGCTACGACGTGACTTTCGCGCTCGACGCCACGTTCACCTTCGACCTCGCCGGGCCGGACGGCGGCGTCCTGACCGCCGACGAGCTGTACCGGGCGACCGCGACGAACCTGCACGGCGGCGGGTTCGCCACGGTCACCTCGACGAAGGAGATCCTGAGCGCCTCGTGAGTGGTGAGGACGGTCAGAACCGTCTCACCACTCACGAGACCAACGGCTCACGCGCGGTCGATCACGGCCTTCAGGAACCGCCGCGTCCGGTCGTGCTCCGGGTCGTTGAACAGCTTCTCCGGCGCGGCGTCCTCCAGCACCTGTCCCTCGTCGAACATCATCACCCGATCCGAGACGTCCCGCGCGAACTGCATTTCGTGCGTGACACAAAGGATCGTGATGTCGGTGGACGTCGCGATCTCGCGCAGCACGCGCAGGACGTCGGCGACCAGTTCCGGGTCGAGCGCCGAAGTCACCTCGTCCAGCAGCAGCACGTCCGGCCGCATCGCGAGCGCACGGGCGATCGCGACGCGCTGCTGCTGGCCGCCGGAGAGCCGCGTGGGGTGCGCGTCCTTCTTGTCCGTGAGCCCCACCATTTCCAGCAGTTCGACGGCCCTCGCCTCGGCCTCGTCCCGCGAGACGCCGAGCGAGTGGATCGGCGCCTCGGTGATGTTGCGCAGCACGTTCATGTTGGGGAACAGGTTGAACTGCTGGAACACCATGCCGATCCGCTTGCGCACGTCCCGCAGGTACTCCTCGTCGGCGGGCACCAGTTTCTCGTCGCGCTTCAAGTGGCTCAGGTAGTCGCCACAGACCTCGATGGTGCCGCCGTCGACCTTCTCCAAGGTCATCAGCAGCCGCAGGATCGTCGTCTTCCCGGACCCGCTCGGCCCGATCAGCGAGACGAATTCCCCCGGTGCGACGGTGAAATCGAGGTCGCGCAGCACGACGTGGTCGCCATAGGACTTGACCACCTGCGAGAACCGGATCATCGGGGAATCAACTGTGGGCGGCACGTCGCTCCAACCTTCTCACCAGAATCGAAGCCGGCAGGCTCACCAGCAGGAACAGCACCCCGGCCAGGGTGTACGGCTCGATGACACGGAACGTTTCGGCACCGACCTCCTTCGCCCTCGCCAGGACGTCGACGACGCCGATCGCCAGTAGCAACGGGGTTTCCTTGAACATCGAGATCGTGTAGTTGCCGAGCGCGGGCAGCACCCGCGGGACGGCCTGCGGCAGGACGACCGCGGTCCACACGCGGGACCTCGGCAGGTTCAGCGCGGTCGCGGCCTCCCACTGTCCTTTCGGGACGGCCTCGATGCCGGCCCGGTAGACCTCGGCCGCGTAGGTCGCGTAATGCACGCCGAGTGCCACCACACCGGTGACGAACGGCGACATCGTGAACCCCGTCAACGGTGGCACGACATAGAAGATCGCGAACACCTGGATCAGCAACGGCGTGCTGCGGACGAATTCGATGAACAGCCGGACCGCCTGGGACAGCACGGGAATCCCCGAGCGGCGGATCAGCGCGAACACCAGGCCGAGCGCGTACCCGACCACCGAGGCGAGCAGGGTGATCTCGACGGTGACGAGAAGCCCGTCCAGCAGCAGCGGAATCGAATTCGCGGCCGCTTCCCAGCTCCAGTCCATCACACACCTCCCGCGGTGGCCGTCATCTTGGCCGGAGCCCGGCCGAGGCGCCGGGCCGCGAGCCGTTCCATCAGCCGCATCCCGCTGGTGATCAGCAGCGCGAGCAGGAGATAGAGCACGAGTTCGGTGCCGTAGATCCAGCCGAGGTCGGCACCGAACACCGGCCGCAGCAGTTCACCCTGGCGCGCCATCTCCGGAACGGCGATGAACGACAGCAGGGCGGTGCTCTTCAGCAGTTGGATGAACAGGTTGTTGAACGGTGGCAGCATCTCCGCGAACGCCTGCGGCAGGATCACCCGCCGCATCCGCTGGGCGGGCGTCAGGTTGAGCGCGATGGCACCCTCGAACTGCGCCCGTGGCACGGAATTCACCGCACCGCGGACGATCTCGGCGCCGTAGGCCCCGTGGTTGAGCCCCAGCACCAGGATCCCGGCGAACAACGGCACGAGCTGGAACCCGATCAGCACCGGAAGGACGAAGTAGAGCCAGAACAGCTGGACGACTTCCGAGGTGCCGCGGAAGATTTCGACGTAGACGCGGGAAATCCCGCGAACCAGCCGGGACGGCGATCTCAGCGCGAGCCCGGCGACCAGGGAGAGCACCACGGTGAGCGCGATCCCGCCGAGCGTGGCGGTGACGGTCGCGGTCAGTCCACTGAGGACGGACGTGATGATGTGCGATACCGACGACGACATGACGTCAGCCCCGTTACACCGCGCAGAGTTTCTCGGTGGTGACGTCGGCCTTCGGCAGGTTGTCCGCCGAGAACCCGAACGGCGTCACGATCTTGGTCCATTCGCCGCTGTCGTGCAGCTTCTTGAGTTCGGCGTCGAACGCCTCGCGTAGAGGATTGTCGTCCTTGCGGAAGACGAACGCGCCGGCGGAGACGACCGGCTGCCCGTTCTTGATCGGGTCGAAGCCCGGCGTCACCTCCGCCGCGGCACCCGGGCTCTTCGCCAGGACGTCCTTGAGCGAGATGTCGGTGAGCGCGGCGCAGTAGACCCGGCCGTCGGTGACCGCGCGGAGCATGTTGTCCTGCGAATCGAGGGTGACGATCTGGTCTTCGGCGACACCGGAGTCGGTGGCGTACCCCTTTTCCACGGCCGCCGAGAGCACGGCGACCTTGACCTTCTTGGCCGCGATGTCCTCGAACTTCAGCACCTGCTGCGGATTTCCCCTGGGTACCAGCAAAGCCGTCAGCGCCGAGTAGTCGGGGATCGAGAACGCCGCCGCGTCGCACCGCTCCTTCTTGATGTTCATCCCGGCCGCGACGATGTCGTACTTCCTGGCGTTGAGCGCGGGGATCAGCTGGTCGAAGGAGACCGCTTCGGCTTCCACGTTGTCGATGCCCATGGCCTTGAAAACGGCGCGAGCGACTTCCGGTGCCTCACCGGTGACCTTGCCTCTCTGATCAGTGAATCCGTAAGGCGCTTCGTTCGCGATTCCGATCTTGATCTTCTTCGCGTCCTTGGCCGCTTGGAGCGCGTCACCGGAGGACGTCGATGTGCACGCGGACAACAGAACCGGACCGCCGATCGTCACCGCCCCCAGCACCGCGGACCGCCGGAAGAATTCCCGCCTCGACCACTCGCCGTGCGCCATAGCCGCACCTCTTTTCGATTAATCGGTTTAATCGAAACGTAGGTGGGTACCTTTGCCCGGGCAGCGTGAGCGGGTGACGAACCATCCGCCGTTACGGTACCGAGATTTACGGTGACTTTACGTGCTCAGACCGTGGCGCTCCCGCACCAATCCGACAATTCCGTCCATGATGTCGGTGAGCTCGTAGTCCTTCGGCGTGAACACCTTCGCGATTCCCCGCTCCAGCAAGAGCTTCTCGTCGTCGGGCGGGATGATGCCCCCGACGATGACCGGGATGTCGCCCGCGCCCGCGGCCCGCAACCCGTCCACGACCTGCGGCACGACCTCGAGATGCGAACCCGAGAGCACCGAAAGACCGACCACGTGCACGCCCTCCTGGACGGCGGCCGCGACGATCTGTTCCGGCGTGAGCCGGATGCCCTGGTACACCACCTCGAAACCGACGTCGCGCGCCCGGACGGCCACCTGCTCGGCACCGTTGGAATGCCCGTCGAGACCGGGTTTGCCGACCAGGATCCGCAGCCGCTCACCGATCTCGGTGCTCGTCGACTTGACCCTGTCGCGGACACGGCGGATCTCCGCGTTGCCCTCGCCCGCGGCCGCCGAAGCGGAAACCCCGGTGGGAGCGCGGTATTCGCCGTAAACCTCGCGCAGCGCGCCCGACCATTCACCGGTGGTGACCCCGGCACGGGCGCAGTCGATCGTGGCCTCGAACAGGTTTTCCGACGTCTTCGCGACGGCCTTCAGCTTTTCCAGCGAAGACTCGGCGGCCGCGTGGTCGCGGTTCTCCCGCCATTCCTCGATCGCGGCGACGGCCTGCTTCTCGACGGCGGGGTCGATCGTTTCGATCGCCTTGGCGCCTTCGGCCTGCAGCGGGGAGGGCTCGGTGGTCTCGAACTTGTTGACCCCGACCAGGATCCGCTCGCCGTTCTCCATGCCGCGCCGCAACTCCGCGAGCGAGGCGACGAGCTGGGACTTCATGTAGCCGCTCTCGACGGCCGCGACAGCGCCGCCGAGATCCTGCACCCGCGCGATCTCCTCGCGCGCGCCCGCCATGATCTCGTCGACCTTGGCCTGGATGACGTGCGAACCGTCGAAGATGTCCTCGTACTCCAGCAGGTCGGTTTCGAACGCCAGCACCTGCTGCATCCGCAGCGCCCACTGCTGATCCCACGGCCGGGGCAGGCCGAGCGCCTCGTTCCAGGCGGGCAGCTGGATCGCGCGGGCCCTGGCACCGCGGGAAAGCGAGACCGCGAGCATCTCCAGGACGATGCGCTGGACGTTGTTCTCCGGCTGCGCCTCGGTCAGGCCCAGCGAGTTGACCTGAACGCCGTAGCGCAGGCGTCGCGCCTTGGGATCCGTTACACCGTAACGATCCCGGGTGATCTCGTCCCAGAGCGCGGTGAACGCGCGCATCTTCGACAGCTCCTCGACGAACCGCACCCCGGCGTTGACGAAGAACGAGATCCGCGCGACCACCTTGGCCATGTCCGCCTGCTCGACCTGCCCGGAATCCCGGACCGCGTCGAGGACGGCGATGGCGGTGCACAACGCGTACGCGACCTCTTGCGTCGGCGTCGCGCCGGCTTCCTGCAGGTGGTAGCTGCAGATGTTGATCGGGTTCCACTTCGGCACGTGGTGCACGGTCCACGCGATCATGTCGGTGATCAGGCGCAGACTCGGTCCCGGCGGGAAGATGTAGGTGCCGCGGGAGAGGTATTCCTTGATGATGTCGTTCTGCGTGGTGCCGGTGAGTTTGGCGAGCACCTCGTCCACGTCGCGGCCCTCGGCCTCGGCCTGCTCGCGCGCCACGGAGACGTAGAGCGCCAGCAGCCACATGGCGGGCGCGTTGATCGTCATCGACGTGTTGGCCTCGGCGAGCGGGATGCCGTCGAAGAGGCGCCGCATGTCGCCGAGGTGCGAAACCGGGACGCCGACCTTGCCGACCTCACCCTTGGACAGCTGGTGGTCCGGGTCGTAGCCGGTCTGCGTGGGCAGGTCGAAGGCGACGGAGAGACCTGTCTGCCCCTTGGCGAGGTTGCGCCGGTACAGCTCGTTGGACGCGGCCGCGGACGAGTGGCCCGCGTAGGTCCGCATCACCCAGGGGCGGTCCCGCTCACGGTCCGTGGGATAGGGCACGGTACACCTCCGGCACTGGACGACCGTCTGAGTGTACCGGCCGGTAACATCACTCGCGCAGTTGAATTGCACACAGTCGGGTCATTCTCCGACGGCGTGGACCTCCGGGGGCTGCTGACGCTGTCGTGCCTCGTCCACGGCTTTCGCGAGCTTTTCCCGCACCTTCGCCACTTCGCTGACACCCACAAGGATGACCGGTGGCTTCGCCGACGCCCAGGTCAGCACGCCGAGCCTGCCGAACGTGATCGTCCCGGTCTTGCCGGGCCCCGGGGTGACGACGGGATCCGCGAGTCCGGCCAGCTCCGCGGACTCCTCCTTGCGACGGACCAGCGAACTGGTCGCGATCACCCTGCCGTCGGTCACGGCGTAGGTGGTCGAGGCGAGCCTGAGAGAGCGGATCAGCGGCCTGCCGACGAGAAGGGACAAACCCGCGACGGTGAGCACGGCCCACGCGGCTTTGAGGAACGCCGTCCCGTGGTTGCCGGAGAAGAACAGCGTCACGCCGCCGAGCCAGAGCAGGCCGAAGGGAACGTTGAAGTAGTCGCCGGGATTGAAGAGAGGCCTGCGCACCGGGTGCCCGGCCCAGATGACCCGTTCGCCTGGAAGGAGGTCGATCTGCCCCTCATGCATGGCATCGCACCCTACCCGTCGTTCCCGGGAGGGCGCAGTGGCCGATCGTCGGTCGCACGACGGTCCACCGGCGCTACCGCTTGCCCCGCGTGGGTCGTGAGTGGCGATTCGGGTCAGGGCCAAGAGTGTCATAGGTACCTACCGGGTTCTGGCTGCGCTTGACCCCAGTCCGTGAAGGCCTCCTTGCCTACCCTGACGGTAGTGAAGGAGCCCTTCACTACCGTCAGGATCGCCCCGGCCCAGTGCCACCCGCGACCGGCGACTGTGACCGAAATCCGCGAGACTCGCCCACGCCCGGCGGCTAGCGTGAAGGACCGTGACTTGGAGTTCGTACAGCAGCTATCTGCTCATCGTCGTCCTGATCGTCCTCGCGCCGGGGCCGGACACGATGGTGATGCTCAAGAACTCGCTTTCCGGCGGTACCCGCGGCGGTTTCCTCGCCACGGCGGGGATCTTCGTCGCCAACTCCGTCCAGGGCACCGCCGCCGCGCTCGGTCTCGGCGTCGTCATCTCGCAGTCGCAGCCGGTGTTCGTGACGCTCAAATGGGTCGGCGCCGCCTACCTGGTCTTCCTCGGTTTCCAGGCGCTGCGCGGCGCCTGGCGGGGCGACTACTCCGGCGTCTCGGCGGTGAAGCAGCACCGGACGAGCGGGTTCCGCCGCTTCCGTGAAGGCTTCCTCTCCAACATCACCAACCCGAAGGTCCTCGTGCTGTACCTGTCGGTGCTGCCGCAGTTCCTCGATCCCGTGACGACCTCGGCGTGGGACGCGCTGCTGCTCGCCTACACCGTCGCGGTGCTGGGCGCGATCTGGCTGCTGACGCTGCTGTTCTTCGTGCACCGCGTGCGGACCTGGCTGGAACGCCGCAAGGTCCGCCGCGCGCTCGACGGCGTCACCGGAACCGCGCTGGTCGGTTTCGGCGCTGCTTTGGCGCTGGAAAGCTAGGCGCGCTCGGGCTCGCCCGCGACGCGCTCGATCCGGGCGCCGAGCCGGTTCAGGTTCTCCACGAAATGCGGATAACCGCGGTCGATGTGGAAGACGTCCCAGACCTCGGTGACCCCGTCCGCGCACAGCCCGGCCAGCACCAGCCCGGCGCCGGCGCGGATGTCCGCGGCCCACACCGGAGCGCTCGAAAGCTTCTCGACACCCCGGACGACGGCGTGGTGCCCGTCGGTGCGCGCGTCGCCGGAAAGCCGCATCATCTCTTCGATGAACCGGAACCGGGCCTCGTAGATGTTCTCCGTGATCATCGAGGTGCCTTCGGACACGGCCGACAGCGCCACCGCGAACGGCTGCAGGTCGGTCGCGAAGCCGGGGTACGGCAGCGTCACCCAGTCGACGGCCTTCGGGCGCTCGTTCTGGACGATGCGGAAGCCCTCGCCGTCGAACGTCTCGACCTCGGCGCCCGCCAGGCGGAGCTTGTCGAGGACCAGGTCGAGGTAGTGCGGGTTGACGCCGCGGACGGTCAGGTCGCCCCGGGTCATCGCGGCGGCGAACGCCCAGGTCGCGCCGACGATCCGGTCGCCGATCACGCGGTGCTCGGTGGGGTTCAGCTTCTCGACGCCCTCGACGGTGAGGGTCGAGGTGCCGGCACCTTCGACCTTCGCGCCCATCTCGGTCAGCATCTTGCAGATGTCGACGATCTCGGGCTCGCGCGCGGCGTTGTCGATGACCGTGGTGCCCTCGGCGAGCACAGCGGCCATGAGGATGTTCTCGGTGGCGCCGACGCTCGGGAAGTCCAGCCAGATCTGCGCGCCGCGCAGGCCGTCGGCCTTCGCCACGACGCAGCCGTGCTCGATGGTGCTGGTCGCGCCCAGCTTGCGCAGGCCGTTCTGGTGCATGTCCAGCGGCCGGGAACCGATGGCGTCACCGCCCGGCAGCGCCACGACGGCCTGCTTGAGCCGCCCGACCAGCGGGCCCAGTACGCACACCGACGCGCGCAGCTTGCCCATCGCGGCCGAATCGGCCCGGTGCGACAGCTCGGCCGGAGTGGTGATCTTGGCGGTGTCGCCGTCGATGACGACGTCGCAGCCGACGCTGCGCAGGACGTCGCCCATCAGCGGGACGTCCAGGATCTGGGGGCAGTTCGTGATGGTCGTCGTACCCTCGGCCAGCAGTGCCGCGGCCATCAGTTTCAAGACGCTGTTCTTGGCCCCGACCACGTCGACCTCGCCGACCAGCCGTGCTCCGCCGTGCACGTCGAAGTGCTCGCTCATGGGCGCCAATCATGCCCTCTCGCCCGGATTTGCCTTACGCCGGGCCGGTAGAGTCGGCTTCATGGTCGTTCGCATCAACCGCGTGTACACGAAGGTCGGCGACAACGGCACCACGGCGCTCGGCGACGGCTCCCGCGTGCCGAAGACTTCGCCGCGGCTGTCCGCGTACGCCGACGTCGACGAAGCCAACTCCGTCATCGGGCTCGCGCTCGCGATGGGCGGACTGTCCGAAGAGATCACGCAGGTGCTGCGTGGGGTGCAGAACGATCTCTTCGACGTCGGCGCGGACCTGTGCGCGCCGATCGTGGAGAACCCTCCGTACGAGCCGCTGCGGATCACCGAGCGGTACATCGAGCGGCTGGAAGGCTGGTGCGACGAGTTCAACGAGCGCGTGCCGAAGCTGACGTCGTTCATCCTGCCGGGCGGTACCCCGGGGGCGGCGTTCCTGCACCAGGCCCGCACTGTCTCGCGGCGGGCGGAGCGGTCCGGCTGGGCGCTGTTCGAGGCCGAACAGGCCACGACGAACCAGCTGGCGATCAAGTACCTGAACCGGCTTTCGGACCTGCTGTTCATCCTGTCGCGGCTGGCGAACCCGGACGGCGACATCCTGTGGCAGCCCGGCGGCGCGAGCTGAAGGCGACTTTCCCCGCGTAAGACGCAGCGAAGGACGCTTTCCCCCATCTGATGCGGGGAAAGCGTCCTTCAGCGCACGTTCAGCCCTGTTCCTGTGCCGCCCAATAGCGCTCGAGGTCGACGTCGGGCGTGCCGTCCTTGCCCGGGTCGATCGCCTTCATCGTGATCGTGTCCTCCATGGACACGGACTCGGGAAGGTGGCTCCAGCGGTTCGTGTCCTCGCTCTGAGTCATGGACCGAGAATAGACGTGGATCACGTTCGAAGCCCGGTAGAAATGCCGCTTCGTGATGATCCCATGTTTTCCCGGACGGCATTCAGAGGGCGAAATGCGTCAGAGGCCCCAGGAGGCACGGAGCGCGGCGAGAGCGTCATGGAACCCCGGGAAGGTCTTCTTCACGCAAGCCGGGTCGTCCAGCGTGATCCCGGGCGTGCGCAGCCCCGTGACGCTGAACGCCATCGCGATCCGGTGATCCCGCCGGCACTTCACCAAGGCCCCCGTCGGCGCACCCGGCTGGATCTCGATCCAGTCCCGTCCGGTCTCGACCGCGACACCCATCGCGCGCAGGTTCTCCTCGCACGCGGCCAGCCGGTCGCATTCCTTGATCCGGGTGTTGTAGACGTCCTCGATCCGCACCGGCCCGTCCGCGAACGGCGCGATGGCCGCGAGCGTCGGCACCGTGTCGGAGATGTCGCGCATGTTCACCGTGACGCCGCGCAGCCCGCCCGTCCCGCTCACGGTCACGGCGTCCGCGCCGATCTCGACGTCCGCGCCCATCTGCCGCAGGACCTCGACGAACTGCAGGTCGCCCTGCAGCGCCCCGGTCGAAAGCCCCTGGATCGTCACCGACTGCCCGGCCAAGGCCGCCGCCGCGAAGAAGTAGCTGGACGTCGAAGCGTCGGGCTCGATCTCGTAGTGGCAAGCCTGGTATGGCGTGGGCGGCACGACGAACGTGTCGCCGTCCCGGACGACCTCGACGCCGAAGCGCCGCATCATCGCGATGGTGATCTCGACGTAGGGCACCGAAACGAGGTCCGTCACGGTGATCCGCAGTCCCTCCGCGGTCAGCGGCCCGACCAGCAGCAACGCGGTCAGGAACTGCGAGGACAGCCCCGCGTCGAGCGTCAGTTCGCCGCCCTTGATCCCGGCGGCCCGCACCACCAGCGGATGGTGACCCGGTGAGCCCTCGAAGGTGAGGTCGACGCCCAGTTCGAGCAGCGCGTCGGTGAGCGGCCCCAGCGGCCGGGCACGCATCTGTTCGGACGCGTCGAAGCGGAAGGTCCCGTGCCCGGCTGCGGCCAGGGCGGGCAGGAAGCGCGCGGTGGTGGCACCGTCACGGCAGAAGACGTCGGCGCTGTCGGAGGCGGGGCCTTCCGGCCTGCCGGCGATGGTCCACTCCGACTCGGAGCGGGACACCTGATAGCCGAGCTTCAGGAGGCCTTCGGCGAAGCCCTCGGAGTCGTCCGAACGCAGCGGCCTGCTCAGCACGGTCGTACCGTGGGCGGCGGCCGCGAGGAACAGGCCTCGGGCGGTGATCGACTTCGAACCGGGGATGTCGACGATGGTCACGGCGTGAGCATACGACGTGCCGCGGAACCGATTCAGGAAGCGCGTGGGAGGCGCCGGCCCGGAGGAGCGGACTCGAGCCAGGAAAGGAAGCCGGTGAGGGCGCCGGGGCCCATCGCGATCTCGATCGCCTCCTGCGTGGCGGACTCACACCGCAGGACGATCGAACCTTCGGGGACGGCGTACGCCTCCGTGCCGGAGGGGTCGCGCCGGTCCGCGATCTCCATGCTCGCCCGCTGGAAGACCCGGTCCGGGCCGGTCCGCAGGCTCCACACCCGGAACCAGACGAACTCGTCGCCCTCGTAGCGGCCCAGCCCCAGATGCCAGCTGGACCGCGCCTCGTCCGGACGCCACCGAAGCGCGACACTCACGCCTCCGCCGCGGCGCATCCGGACCCATCGCAACGCGTACCAGGCCACGACGACGGCCAGGATGGTCAGGGCCCCGAGAACTCCCACGGCGATTTCCACGGCCCGGCCCCTGCCCCTCGCCCGGTCAGACTGACTGACCGGCCGCGCGGAGCTGGGCGGTCGCCCTAGCCCGCTCTTGCTCGTCTTCGCCGCCCAGCGCCTTCTTGGCCGCCTCGACGTCGATCTCGTCCGAAAGCTCAGCGCTCTCGGCGAGGATGCTCACGCCGGTCGCGGTGACCGACAGGAAACCGCCGTGCACCGCGGCACACACGGTCTCGCCGTCCGTGGTCGTCACTTTCACGACGCCACCCTCGACGAGCTGGCCCAGAACCGGCTCGTGACCGGCCATGATGCCGATCTCGCCCTCGGTGGTCTGAGCCACCACGAACGTGGCGGTACCGGACCACAGACGGCGCTCGACGGCTACCAGCTCGACAGAAATCTCAGCCACGTAGCTTCCCTTCACCTCAGGTGCTGGCACCGAGTGTAATAGTCAAACGTTCCGCTATGCGAACGACGGGACCAGCGTCCACAGTAGACACTGATCCCGCCGCTCGTCGGAACATCACTTCTTGGTGATTTCCTTGTACTTCTTCTCGAGGTCTTCGAGGCCACCGATACCCAGGAACGCCTGCTCCGGGTAGTGGTCGAAGTCGCCCTTGGTGATGCGGTCGAAGGACTCGATGGTCTCCGACAGCGGCACGGTCGAGCCCGGGATCTGCGTGAACGCCTCGGCGACCAGCATGTTCTGCGACAGGAACCGCTCGATGCGGCGCGCGCGCTGAACGGTCAGCTTGTCTTCTTCCGAGAGCTCGTCCATACCGAGGATCGCGATGATGTCCTGCAGTTCCTTGTACTTCTGCAGGATCCGGATGACCTCGGAGGCCACGCGGTAGTGGTCCTCACCGACGATGGCCGGGTCGAGAATGGTCGACGTCGACGCCAGCGGGTCCACCGCCGGGAAGATGCCCTTCTGGAACACGCCACGCGAAAGCTCCGTGGTGGCGTCCAGGTGGGCGAACGTCGTCGCCGGGGCCGGGTCGGTGTAGTCGTCCGCGGGGACGTAGATCGCCTGCATCGAGGTGATCGAACGACCACGGGTCGAGGTGATCCGCTCCTGGAGCTGCCCCATCTCGTCGGCCAGCGTCGGCTGGTAACCCACGGCCGAAGGCATGCGGCCCAGCAGGGTCGACACCTCGGAACCGGCCTGGGTGAACCGGAAGATGTTGTCGATGAAGAGCAGCACGTCCTGGTTCTGCACATCGCGGAAGTACTCCGCCATGGTCAGCGCGGACAGCGCGACCCGCATACGGGTGCCCGGTGGCTCGTCCATCTGACCGAAGACGAGGGCGGTGTCGTTGATGACGCCGTCCTCGGACATCTCCAGGAAGAGGTCGTTGCCCTCACGGGTGCGCTCGCCGACACCGGCGAACACCGAGGTACCACCGAAGTTCCGGGCGACACGGGTGATCATCTCCTTGATGAGCACCGTCTTGCCGACGCCGGCACCGCCGAACAGGCCGATCTTGCCACCCTCGACGTACGGGGTCAGCAGGTCGACGACCTTGAGGCCGGTCTCCAGCATCTTCGTCTTGCCTTCGAGCTGGTCGAAGGAAGGCGGGTTGCGGTGGATGCCCCAGCGCTCGAGGTCCTCGCCGTAGCCGGGCTCGTCGAGGCACTCGCCGAGCGCGTTGTAGACGTGGCCCTTGACCTTGTCGCCCACCGGGACGGTGATGGGGCCACCGGTGTTGGTGACCTCGGCGCCACGCACCAGGCCGTCCTGCGGCTGGAGCGAGATGGTGCGGACGAGGTTGTCACCGAGGTGGCTGGCGACCTCGAGGGTCACCGTCTTGCGCAGCTGCTCGAACTCGATTTCGACCTTGAGCGCGTTGAACTGGTCGGGAACGGCACCGCGCGGGAACTCGACGTCGACGACCGGGCCGGTCACCGAGACGATGCGCCCCTTGGCACGCGGGGTTTCAGTACTGGTCATCAGTCATCACTTCCTGCAGCGGTGAGCGCGTCCACGCCACCAACAATTTCGCTGATCTCCTGGGTGATCTGCGCCTGGCGGGCCTGGTTCGCCTCCCGCGTCAGCGTGTTCACCAGTTCGTTCGCATTGTCCGACGCGGCCTTCATCGCGGTCCGGCGCGCGGCGAGTTCCGACGCGGCCGACTCGAGCATGGCCGCGAAGATCCGCGTGTTGATGTACTTCGGCAGCAGCGCGGAGAGCAGCTTTTCGGCACTGGGCTCGAACTCGTAGCTCGGGAGCAGGCTTTCGGGCTTTTCCTCTTCGTCCTCGGTGTACTCGACCTCGAGCGGCGCGACGCGCTTGGCGATCGGACGCTGGGTGAGCATCGAGACGAACTCGGTGTAGACGACGTGGATCTCGTCGACACCGAGGATGCCGTCGGCGTTGCCCGCCTCGTCGTCGGCGCCGTTGAGGAACGACTCGACGATGAGCTCACCCGCACCCGCGGCGTTGACGTAACCGGGCTGGTCGGAGAAACCCGTCCAGCCTTCGGTCACCTCGCGGCCACGGAAGCGGTAGTAGCTCAGGCCCTTGTTGCCGGTCACGTACAGCACCGGCTCCTTGCCCTGCTGACGCAGCAGGGTGAGGAGTTCCTCGGTCGCCTTCAGCACGTTGGAGTTGTACCCACCGCACTGACCCTTGTCGCTGGTGATCACGAGGACCGCCGCGCGCTTCGGGTTCGCGCGCTCGACGAGCAACGGGTGGTCGAGGTTCGACGACGCGCTGGCCAACGCGGAGAGCACGTTCGTGATCTCGTCCGCGTAGGGCCGGGACGCCGCGACCTTGGCCCGCGCCTTGGTGATGCGCGCCGTCGCGATGAGCTCCATCGCCTTGGTGATCTTGCCGATGGACTTGGTCGCCTTGATACGCGACCGGAGTTCTCGGAGTTGTGCGGCCATGAGCTACCAGCTCACTTCTTCGGTGCGGGCTTGTTGACCTTGACGGTCTCCTGCCCGACCTTCTCGGCGGCCATCGCGTCGGAGACCTCGACCAGGCTCTTGCCCTCGGAGGTGGTGAACTCCTTCTTGAACTCGTTCACCGCGTCGACCAGCCCGGAAGCGGTCTCCTTGGAGAACTTGCCCGACTCGCGGATGTCCTTGAGCAGTTCGCCGTGCTTACGGCGAGCGGAGTCGACGAACTCGTCGCGGAAGCGGCGCACGTCCTCGGTCGGAACCGTGTCGAAGTGCCCCTTCGTGCCCAGGTACACCGTGACGACCTGCTCCTCGACCGGGATCGGGGAGTACTGCGGCTGCTTGAGCACCTCGTACAGGCGGACGCCGCGCTCGAGCTGCGCCTTCGACGCGTCGTCGAGGTCCGAAGCGAAGGCCGCGAAGGCCTCCAGCTCGCGGTACTGCGACAGGTCGATCCGGAGCGAACCCGAAACGTCCTTCATCGCCTTGACCTGCGCGGCACCACCCACGCGGGAAACCGAGATACCCACGTCGATGGCCGGGCGCTGACCGGCGTTGAACAGGTCCGACTGGAAGAAGCACTGACCGTCGGTGATCGAGATGACGTTGGTCGGGATGTAGGCCGACACGTCGTTCGCCTTGGTCTCGATGATCGGGAGACCGGTCAGCGAGCCCGCGCCCAGCTCGTCCGAGAGCTTGGCGCACCGCTCGAGGAGACGGGAGTGCAAGTAGAAGACGTCGCCGGGGAAGGCTTCACGGCCCGGCGGGCGACGCAGCAGCAGCGAGATCGCGCGGTAGGCGTCGGCCTGCTTGGTCAGGTCGTCGAACACGATGAGGACGTGCTTGCCCTCGTACATCCAGTGCTGGCCGATGGCCGAACCGGTGTACGGCGCGATCCACTTGAAGCCGGCGGAGTCCGACGCGGGGGCCGCGACGATGGTGGTGTACTCCATCGCGCCGGCGTCCTCGAGGGACTTCTTCACCGCGGCGATCGTGGAGCCCTTCTGGCCGACCGCGACGTAGATGCAGCGAACCTGCTTCTTCGGGTCGCCGGTCTCCCAGTTGGCCTTCTGGTTGATGATCGTGTCCACCGCGACGGCCGTCTTACCGGTCTTGCGGTCACCGATGATCAGCTGACGCTGGCCACGGCCGATCGGGGTCATCGCGTCGATCGCGGTGATACCGGTCTGCAGCGGCTCGGCCACCGGCTGGCGCTCGACCACCGAAGCGGCCTTGACCTCCAGCGGGCGACGCTCGGTGGTCTCGATCTCGCCGAGGCCGTCGATCGGGGCGCCCAGCGGGTTCACCACGCGGCCGAGGTAGCCCTCGCCGACCGGGACCGAAAGGACCTGGCCGGTGCGCTTGACCTGCTGGCCTTCGACGACGGTCTCGAAGTCACCGAGGATCGCGGCACCGATGGAGCGCGCGTCCAGGTTCAGTGCGACGCCGAGGACCCCGCCGGGGAACTCGAGCAGCTCGTTCGCCATGGCCGAGGGAAGACCCTCGATGTGGGCGATACCGTCACCGGCGTCGACGACGACGCCGACCTCTTCCCGGCTCACGTCCGGGGCGTAACTCGAGACGTAGTTCTCGATCGCGCTACGGATCTCATCCGAGGAGATCGTCAGCTCCGCCATTTCAATCCCGCTCTCGCTTCGTTCGTGCCAGTGTGCAAAGTCGTTGTTGTGGGTCAGCCGGCCAACCGGCGACGCAGGGCGTCGATGCGCCCCGCGGTGCTGCCGTCGATGACCTCGTCCCCGACGCGGACCACGAGTCCGCCGCCGAGCTTGGGGTCCACCTCGACGTGCAGCGCGAGCTGCCGCCCGTAAAGGGCGTTGAGCTTCTCGCTCAGCCGAGCCTGCTGCTCGTCGGACAGCGCGCTCGCGCTGGTCACCTGGGCGACCGAGCGTTCACGGCGTTCCGCGGCCAGCTGGACCAGCCGCTCGAGTGCGTTGGCGACCCCGCGGCCCTTGGCGCGCAGGACGACCTGCTCGACGAGGGTCTCGGTGACCACGTCCACCTTGTCGGCGAACAGGTTGCGGACGAGAGTCCGCTTCGCTTCCGCGGGGGCTGTCAGGTCCGACAGCGCCCTTTCGAGCTCCGGGGCTCCCGCAACGATACGAGTGACCCGGAACAGCTGGTCTTCGACAGCGTCGATGTTCCCGGACTTCTCCGCACTGGTGAGCAGCGCCGAGCGGCCGAGGGCTTCGAGCCCGTCGGTCAATTCGCGCGGGCTCGACCAGCGGCTGCCCGCCACGGAGTCGAGCACCTGCAGGGCCGGTTCGGAAACCTTGCCCGCGAGGATCCCGCGGACGAGGCCGATCCGGGCTTCGGGCGAAGCCGAACCGTCGGCGACGGCCCGGCGAAGGCCGATCTCCCGGTCCAGCAGGGCGACGACCGAAAGCAACTCGTCGCCGACCGTCGCCGGGTCAGTACCCGCGGCGGCCAGAACCTCGCCGAGACGATTCTCGGCGAGGTCGAGCGCTTCACGGCTCGCAGCATGCAGCGTCATTCTGGTCTACTTTCCCGCTCCGTTGGAGGCACCCGCGGTCTCCAGCTCGGCAAGGAACCGGTCCACGGTGCCGTGACGGCGCGCGTCGTCCGCGAGCGACTCGCCGACGATGCGGCTGGCCAGCTCGACGGAGTTACGGCCGAGTTCGGCGCGCAGCTCGGCGATGATCTGCGCCTTCTGGGCCTGCAGCTGAGCCTGGCCCTGGGCGACGATGCGCTGGGACTCGGACTCCGCCTCGGCCCGCAGCTCCGCCTTGATCTGCTCGGCTTCGAGCCGGGCGTCGTCGCGGATCTTCGCTGCTTCGGAACGGGCTTCCGCCAGCTGCGCCTTGTACTGCGCGAGGTTTTCTTCGGCTTCGGCCTGCGCCTTCTCGGCCCGCTCGATGCCACCCTCGATCAGCTTGGTCCGCTCCTCGTACGCCGCCTCGAAACGCGGGACGACGTACTTCTTCAGAACGAACAGCAGCAGAAGGAAGGCGATGAACCCGAGGATGAGCTCGGGAACGTGCGGCACGATCGGGTTGGGCACCTCTGAGGAGGCCAACACCAATTCGGTCTTCAGCACAACGTCTCCTTAAGCGATGAGCGAAACTCAGCCCTAGGCGGAGGCGAGGAAGTAAATGACGATACCGATCAGCGCCAGAACCTCGGTCAGAACGAAGGTCGAGAAGGCGATGCTCTGCAGCTTGCCCTGGGCCTCCGGCTGACGGGCGGTGCCGTTGATGACGGCGGCGAAGATGAGACCCACACCGATACCGGGGCCGATCGCGCCGAGGCCGTAACCGATGGCGGCGAGACCCGGGTTGATGTTGCCAGCGGCCTCTGCAGCCTGCGCAAGAACGATGTTGCTCACGTGCGTTTCCCTTCAAACTCGGTCCGCGCGACTCACGCGGATCGGGGGCTTTTGGTGTTTCTCAGTGCTCCGACGCCAGCGCGGCGCCGATGTACCCTGCGGACAGCAGTGCGAAAATGTATGCCTGCAGGACCTGGATGAATGCCTCCAGGAAGGTCATCGCGATGGCGAACAGGAACGCCACCGGCGACGCGACCTTGACCAGGCCTTCACCGTCCGTCAACAGGAAACTCCCGCCGAGCGTGAAGACCATGATGATGAGGTGCCCGGCGAACATCGCCGCGAAGACTCGGATGGCCAGAGTGGCCGGTGCGATGAAGAACTTCTGCGCGAACTCGATGGTGGAGTACAGCGGCAGAACGAATCCGGGAATACCCGCCGGCGCCAGTTCCTTCTTCAGGTAACCCTTGAAGCCGTGGCGTTTGAACCCGACGTAGTGGTACACCGGGTAAACGACAAGGAACGCGAGAGCGACCGGGAAACCGATCCGCGCCATGGTCGGGAACTGGAAGAGCGGGATGATCCCGAAGAGGTTGTTCACCAGCACGAAGCTGAAGAGACCGAGTACAAGCGGGATGAACGGCTTGAAGTCGGCAGAGCCGATCTGCTCACGCGCGATGTTGTTGCGGCCGAAGTTGTAAAGCGATTCGGCCATGAACTGTCCCTTGCCGGGGACGACCTTCAACCGGCGAGACGTCACCATGAAGTAGGTGACGAGGATGATCAGGGAGATGACCACCAGCAGCATCGGCTTGGTGAAAGCAAACCAACCGGAACCGAACAACGGCGGTAGGTTGAAGTCTTTGACGCCAGGCGGCGCGAACTCCGCACCCTCGGCTAGTACCAGCGCGCCCACTGGGCTCCTTCCGGTTCTCCCGGCCGGCGTTCACTCCGCCGGGGGAATCGTCACGATCTGGACTTAACGTACCCGACACGTATCGGGTCGTCGGAGGCGGCCACCCCACGATGTGCTGAACACGGTTTCACGTTCCGCACACGAGGATCTCGATGCAGCGCTCCCGGGAGACAGACGCCTACCAGCGGGTAATGAGGGACGATTCAACACCGTCGCCACACTGCTGTTCGGGGTTCGTCATCAGGAGCCGGCAGCCGAGGCCGCCGCCCATACGCGGACCATATCAGCAGGATAGGACGCGCCGTACAGGCGTACTACATTGCCACCGATCGGCCGAGGACCTAGGTCCCGTCCCAGGTCAGGACCTCGGTCCCGCCGGTCAGTGGGAGGCGGGGATGATCGTCGGGATCTTGGTCTTGCGGAACGCCGCGAACTCCACCGCGGCGGCCAGGAGAATCGCGACGATCATGGTGACGCCCAAGGCCATCGGGTGGATCGAGTCCACTCCGCGAAGCACGCTCAGCGCCGCGAAAAGAAGGATGAGCTTGAGTACGTAACCACCGAGAGCGATCACCATCACGAACATCGGGTCCATGCCCGCGCTGAAGCGCATAAGGCCCAGCGTCGCGACCGCGGACCCGAGGGCGAGCACGCCGCCGATGACCGAGCCGAGCAGCCCCGGCTGTCCTTTGAGGATGGTGAACACCACGATGCAGATCAGCACCGCGGGCGGAACCAGCTTCAGGGATGCCTTCATCATCGCGTTGGCCGCCTGCAGAACCACCTTGGCGTGGGGGTTTTCCTCCGCCTCGACGGTCTTCTCGGTCTCGCTCACAGAAAACTCCCTGGTCGTCTCAACCGACCAGTGTAGGACCGTGCCGATCTAGCCTGTCAGGCGGTCCGGTTCCGCGACCGCAGCCGGGGGATGACCGACACCAAAGTCGCCAGCAGGAAGCCGAATCCGACAATCCAGAAAACCGCCGCGTCGTCGAACAACGTCACCGAGACGGCGCCGAACGCGAGCAGGCCGGCCCACAAGTAGATGAGCAACACCGCGCGGCGCTGCGAATGCCCGATCTCCAGCAGGCGGTGGTGCAGGTGCATCTTGTCCGCGGCGAACGGGCTCTCGCCGCGACGGGTACGGCGGATGACCGCCATGATCAGGTCGAGCAGCGGCACGAACAGCACCGCGGCGACCACGACGAGCGGCGAGAGAAGCGCGAGCGCGTCCTTGCCGCTGAACTGCGGGTACGGCACGCGGCCCGACGCGGACGTCGTCGCGCCGGCCAGCATGAGGCCGATCATCATCGAGCCCGAGTCGCCCATGAAGATCTTCGCGGGCTGGAAGTTGTACGGCAGGAAACCCAGACAGGCCCCGGCGAGCGTGGCCGCGATGAGGGCGGGCGGGTACGCGCCGACGTCGCCGCCGGAGGAGTCGAGCAGGCCGAGCGAGAACGAGCAGGTCGCCGCCGCGGCGATGAAGCCGAGACCGCCGGCGAGCCCGTCGAGGCCGTCGACGAAGTTCATCGCGTTGACCATGACGACCACCAGCACGACGGTCAGCAGCGCGCCCTGGTTCTTGTCCAGCACCAGCACCTGGCCGAAGGAGTCGCCACCGCCACCCCACGGCACCCAGAACGACACCCACTGCACGCCGAAGATCACCAGGATCCCGGCACACATGACCTGACCGGCCAGTTTCGTCCAGGCGTCCAGTTCGAACCGGTCGTCGAGCGCACCGATCAGGGCGATCACCCCGGCGGCCAGCAGGACACCCAGCGAGTCGAAGGAGAAGTCGAAGCCGCGGCTCAGCGCGGGCAACTGGTGCGCGAGCCCCATCGCGGCGGCGACGCCGAGGAAGATGCCGATGCCACCCATCCGCGGGATCGGGGTGACGTGGACGTCGCGGGCCCGCGGGTTGGCGATCGCGCCGATCCGGATGGCGACCCGGCGCACCACGCCGGTGAGCAGGAAAGTAACGGCCGCCGCGGTGAGGGCGACGAGGATGTACTCCCGGATCGGGAGGCCTTGCGTAGGAGGCATGGTGCGTTACGCCGCCGAGGTCCAAGTCACTCGAACACGCTACCGCGCTGGGGGGATACGGCGGTCAACGGTCCTGGCACTCGTGAAATCAGGCCAGTGACTCCGCGGGCACTCCCAGTACTTCCGCGATCGCGGCACGGCTGACCGCGCCCTCCCGCAGGACGACCGGGTCGTCGCCGGTGAGATCGACCATCGAGGACGGAACGGCCTCACCGGTGGACCCGCCGTCGAGGTACACCGCGACGCTGTCGCCGAGCTGGTCGACGGCCTCCTGCGCGGTGGAGGCGGGCGGGCGACCGGAGACGTTGGCGCTGGAGACCGCCATCGGGCCGACGTCGCGCAGCAGCTCCAGCGCGACCGGGTGCAGCGGCATGCGCAGCATCACCGTTCCGCGTGACTGGCCGAGGTCCCACTGCAGGCTCGGCGCGTGCGGCAGGACGATGGAGAGATCGCCGGGCCAGAAGGCCTCGATGAGCGCGCGGGCCTGCGGCGGCGTGCCGAGCACCAGTCCGTCCACAGTGGACCAGGAGCCGACCAGGACGCCGACCGGCATGTCCGGGCCGCGGTTCTTGGCCCGCAGGAGGGACTGGACGGCGCCGCTGTCGAAGGCGTCCGCGCCGATGCCGTAGACCGTGTCGGTCGGGAGGACCACCAGGCGGCTGGAGCGCACCGCGCTCGCCGCCGCGGCGAGCCCGTCGGCCCGGGATTCACGCTTGCTGCAGTCATACACCGCGCTCATGGCTGGTGAGCGTAGTCCTGTGGCGTTTCGGAGCTCGCGAAGGTGCCCGTCGCCGCGTGAAGGACCCCTTCAGGCAAGTCGGCCTTCGCGCCGCGGTGGGGCGTGGGTCGGGGTGGTCGTGAGTGGCAAGTGTCGTTCTAACCCCACTTACCACTCACGACCACCCCGGCCCACGCCACTTCATGACCCCTTCCCCGCAGCCCTCTCCCCCTCCCCTTCCCCCGCGCGGCCGGGGTCCGTGAAGGCCTCCTTGCCTACCCTGACGGTAGTGAAGGAGGCCTTCACTACCGTCAGAATCGCCACGTTGGCCCCAGGCGCACCACCAGTCACAGCGGATGCGCGTGAAGGCCCCCTTCACTGCGCCTAGCGCAAGGAAGGGGGCCTTCGTGTACCTCAATGACGCATCGGTCCAGGGAGTCGTGAGTGGCGAAAGACCCCTTCAGCCGCCCGTCAGAAGGCGAAAGCGGCGCAGAACGACGTCGCCGTCTTGGCCGGGTCGGCGATCGACGTCGCGGTCAGCTTGATCTGCGCGATGTGGTCACCGCCCGCGGCCCGTTTGGCGTGCGCCGTCGCCGAAGACCGCCCGCCGAACGGGACGGTGGACAGCTCGTTCGGCAGCCGGACCTCCCAGCCCTTCGCGGTGGTGGACGCGCTCAGGCGGTAGGTGTCGGTGTCGTACGGCGCCACGGCGCCCTTCGCGTCGCCGGTGTTGAGCACCGGGAACGAGCAGGTCGCGAGCCCCTGCTTGGCGAACGCCGGGACCGACGGCCACAGCGAAACGCCCCTGGCCCGCGTGCCGGCGCCGTCGAGCGAGGCCACCGTGACGACGTAGGACAGCACGCCCTTGCGGTCGCGCTCGACGTCCGTGACGAGGAACTTCAGCCTGTTCGCCTCGTCGGTGTACTCGTACTTGCTCGCCGAACCGGTGCCCGCCTTGAAGGCGGCGTCGTTGAGCTGCCGGTAGTCGCCGATGGGGATCGGGACTCCGGTGCCGTCCGGCTTCTTGTAGTCGGTCATGCCGATGTCGGCCGGATGCGCGTCGACGATCCATTCGAACGGCGCGTTGTCCTGGTTCTTCGTCTTCGCGATGATGACGCCGGAATCGGGGGCGAAGGAATCGCTGCCCATCCGGTCGACGACCTCGACGGTGTAATTGTTGAAGCCGCCGCCGTCACAGAACGGATCCTTCGAGCGATCGCATTTCGGCGAATGGTCTCCGCCGGTGAGCGCGATGGTGATTCCACTGTAGGCACCCTGTCCCGGCAGGACCGAACGCGCCGTGATCCGCGTCGATACCGGGCCGGTCTCGGCAAGGGAGTTCCGGTCGAGCTTCAGCACGTCTTCCGGGTCGATGATGTCGAGCTTCATCTTGGTGCGCAGCATGTGGTGCGACCCCATCGAGCCGCCCTGAATCGCCGGGATCTGCCAGCGCGTGTGCGGTCCGCCGGGTCCGTTGAAGCTACCGCGCGACATCATCTCCCACGGGCCGGTGTAGGTCCTGGACGGTGGAGTGCCGAACGGGTTGTTGTAGTTGTCGCCGATGCCGAGAATGTGACTCAATTCGTGCGCGTAAACCGCCTGGCCCGAGCTTTCGGCCTGGGTCGAGGAGCCGGTGACCGCGTTCGGCCAGATGCTCGCCGCGGATTTCCACGACGTCCACGGGACATAGCGGGTGGACGCGGCGTTCGGCATTCCGGCGACACCCGGACCGAATTCGGCGGGCACGTTCCCCGGCTCGCCGAATTTCATCACGCCGAATTCCTGCCAGGTCGCGCTCTCGTCCTGACCGGCGGAAAGATAGAAGACGAAGTCGAACTGTTTGGCGACGTCACCGACGTCCGCCTTCCAGGCGGCGCCCGCGTCGGCGCGCAGGTCACGCTTGCAGTTCGCGCCGGGCGGACACGCGTCGGGCTGGAACTCCATGCCGTATTCGAAGGACTTGCCGGGCAGCCGGTACGGCCCGAAGGCGGTGAGTTCGACGCCCATCCTGCCGCCGGAGTCCTCCATCCAGTACTCGTTGATCGTGTGGCCCTGGTTGAGCGCCTGCGGCTTGTTGAGGAAGTCCTGGTAGAACTTCGCGACGTTCGCCCGCGGGATGTTGTTGGCGGCGGGGCCGGGGTTGCCGAACACCGTCGAACGCGGGGGCTGCGTGACGGCGAACTCCTGGTCCGGGTAGTCCGCGAGGACCACGGCCCCCCTGAACGTCCGCTTGGTCGGCTTCAGCGTGGGATCGGCCCAGTTGGTGCCGGGTGGCTTGCGGTAGTCGTCCCACGTCATGTGGTCCTGGTTCTCCCAGGTCGACCCGTCGATCGGGGCGGGCCAGCCCTTCGCCGGCGCCGCGGCGGACGCAGGCTGGGCCAACAGACCCGGCAGCAGTACGACGGTGGCGAGGACGGCGAGTGTTCTGAGTGGGGCTCGTCGGAGAGACGATCGCATCGGGGTACACCTCCCAGTCGGACCGCCGAGGAGGCGGCCGTGATCGACGTTAGGAGGCGGGCTTTGTCCTGGGCACCGCCGGAAGTCGTGAGTCCCGCTAACTACCGCCGGATGCTTCGGCCCCCTTCCGCGTTCAGAGGACGAAACGCGGGGCGGGGAGGGGCGTCAGGAGACGCGGAGGGCGGTGACGAAACGGGGGCGTCCGGCCAGGTCCAGGTGGCCTCGGACGTCGGTCAGCACGCGCCGCGCCCGCACCAGGGCCGGGACGGCGGAGCCGTGCGTGTCGTCGTGCTCGATCGCCATCCCGCCGGTGGGCCGCAGCAGTCGCGCGGCGGCGGCGATCGCGTGCCGGATCACCGCCAGGCCGCTTTCCTCGGCGAACACCGCCCGCGCCGGGTCGTGCTCGGCGACCTCCGCCGGTACCGGCGTGCCTTCCGGGACGTACGGCGGGTTGCACAGGACCAGGTCGACGAGCCCGTCGAGTTCGGCGAACATCGTGCTGTCGGCGACGTCGCCGGAGTACAGCCGGATGGGCGTGTCCCCCGCGTCGGCGTGGACGTCGGCGTTGTGCCGCGCCCAGGCGAGCGCCTGGGCGTCGATGTCGACGGCGTAGACCACGGCGTCCGGCCGCGCGTGCTGCACGGCCAGCGCCAGCGCCCCGGAGCCGGTGCACAGGTCGACCACCACCGGGTACTCGCGCCCGTGCAGCAGTTTCACGCCCCATTCCAGGAGCAGTTCGGTCTCCGGACGCGGGACGAACACCCCGGCGCCGACGTTGACCGTGATGTCGCCGAGCGCCGCCCAGCCGGTGAGGTACTGCAGCGGGATCCGTTTGGCCCGCTGGTTGACGAGCTGGCCGATCGCGTCGATGACCGGCGGGTCCACCAGCGGCACCATCGGCAGGCGGCCGCGTTCGACGCCGAGGACATGGGAGGCGATCAGTTCCGCGTCCGAACGTGGTGACGCCACGCCGGCCTCGGTGAGGATGCGGGTCGCTTCCATGATGGCGAGGCGCAGCGGCTGCCGGTTCACTGGTGTTCCTTCACAGAGTCAAGCCTGACACACGAGGCACGCGTGCCGGGGTCGATACACGCGGGCTCAGGGTATCGATTGCTTTCAGCGCACCCGCCACGAGAGCGAAGACAACGTCAGCGCCGCTTCGGCCACTCGCCGCGCGAGGTCGGTCTGCAGGCTCTTCGTCGCCGAAGCGATCCACTCGTCGACGTTCTGTACGCCGACGTCGCGGTACTCGACGGCCTGAAGCAGCATCTCCAGCTTGTCGGCGTCGCGTGCGTACAGCGCCTCCGGGCTCTCCGCGGTTTCGTACTCGTCGACGGCGTCGCGGACGGAGCCACGCGCGGCGCCGGGGAGCGCGGACGTCTGCGCGGCGGTGATCGCCCGGGGGTCCGGCTTCTCGACGAAACCCTTGATCGTGTGCGGAAGGTCGCCGGTCCGCGTCTCCTGCGTGTCGTGCCAAAGCGCGAGGTACGCCGCCCGCGCCGGGTCGGCGCCGCCCTCGGCCGCCAGCAGGCCGGCCAGCTGCGCGACCCGCGTGGTGTGCTCGGCGACCGATTCGGGATCGCGGACCCCGGCCTGCCACCATCCGGCCCGCCGGATCCGCTTGAGCACACCCAGTTCGAATCCGAACCTGGCCAGGGCTTCCACAGTTCTCCTACGCGTCGACGGCGAGATCCCCACCAAGTGTCCTCCGGCCCGTCACCCTCCTTCGAGAGGGCACGAACTGATCACCCTCCGGAATCTCCTAAGGTGGCGCGAGTGAAGATCCGGGAACTGAGACTGACCTTGGGCGTGTTTTTCGCCTCGCTCGGTGTGCTTCTCGTCCGTTTCCTGCTTCCACGTCCGATCGGCATGGCGGACAACGGCGACGGCTGGCGCATCCTGTGCCAGTTCGGCGCGCGCGAACTCGACAGGCCTTCGGAACGCTTCGTCCGCTTTTCCTACGGCCCCGCCCCTGCCTGCAATAGCGAGTACATCTCCAGCCAGAGCTGGATCGACAAGATCGCCAGCGGGATCGGGCAGCTGCTCGGCTCGTCCTCGATCCTGAACCTGCTGGTCCTGGGCGTTTTGGGCTGTCTGCTGGTCGCGGGCGGGATCGCCGCGATCGTGACCGGCCTGCGCCTTACCGTCCGCGGCAGTGTCGTCGCCACCGCCGCGCTGCTGCTGGTCGCGGCGGACTCGGCCTTCTTCGGGTACTTCGCCTCCGTGCTGAGCGAGGGCGCCGCCTTCCTCGGCATGCTCCTGCTCGCCGGCGGGCTCCTGCTGATGCACCGCACCGGGCCGTGGCGCTACACCGGAGCCGCGGTCACCGTGCTCGGCGCGATGATCGGGATCAACGCGAAGTCGCAGACGCTGCTGCTGATCCCGCTGTTCGCGCTCGCGCTGCTGTTCGTCCGACCGGCGGGCAGCCGGGGCCTGGCCCGCTGGGCGCTGCCGCTGGCCGTGCTCGCCGTCGTCGGCGCGGGTACCGCGCTGGTGCAGGGGGCGGGCGACTCGGCCAACGCGGAGTACCGCGAGGCCAACATGTATCACGTCGTGTTCAACGGGATCGTGGACGGGAAACACGACACCACCGGCGACCTCGCCGCGCTGGGTCTCCCGCCCGAGTTCGCCCAGTACGTCGGCACCGGCTGGTGGAGCCAGAACGCGGCCTGGCACGACCCCGCGTACGCCCGGTATCGCGACAAGATCAGCCGCCGCAACGTCGCCCAGTACTACCTGGATCACCCGGTGCGCGTGGTCGAGATGCTGCACCGGTCCGCGCAGGAGACGCTGACCGCACGGGTGCCGAACCTCGGCAGCTTCGGCGAGCACGCCGGGCAGCCGCCGCTGGCCAAGGAGTACCGGGTCCCGGTCCTGTCCGGGATCACCGGCTGGATCGCCCCGCTGGGGCTGTTCGCCCTGCTGCCGATCTGGCTGCTCATCGGCTGGGCGGGCCTGCGCGCCTTCCGGAAGCGCACCGGACGCCGCGACGTCGGCATCGTGGTGTTCGTTTTCCTGTTCTTCGCGATGGGCCAGATGCTGGTCTCCGGCCTCGCGGAAGGCATCGAGAACGTCAAGCACCAGCAGCTGACGATCTACCCGACCCTGCTGGCCGCCGCGTTCGCCGCGCTCTCGTTCCTGCCGAAGCGCAAGGACGAGCCGTCGACGACCGAAGAACGTGAGCCGGAGACGGTGTCCATCTCCGGCTGACGGGTCATCCGCAGGCCGGCGTGTTCCCGGGGTCGCGGTCGTAGCGCAGTCCGCTCCGGCCGACCGAGTGGATGAGGTTGTCCCAGAATCGTTCGAAGGTCAGCGGCGCGCGGACCGAGTCGAGCATCTCCTTCGTATGCGGACAGGCCAGCGTTCTCCGGATCGCGTCGAGGTCGCTCTGCTCGTACTGGCCCCGCGCCGCCAAGGCTTTCGTCGTCCCCTCGGCGAGACCCGCGACATCCCAGTTGGAACCGGCGAACTTGCTGTGCCCGATCCGCCGTCCCGGCACGGTGGTGCTGTGCGCCGCCACCGGGTTGGCCAGCCCGATCGGGTCGTGCACCCACACGTCCAGCGGAAGCAGCATGCCCGGGCCGCCGATGTTGAAATACGTGAGCACGTCGCGGCCGTTCGCCGAGGGATACGCGACCCACCCCGTCGAGTCCGCGTACACGTGGATGGCCGGGGCCTGCCGCGCGGCCAGTTGCTTGTTCGCGTCGTCGGCCATTGCCACGAACAACCGGAAGTCCCGCGCCAGGATCGGATACTCGGTCTCGCTGGCCTCGACATAGGCGGCACGCTCGTCGGCGATGACCTCGTTCTCGTCGATCGGCTCCTCCAGACCGGCATACGGAGTCCGCAACCAACCACCCGCGATGACCGCCCAGACGGCGACCGCGACGACCGGCACGAACGTCAGCTTGGTCACCCTGATCGCCATCACCGGGAGCAGCAGACAGAACGTCGCCGGAAGCAACATCCGCCCGTGCATGAAATCGCCACCCACCCGGATGACATACGCCGCCAGCATGACCGCCCCCAGCAGCGGAACAGCCAGCAGCACCACCACCCGCCGATTCACGGACTTCCGCACCACCAAGGCCAGCCCGGCGAGCAGACACGCGGCGACCGGGATCCACAGCAGATACGGACCGGTGAAATCACCGAAATAGGCCCATCCGCTGTCCCACAGCGCCTCGGAGGCTTCCTTCACCAGCGCCGTGTTCGGGGTGATCAGCCCGTAGTAGCCCATCCGGAACACCTGATACAGCACCGGAAGCCCAGCCGCCGCGACAAGAAGAAGCAGCGCGGGCCGCCAGCCCCGCCACGTGAGCACCAGCAAACCGACCATCGCGGCCGCGCTGAACAGAGCGAGGTCCGGACGCACCAGCGGCCCCAGCCCGATGACCACCGCGGTCGACCACACCGGACCGAACGGCCGTTCAGTCCCGCGACGCACCAGAAGCCACCACGTCCCGCCGAGCCACAGGCTGATCAGCCCGGTCTCCAAGCCGGACGTGGCGAAATCACGAAAAGGCGGCAGCGCCAGCACGACAAGCGCACCCGCCGGGAGAACGAAAGTGGACGACGAAGGACCCGCCAGCCGCCGGGCACCGTCAAGAGCGAGGACAAGACCGCCCGCCGAGAACGCCAGTCCGACGATCACCGCGATCCACTCAAGACTGACGCCGGGAATCCACCCCACCAGCACGAGGACTACCGTCCACAGCGTGCTGGTATTGGCCTCGACCCGCTCACCGGCGTTGAAAACCGGGCCGTTGCCCGCCAGGACCTGCCGCACCGTCCGCAACACGATCAGGCCGTCATCACTCATCCAGCGCCGCTGCCAGGCAAGAACCAGGAAAGCCACCACGGTGGCCCCGATGACAGCCCAGTTCCACGTCCGAACGCGAATTCCACCGGGTCTGCCAGGCGCAGATACGGATTCGACAGTAACCGTGCTCAATGCATTCTCCAGGCAACCGAAAAGACCAACAACCACCCAGAGTAATGTGACGTGACAACACTGTCCGTAACTGGGCAGGACCCCAAAACGATCTTGAGTCATCTTACCGGGTGACGGAATCGCCAGTGTCGGGCAGGCGGTTGACGATCCACCTGCCCGACACTGGCGAACGGTCAGAAACCGAGCGCGAAGGCCCTCGGGACCAGTACCTCATCACCGAAACCGAAATCGCCATGCCACAGCACGGAAGCACCCACGAACTTCGACCCGTCGGACGAGCCGACATACACGTCCGCTCCCGTGCCGCGCGTGTAAGTGACAATGTCGGCTTTCCCGTCACCGGTGAAGTCACCGACCGCGGGCAATTCGGCCCCAAAGGCGAAGTTCTCGTGCCACTTCACGCCGTTCCCGACAAATCTCGCACCGTTCGACAACGCCACGTAGACATCGGCCGCCGTCCCGCGGGTGAAGACCGCGATGTCATCCTTCCCATCACCGTCGAAGTCGCCCGAGGCGGGGATCTCGTCACCGAACGCGAAGTCGCCGTGCCACTGCAGCGAATCGCCCACGAACTTGCCACCGTCGGAGAACGCGACGAAGACGTCACCCGCAGTACCGCGCGTGAAGGTGGCGATGTCGTCCTTCCCATCGCCGTCGAAATCGCCCACCACGGGAACCTCCGCGCCTCCCGCGAACCGGCCGTGCCACTTCACGCCGTTACCCACGAACTTCTTGCCATCCGACAAGGCCACATAGACAGAGGCCGTCGACCCACGGGTGAAGACCGCGATGTCATCCTTCCCGTCACCGTCGAAGTCACCGACCGCCGGGATCTCCTCGCCGAACGCGAAATCACCGTGCCACTGCTGCGAGTCACCGACGAACTTGCCACCGTCGGACAGCGCCACATACACATCACCCAGCGTCCCCCTGGTGAAGGTCGCGATGTCCGTCTTTCCGTCACCGTCGAAATCGCCCGCCAACGGCACTTCGTTGTTCGTCGCGAACCGGTCATGCCACTTGACCGAATTGCCCACGAACTTGGCGCCATCGGAAACAGCCGCGTAGACGTCCGCCGTATCACCGCGGGTGAAGACCGCGATGTCGTCCTTGCCGTCACCGGAGAAGTCGCTCACGGCCGGAACCGGCGTGGTCGCCGATGACACGTTGGACGACAGATCCGTTCCGCCGGCGGGCGTCGTGACGACCCGGTAGTACAAGGTCTTCTTGGCAGGCAAGGACTTGTGCGTGAAGCTGGTTCCCGTCGTCGAACCGATCCGGCGAGCTTCGGCCACCGGAACCGAGGGCTCCTCCCCCGCGTAGACCCGGTACGTCAACTGCCCCTGCCCCAAGACCGGAGCCCAGCTGACCGTGATCGCGTGATCGACGGCCTTGGCCGTCGCGACGAACGTCTGCTGCCGGATCCACTCAGCGAGACCATCAGTGCGCGTAGCCGTCGTGCCTTGCTGCGTCTCGGACACGGCGAGACATCCATGCTGCCACGATGCGCCCACGACACCGGCGAGTTCGAACTTGCCCGCGGTCTCGCGGAACACCGGACCACCCGCGTCACCCTTGCACGCATCGGCGCCGTTGTCTCCGACGAGGGGAAGATTGTCCGCGGTCGGCGTGCCGACGGTGAACAGCGCCGAGTGAAGCTTGTTCGGGACCCACTCGGTGGTGGTACGCCCGTAGCCCGCCAGGCGCAGCTTCTCGCCGGCCGCGGCGACCGCACCGCCCAGTGTCACCGGTGCGATGCCGGTGATCGTCGTGTCAAGCCTGGCGAGCATCACCCCGCGGCTCGGGTGGGAGACGAGGTTCACCACCTTGGCGACCTTTCCGGTGGTGCCGAAAAGGTCGGTCCTGCCGACGATAGCGGTGGCCGCCTTGACCGGCACGCCGCCCTGCGGGTTGCCGGGGAAACAGGTCGCGGAAGTCACGATCCATTCCGATGCCACGAGAGCACCACTGCACGCGCTGCCGTCGATCTCGATCTTGGCCACGAAGCCATAGGCCCCATCGACCGCCGCTGCACCGCCGGAAACAGCTTGCGCCGGCGTAGCAGCGAGGACGCCACCAAACGCGATGACAGCCGAAACCGTCGACGCGATCGCTCTGACCTTGCTCATATCTTCCCTCAGTTAGTGGACGTCAGCCTGAAAATTCTTCACACCAAACTCAACTAGTGCCACAGAACCCAAGAAACAACTCGCTCGGAGCTTTCACTGCTTGTCGAGAAGTACCGCGAGAAGTTCCTTGGCCTCGGTCACCACCGGAATCCACTCGGCCAAGTTCAGATACTCCCTGTCCGAAAGCTCGGTTCCAAACTTGTCGAACAAATTCTGCAGAGCCTCGTTCAGCGGACCGAAAGCGTCAGCTTCGCGAGTATTCCGCAATACGTCACCGACGGCACCGTGCGGAAACTCGCGCATTTGAAGATCATCCAGCGCATTGATCTGCATCGTGAAATTGTCCACGATTCGAGGATCCATCCGCCAAACCCACTGTCGCCACTGGTATTCAACGTCAGAGAATGCCCTAACCGCATTCACGACCATTTCTCGCATCTGAGGATACTTGACAGATTCAAACACGGCGTATTCCACTTCGACCATTTGACCCATTCCGACAGCGGAATGTGACCCATTTCCCAGTTCTGCTCGAGAGATCCCTGGATCGGCTTTCCATCTCTGCCGATGATCTTACCCCCGTCGCGTACAACAACGTGGTCGACCTGCTGACTCGGCTTCGCGCCCGGAACACCTTTATCGATCCGAACCCCAGCCGCATTAGGATTGGGGCCGAACCACCTGAATCCTACGCCCTTCTGGTTCGCCACCCCGGCTTTCCATTCAGCCGGAATCTTAGCCAGCGCGCGCGGATCCAGCCAATCGGCAGCACCCGGCAAGATCTTCGAAAGATCCGAGATTTTCCCCGGCAGGTTCGGAATACGCCCAGACCTACCTCCGGGAAATGGGATTCCACCAACCCCGCCCAGTTCTACGATCGGGAGAGTCTTCAGGTTCGCCTCGTCCAGCTGCCTCATGAGCAGCGGGTGACAACTATTCTTGGAAGATCGACAAAAAGCTTTGAGCAGGGTGGCACCCGCGTTCGGATTTCCTTCCAAGGTGTTGAAATCAATGAGAAGTGCGGCCACGCTCAGCCATTGATCTAATTCTCCACCAAGGTTTCCGCAGCCAGCATTCGTGGCCGGGACGGATACCCCATTGATATAGCATTCGCCGCCATCGACCACCACCCTGGTTCCGTTGGGGAACTCGCCGACGCTCACCTGCGACCCAGGGTCGGCCGGCGATCCCGGCGTCGCGCTTTCCGCAGCCGCCTTCTCCCCGGAGATCCGGATTGCGGCAAGTGCCTCCTCCGCAGCCTTGAAGGCGCTCTCCCCCGCCTTCAGCGCGGAATCCCGTGCTCTCGCGGCAGAGTCAGCTGCCTGAACCGCGTAGGACTTCGCCCTGGACGCGGCGTCCGTCGCACGGATGGCGGAGTTCGCCGCCGAATCCGCCGCTTTTCGCGCCGTCGCTTCGGCGGCACGCGCCGTCTTCGCGGCCTGCGCGGCCTGGGTCGCCGATGTTTGTGCCTTCGCGGCAGACTCCTTGGCCTGCTGGGCATAGCCTGCCGCCTGCGCCTCCGACCGGCGCGCTTGTTCCGCGTAGGTCTCCGCCTCGTCCGCAGCGTTTCGGGCGATGGCCGCGGCCGCAGCGGCCTTGTCGGCGTTCTCACGAGCGGTCGCCGCCACCTTGGCCGCCTGCGCGACATATCCACGGATCTCGGCGGCGTGACTCGCGGTGTCGAGATCCCGCTGGGCGGCCTTGAGCTGCTCGACCTGAAGGAAATCGCGCAGGTACGAGGCCGGGCCGGCCAGGGCGACCTGCGCCGCGGCCTTCACCTCCGGCCCACCTGCGGCCAGGATCTGGGAAACCCGAATTCGGTTGTCATGTTCGGCTGCCACGTGCTGACCGACCCGCAAGAAGGTTTCACGATCCGCGTTCGTGCCGTTGAGGGCTACGTTTCCCGCGTCTTTCGTCGCTTGGCCTCCAAGAGCCATGATGCGAGCGATCTCTACCCGATCGTCGTGTTCCTTGCCTTCGTACCAGCGAGTCCGCAGAAACTCCAGGACATCGGCATGAGTACCGGCCAGCGCCACCCTGACAGCCTCTTTGAGCGCCGGAATGGTCGTGGTGTCACCAATGTACTGCGCCCGCGATCGGTCATCCTGCTCAGCGGCAACCGCGAGTCCCGCTGTCAGGAAGGCTTGCATGTTATCGTCCACAAGTGCCGTCTCGGCGGTGGCGCGAGTCCAAGCGCCACCGTTCCGGACGAGCCGAACTGCGACCTTGCGACCTTTCCCCAAAACTATCTCAGGGGAGGCTCCAGGTGCCGTCGCCTCAGCGATCAACTGCCTCGTCTCAGCGTCACGCCTCGCAGTTTCAGCAGCATCCCACGCGCTCTCGGCCGTGCGAGCGGCCTCCGCGACTCGCGCCTGCTCGGCGTCATAGACGGCCTGCTCGGTGTCGTTCTGAAGCCGGCCGGTCTCGGCCTCACGCGCGGAGTCCTCGATCTGCTGAGCCTGGCCTGACAAGCGTATGGCGGCGTCAGCGGCCACTCTTGCCGCAGCCGCGTGTGCGGCAGACTCACGGGCTGCGTTCTCAGCGTCCCCGGCGTGGTCCGCGGCTTCGTCCGCGGCACGTGCGGCCGCTTCGGCATGCCCTGCCGCATCCAGCGCGGCGGTACGCGCTTCTCCGGCGGCCGCCGCTGCCTGACGAGAGAGAGCATCTGCGGCTCGGGCAGCCTGCCCCGCTGTCTTGGCCGCCCGTTTGGCGTCCTGTGCCGCTTTCCTGGCACGAGCAGCGTCTACGCCCGCGGCCTTCGCGTGCCCATCCGCGGCGCTCGCGGCGTTGGCGGCGGCATCGGCGTTGCCCGCCGCTTCCAGCGCCGCTCGACTGGCGCTCCCGACCGCCTCGACCGCTTTGCCCGCGGCAGCGGCGGCGTCCGCGGCCAGTTTGGCGCCTTCCGCAGCCTTACGCGCGTCGACTGCTGCTTGTCTCGCGGTGTCCGCGTCTTTCGCGTTGATCGCGGCGGCCCCGGCGGCGCCGAACGCCCGAGCCGCGGCGTCCCGAGCGAGACCGGCCGCGGTGGCAGCCCGCGCGGCGGCGTTCGATGCCAACCGGGCCGCCCTGGTAGCGGCGTTGGCAGCGTCGATCGCAACCTTCGCGGCCTCCGCGGCCTTGCCCGCGGCTTCGGCGGCGCGATTCGCGGCATCCGCCGCACGCCCCGCCGAGTCTCGTGCGGCTGCGGTCTCCGCCGCCGCACGATCTGCGGCTTCCTTGGCCAAACGCGAAGCCTGAACAGCACGATCAGCCGCCTTCACCGCCTCATCGGTCTCGCTTGCGGCTTTCGCGCCGGCCTCTCGGACCAAGCCGAGCAGATGGGTGATCGACAGTGTTTCCTCGTCGCGCTCTCGTGCCACATGCTGACCGGTGAGCAGGAAGTCTCGGATGTCCTCGGCGGTACCGTTCAAGGCGTTCTGCGCGGCGGCCCGCACCTGCGTCCCGCCGGACGCCATGAGCTGGGCGACCTGAACCCGCTCGTCATGTGTCCGTGCCTCGAACTGGCCTTGGGCGATGAAGTCGTGCAGGCCCTCGGTACTGCCATTGAGTGCCGCCTGCGCCGCACTCTTGACGCCGGGGCCACCCTTTTCCATGATCTGCGCCACCAGCACTCGCTGATCGTCCAGCCAAGGGAGCTGCCAGCCACTGTCCAGATAAGCGGACAGTTCAGCAGCGCTCTTGCCCAGCGCGGCGTTCGTCGCGCTTTTCACGCCAGGACCTGCGAAATTAAGCACCTGCGCCGCGCGGACCCGATTATCGTGTTCACGCGCCTGGTGCTGACCACGAGCGATAAATTCCTGAAGGTCGGCGTCTGTGCCGGTAAGTGCAGTCTCGGCGGCGTCCGCCAAGCCAGGACCACCGGTCTTCAGAAATCCGACGGCCACCAGTCGTGGATTCGCTTCTGCTCCGTCAGCTTGGCCGGACATAGCAGGAAGCCCAGCACTGACCACAAAAGAAATGGCCAAGACCGACCATGCCTTTACCCTAACCCGAACCGGGGAAATCGATTTCATCCATGTCCCTACAGTCACGAACCAGAAGGTTCACCGAGTAATAATTCGACCCGAGCGCACAACGACAGCCACAGGTGAATTAACGGGCGAATTCCAAAAAATATAATCAAACAGGCTCGCCGAAGCGAGCCCGTTCTTGAGCGGAAACCGTTTACCCGCCGAGCTTCGGCTCAGCATCGCAAACAAGCAGGTCAAAAATCAGAGCGATCCTGAATTCAATTCCACAAGCGGAGACTGGCCGTTCACAGGGTCAGCTCCCTCTCCCGCTGACGTCCAGGTGTTCTTTCCGATCTCGGAAACAACCGGCGAACCCTTGATCACCATAGTCGCCTTCAGCGCGTGGTCATCACCCTTGATCAAGTACACTGCGGCCAGGTCAAGGGTGAGATACCCCTTGTTACCCGAGATCTTGAAACAGAACGGGTTAGACTTCGTCCTACTCCAGACTTCGACAAGGTTGCCACCGCTGCCGCACTGGGTGAACAAAATCTGCCCATTACCCTTGAGTAGTCGAATACCATACTGGGCGAAGATCTGATCAGCACCGGGATAGGTGTAATCCTCGACAATCGGAGGCGGCTGATCGTCGCTGACCGACGCTCCAGCAACGGCTCCGGAGAGAATGGGTGAAAATACTATAGCGATAACAGCAAGCCCAAGCAGGCGCGCCGAATTTCTCACCAGGTTGTCCTCCCCTAAGAGGGGCCGAAGCCCTCTCCACCCCCAGATTGGGGCTGCCACGGACTCTAGTCTCGGACTTTCAGCACGTCAACGACTACCGACCCAAATCGACCGTTCGGCCGACCGCTGATCACAGGTTCGCGGAAACGGGTTGTGACATCCGATGTAACACGAAGCACCGCAAAACCGATATCGATCATGGAGAATGTCTATAGAAATTCAATACCACTGACCAAGAATGGTGAATTCACAACCGAGTAACACCCGGAAATCCGGGATCACATTCCTATTGCCGGTGCCACGAAATGCATTCTCCGAATCGGCCATGCCCCGACCCTATTCGGCGTCCGGCACGCCACCGAGGGTCTCGCCGCCACCACCCGTAGACTGAGCGCATCCTCCGTCGCCGAAGGGCCAGTGAAACAACTATGGATCTCCGGGAAACGGAAGCCGTCACGCGGATATCCGCGAATATCGAAACGGACAATTTCGCGGTGGCCATCGAGCTGGGCGAGCGGCTGATCGGTGAGTTCGAGGCCACCGAGCTGGAGATCTGCCGGGCCGACCCGGAGGGTGCCTGGAAGGGCCACTCGGTCTCCGTCGGCTATCGCACACCGCCAGCGGACGACGAGGAACCTGCCGAAACCCTGCAGCGTGCAGCGGTACCGGCGCTCTTCCACTTCGGGCTGAACGCGGAGTTCTTCGTGATTCGCGGCACGCCGGAGACCGGCCAGTACGGTAGCTACGACGCCAACGACACCCAGGCCGACGGCTACACAGTCTCTTCGCTCATGACGACCTTCGGCGGCACCGACCCACGCGAGCCGGCGCACGTTCCCCGGCACGATTCCACACCGAGGGCGGAAACCGACGTCATCTCACGGGTACATCTTTACGTTCCCACCGGCGACCTCCAGACCGCCGTACGCCTGTGCGGGGCGACCGCGACGGACCTTTCGGCGTCGCTGATCAGGATCAATACGGACGCGGGGCCTTGTGAAGCGGTGCTGTTGTCGGCATTCCCAGCAGGCACCGGAGAGACCGGCGAGGAGGCGCTCAGACGGGTCGAAAACGAGGTAATCGGCCGACTTTCCGACGTGGGCATGTCCGTCCGGGCCATCCACACCAGCCTGGAAGACGACCCGTTCGCCACGGAACCCGGTTAGCTGGCCTTCCATTTGCAGGCGAGATATGCCAGACGTTCTGCATGGTTCGCCGCTGATCGGTGAACGCCCGCTGGGCTGCGGGACAGAGCCGCTAGCGGAGAATCGCGAGCACCTCGACAAGCTGTTACTCCTCGAACAGCAGTGTCTCCGGAAGTACTTGTTTCGCCTCACGCAGCTGTCCGAGTCTCGCCGCAAGGCCGAACGAGGATGCGTTCTCCAGCAAGACATCCAGCACCCACAGGACAAGTTCCCGGGCGCGATCCACCTCGACTCGGGAAGCTGGTCGTCGTGGAAGAGGAAGTAGCCGAGCGGTGATCGCCCTGGCATGGACTTGGCGGAAGTCCAGTTCAGCTCCGCCCACCAGTCCGCCGGGTACAGGTTCGTGCGCAGAACCCGGACGAGTTTCGGCGCACGCCCCTCGAACGTGCTGGCCCCCAGCAGCGTGAGATCGCGGCACTCGACCAGTTCCGCCTCGATGAGGTGATCGATCACAAGCTCGGATCAGCCGGCGTGGGCGGCGAGCCGTTCTTCGCGGTCCGCCGTGATGAGCGCGTTCAGCACGCCGTCGAGGTCGCCGTCGAGGACCTGGTCCAGGTTGTAGGCCTTGTAGTTCACCCGGTGGTCGGCGATGCGGTTCTCGGCGAAGTTGTAGGTGCGGACCCGCTCGGAACGGTCGACTGTGCGGACCTGCGAGCGGCGCGCGTCCGACGCCTTCGCGGCGGCCTGCTCCTCGGCGATCGCCTGGAGGCGGGCCTGCAGCACCTGCAGGGCGCGGGCGCGGTTCTGGATCTGCGACTTCTCGTTCTGGCACGAGACGACCACACCGGTCGGGAGGTGCGTGATGCGCACGGCCGAGTCGGTCGTGTTCACGCTCTGGCCACCGGGGCCGGACGAGCGATAGACGTCGATCCGCAGGTCGTTCGGGTCGATCTCGACCTCGACGTCCTCGGGTTCGGGGTAGATGAGCACGCCGGACGCGGAGGTGTGGATGCGGCCCTGTGATTCGGTGGCGGGCACGCGCTGCACGCGGTGCACCCCACCTTCGAACTTCAGCCGCGCCCAGACGCCGTCGACGTCGGCCGAACGGCTCTTGATGGACACGGTGACGTCCTTGAAGCCGCCGAGGTCCGAGTCGACCGAGTCGAGCACCTCGGCCTTCCAGCCGTGACGCTCGGCGTAGCGCAGGTACATGCGCAGCAGATCCCCGGCGAACAGCGCCGACTCCTCGCCGCCTTCACCCGATTTGATCTCCATGACCACGTCAGAGCCGTCGTACGGGTCGCGCGGCAGGAGCAGTTCGGTGAGCTTGGCCTCGAGCACGGGGATCTTGGCCGAGATCTCCTCGGCCTCGGCCGCGAAGGACGAGTCTTCGGACGCCAGCTCCTTCGCCGTCTCGAGGTCTTCGCGGGCGGTGTCGAGCTCGCGGACCGTCTTGACGACCGGGCTCAGCTCCGCGTAACGGCGGCCGAGCTTACGAGCGCGCGCCTGGTCGGCGTGCACGGACGGGTCGGCCAGCTGCTCTTCCAGCTGGGTGTGCTCTTCGAGCAGACCCTTGAGCGAACTCGAATCCACCACTCCACCTCTCAACACCCTGGACAGAAACCATGAAAAACGGCGCCTACCCGGACATGCGGGTAGGCGCCGTTGTTCAAGCTACTTGGCGTCTTCGGCCTTCTTGCGCTTGCCGTAGCGAGCCTCGAAGCGCGCGACGCGGCCGCCGGTGTCCATGAGCTTCTGCTTGCCGGTGTAGAACGGGTGGCAGTTCGAGCAGATCTCGACGTGGAGACTGCCGGAGGTCTTGGTGCTGCGCGTGGTGAATTCGTTGCCACAGTCACAGTTCACGTGCGTGACGACGTACTCGGGGTGAATACCGCTTTTCATGGTGTCCTCTCTCGTTGGCCCCGGGTCCCCGTACGGGGTGAACCGGTGCCGGACTTCAGCGGATGATTTTGCCAGATGCGCTGGCAGTGGGGTTAACGCACCCCTCCCCCGGCATATTCCAACACGTTGAGTTATCAACTATCTACGCCGAGTTGTACGAAATTTGTACTCGATCACGGGACGATTCTTCTGTTGGTTAATACTCAACAGGAGGTTTGCATCATGCGTACCATCCTCGCCAAGGTGGCGAAGCCGGCGTCCGTCGCCGCGCTGGCCATCGCGGCCCTCGCCGTGGCTCCGGTCGCCGGCGCCGCTCCGGCCGCCCCCGAAGCGGGCTCCACCATCACCGCCGCCGACATCAACCCGGCCGCGGGGACGTTCACCACCGTGCCCGAAGGTGACCTGTCCATCCAGGGCGCCGGCGACGGCACGCCCGCCGGCGCCGTCCAGTGGTACAAGAACCACGCCGGCTCCACCGCGTACCAGGGCCTCTGCGAAAAGGCCGCCGAGAACGCGTACGGGACCACCGGCGTCTGGGCCTCGGCCAACGCGCACTGGAACGGCGCCAGCCCGAAGCACACGACTGGGACGCCGCCGAAGGGCTCCTTCGTGTACTGGAACATCAGCCAGTGGGGCCACGTCGGTATCGCCGACGGCTCCGGCGGGATCTACGCCTCCAGCATCGGCGGCAAGATCGGCCACGCGTCGAGCGTGAACTACTTCAACAACTACCGCGGCTGGACCCCCGCGGCCGTTCCGCACCGCTGAGCACTCGAGTTTCGGGGTCGCGCGTGAAGGCCCCCTTCCCCTTGGGTTCTAGTGGTGGTTGCAACACCTGACTTGTCTCAGGGGTTGTGTTGTTTGAGATCCGTGGGGATCGGTCGCCTCAGGG